>CAYGSZ010000233.1:0-2940 GCA_964352705.1 uncultured Rhodobacterales bacterium
GTCTAAACAGTTTGGGTCTAAACAGTTTGGGTCTAAACGATCTCATTTCTGGATGAGGCTGGCGGGCTTGACTCTGATTGTCGTCGCGCTGCTGACCACATGGATGATGGCGAGCTTGGCCCTTACCCCCGCATGAGCGAAGGGCGTCAGTTCGGCTGCTCTTTGGACCCGGCTTCATTGAAATGCATTTTAGGCACCTCGTCATCGGTGCGGGTTAGGATGCCGCGATCAATGAGCTGTTGACGCATTTGCAACATGGCTTCCGTTGCATGAGCAAACCCCTCAATGGGGAAAATCAAACGCTGTTTGAATTTCGGTTTAAGGCGGCCCTGGTCATCCCGTTCTGAAACAGACAGGGTCAGCAGATCAACCCGAACCACACTTCCTGTGACGGTGATCTCACTTATTGCATCTGCAAAAATTTCAGTTTCAGTCTCGACCGCCATAACTTTTAAGTCCTTCTTTTAAGAGCGGCGGAGTGTGCAAAAGAGTGAGCGGAAAAGAAAGGGGAAGTGAGACTTAAAAGCAACGCATAAAACGAGAATTCCAGGTGTCCAAAATGCTACCTCCCGCCCCTCTAAGCTTGCCACTCGTCAGTGGGAAACAAAAAGAAGCGGGAGGCAACTGATGCTTTCTGCCACCGGGGTAGGAACTGACTCAGGGACAGTGACAGAGAAGCGAGATCACAGAGGGGTACTGAACACGTTTGTCTGGATTAGCATTTCCTTGTTGGTTGCTACTGCTTTGGTTATTATTATGTGGGAATATTTCCCACGAACAAAAAAACCATAGAACAGCTGATCCTGGCGCGTCAAGAAAAATATGTGGGAATATTTCCCACAACATGATACGGTCTTTTTCATGAAACCTGAATTTCCATGCCATCGCGCTAAGCCTTGAGCACTCCGCACACCGCTGGGGGGCCACCTGACGCCTTGATTTCTGCACTGCGGCGCGTGCTAAAGCCGCTCGTGCGCTTGATGATCAGCAAGGGCGTGACCTTGCCGCTGCTGACCACATTGCTCAAAGAAACCTTTGTTTCGGTTGCCGAGCAGGACTTTCCTGTAAAAGGCAAACGCCAGACAGACAGTCGCATCAACCTGTTGACCGGCGTGCACCGCAAAGATGTGAAACGCTTGCGGGAAGAGCACCCGACTGAAAAAGCGATGCCTCAGGCCATTGGATTGGGTGCGCAGATTGTCTCGCGCTGGGTCAGCGACGCTGAAACCACGGATTCTGAGGGCCGTCCCCTGCCGCTGCCCCGACAAAGCAAAAGTGCCGGGCAGCCTTCTTTTGACGGTCTGGTTGAGGATATTTCAAAGGATGTCAGGCCCCGTGCGGTGTTGGATGAATGGCTGCGCCTGGGCGTGGCCAGCATTGATGATCAAGATCGAGTTGTCCTCAACCGACAGGCCTTCATTCCGGAAAAGGGATTCGACGAAAAAGCTTTCTATTTCGGTCGCAACATCCATGATCACTTAGCGGCCACAGCCCACAACCTGCTCGGTGACGGCAACCCGCGCCTGGAGCGCAGCGTTCATTATGGAGGCCTGACTGAAACTTCTGTGAAGCACCTGGAAAAAAGTGCCGAAAAAGTCGGCATGGATGCTCTTTTAGCTTTAAACCGTATGGCCAGAGAGCGGGTTGAGGCAGATAAGAGCTTGGAAAATGCGAATTATAGGTTCAATTTTGGCTTGTATTTCTACGATGACGACCACAGCTTAGGCGATAAACAGGACTGAGAGTCGAAGACATAATGGGGACCAAACGGGCAAGGACCGGAACGGACGCGCTGCAGCAGCTTGCTGCGGCAGGTGTTGCGCTCGTTTTGATGTCCGCCTGCGCGACCGCGCCACCGACCCAAACAGCAACCACAAATGGCGATGGCATCAGCGGCACCGGCATTATTGCAAACAGTTATGGCGGTGATGGTATTGGTGGCACCGGCCTGATTGCGATGCAGGGTGGCGACGGGATCGGCGGCACCGGGATCATCGGCACCATCTCCGGCTTTGGCAGCATCATCGTGAACGGCCTGAAACTGGACTACAACGCCAAAACAAAAGTTGAAAGCGATGGTCGGCCTGCGGGACTGACTGATCTAAAGATCGGCCAGGTTATTGAAGGTGTCGCCCAGCGCGATGGCAACGGGGTATTGCACCTGGAGCGTTTGGAAATTCGCCATGCGGTTACAGGCCCGATCAGCCGCATTGATCATGATGCGGAAAGTCTGGTGGTGCTGGGTCAAACGGTGCGGGTCAACTTAGAAGGCGACCCTCTCCAAAAAACCGCCTTCGCCGCCTTGAAGGTTGGCGATACAATTAGAGTTTCTGGCTTGCGCTTAGAAGACGGCGTGATTGTGGCCTCGCGCCTGGATCAAACCAGCGACGATGGCCGCGCTGTCATCAGAGGATCTGTGATCTCAACCGCTGACGGCAAAGCCCGGATCGGTGATTTAGAAATTACCCTGGACCGTGCAGCTTTGGCGGAAAGTCTGACGGTCGGGGCCCAAGCCTTTGTCGCCGGGCAAATACGCAACGGAGCCTTTGCCGTGGATGTGGCGATTGCTAAACCAAACCTGCCCTTTGACGACAACGTCACGGAAGTGTTCGTAGAAGGCTACGTGCCGTCGTCGAACTCCGAACTGTCGGTACAAGGCATCCCCGTGACAGGACTGGAGCTGCCCGCGAACGTCAAACCAGGAGATCGCGTTGTCGTCACCGGACGCATCGGTTCTAACGGCACAATTGCGGCCCGCGAAATTGAACGGGTGCGCACAGTGATTACGGTGTTACGCCCCTCTGAAATGATGCGGCCTGTGAAACTGCGTCCAACGCCGATCCAACGCCCGGAGCGCATTGAACGGCAGCGTCCGATAGATCGTCCAACGACGACCCTTCCAGAACGCCCTCAGCGGGAACGCCCGGATACCTATCGCCC
>CAYGSZ010000233.1:3040-4367 GCA_964352705.1 uncultured Rhodobacterales bacterium
CCGCCGCCTGCGTCTGGGCTGTTATCGGAGAAGCCCTTCACCGCATAAATATTAACGGACCAATCATCGGCAAACCGGATATTCAAATAGGCGGTGGCGTCCTGCGGGGCTTCATTTCCCCTGACCGAAGACTGCCGGTAGTCGTAAGACAGCCCGGTCGCCACACGGTCTGACCACGAGTACTGCAAACCGACACTGCCATAGGCCGTGTTGCGCAGCTTGAAACCATCGGGCACACCGACCCAGCGGTAACCCACCGTCGCAAACGGAATGAAGGGGCCATAAGCCCGCGCCACATCAAACTGGAGCGCCGCATCCGGCTCGCCGGTCCCCAGACCCGCCTCCAAACTTGCTGTCGGAATTTTGACCCGCGCCGTCACATCAAGAAACAAATCCTGCGCGTAAAACTGCTCGAAGCTGTACATGGCGGAGAGCGACAGATCGCCCAGACCGGAGTCGCTGGCGTTGGTTCTGGTCCCGACGCCACCACTGCTATCGCCGCCATCCAGAATCAAAGACGGGCCGGATACATGCAGCCACGGCAGCACAGCGCGCAGAGTCCACGGACCATCTTCTGCCCGCACAGACAACGGTACATACAGGATCTCGGTTTTTTCCAGCTCGCCATAGGAACCGGACGAGTAATCCAGGCCGAGGTTCATACGGAACCTGCGGTCGTCATCTTGTGCAGAAGCTTCGGCAGCGAGCGAAAGTCCGACGCAAGCGGTAGATACGCTGAGGATGAGAGAGCGAAACACCATGATGATGATACTATACAGGAAAGACGACTGATCTGGACAGACGCTCTAAACCCTCCGTACTGTAGGCACCATGAAATATTTAAACATGACATATTTAAAAAAATTCACGCGGCTTGCCGCCTGTCTGGCAGTCCTGACACCGGTGATGGCACAGGCTGAAACCACATTACGGATGGGATTGGCCTCGCTGCCGACGGGCAATGGCAACCCGTTCACCTCAAGCGCGCGCACCTCCTGGTACACCTACGGGGCGATGTTCGACACCCTGACCCAACTTGGTCCGAACCTGAGCATTCAACCGGGCATCGCTGTCGCCTGGGAAAACACAGATGATCTGACCTGGATCGTCACCCTGCGGGACGGCGTCACATTTTCCAATGGTGAGCCTCTCGACGCCGAGGCCGCGCTGTTCAGCTACCGCTATCTGCAAAGCGAAGACGGACAGCGGGAATCTCTGTCCCGCGACGTCGCTGATATTGCCAGCATGGACGCTGTAGATGCGCATACGATCAAGTTTGTCACCAAGGTGACCATGCCTGAGTTTTCGCGATTGATGGCCGTGGTGC
>CAYGSZ010000234.1:0-4339 GCA_964352705.1 uncultured Rhodobacterales bacterium
GCGCCGCGCACGACGATTTCTTCAATGTCCAAGGTCGGCGTGTTTGACGTTTGGGCCTGGGCCGCTGTTGTGAGCGTTGCCATGCCCAGGGTCAGAGCCACAGCCGACGCCGACATCAGCAGACGGTCCGATAAGCTGGTGCGCGTGGATTCAGGGCGCGCGGATAAGGTGTTTCGCATTTATATCTCCAGGAATGGAACCTCACGCGGTTTGGTCTGTCGCAAGGCTTGGCCGTGGCCCTCCCCCGTGGAGGACCATCTTTCTGGGCGGAGAAATGCGCGATAACCGTATGGAGAACAACGGTTTATCGGGGGTGTTTGTGAAACTTCACAACACTGAAAAAGAAGTGCAAAGCGTGTGACGTAAATGGTTCACGCGACTGTCATAAAGGATGGAATTGCGCTTTCTTCGCGGGTGATGTGCGGCTCTATTCTTCTGAGAGTGGAAAATAATACGGCCCGCCGTTGCGATAGCTGTCCAGGCGCGCGCGCTCCAGTTGATCGATTTTACGCTCCCAGGACGTAATGCCATTTTTTAACTCTGAGGCTTTGAGGGTCACAGGTTGGCGTGGCACGCGGCCTTGGGTGTCGTGCACCCTATAGGTCAGGGTGGGGTCGTCGCGGCCGGTGTCAAAGTCCAGCAGTCCCACGTTGGCAGATTCAAACACCGGATTGCGCAAGCGGATTTCCGGGCGGCGCTCCAGCCAACTGTCAGTGGGGTTCTGGGCCAGGGGCGAACTGGTCAGGTCATAAAGGTCGTAGCCGCCTTCGCCGGAGAACGGAATGCAATTGGCCTCGGCCACATGGGTGTCGCCAGATAACAGCACCACGCCGCCGATCGCGGTGTCGCGGATGAAGGTGAACAGGTCATCGCGCTCGGTGAGAAAGGCCGACCAGGCATCGCCGGTCGGGCCTTTGGCTTTGGTCCAACCACTGCCGCTGACCAAGACTTTGAAGGGCGCGCGGGAAGCCCGGAGTTCGGCCTTCAGCCACTCTAACTGTTTACTCCCAAGCATGGTTTTACTGGCGCTATCGGGGTCTGCATTGGGGTCGCGATAATAGCGGACGTCGAGCATGAAGAAGTCGATGCCGCCGTAGCTGTAGGAGAAGAACACGCCGGGGGTGTCGGGCAGGCCGTAAGAGGGGTTGGCCCAGTATTGCTTAAAGGCGTCCAGGCCGATGTCTTTGACCGGATTGGTGCGGTCGTGATCGTTGAGGCCATAATCGTGGTCATCCCAGATCGCCAGATGAGGGATGTTGCGCAGCACGGGTTGCAGGCTCGGCACCAGGCGCTGGCGGCGATACTCTTCCTGAAAAATGTCCAGCGCGCGGGTGTCGGCATAGATGTTGTCACCGAGCCAAAAAAAGAGGTCGGGGTTGGCCTGTGCCACGATGTTCCAAATGGGCTGGGTGGCATCTTCCTGAATCCGTGCACAAGAGCCGAAACCAACGCGAAACGCCCCGCGCCATCCGTCTGCAGGCGCGGTCTGGAACTGGAAGGGCGGGAGGTCTTCCTGGTAATCATCGGGCTGACCTTCAATGATCAGGCGATAGTAATAGGGGGTGTTGGGTTTGAGACCGGTCACCACAACGCGCACCGTGTGGTCGTCTTCCGGTTTGGCGGTGACGGCGGCGCTCAGCAGAGCGGAGTCCAGCAGGGGTGTGTCGCCATATTCCACCTGAACCTTCAGAGGATCGCTGACCCGCGCCCAGACCATAATGGACGTGGGTGTGACCGTGCCGAGCATGGGGCCTTGCATGACCCGGCGTTTGCCGGTGTTGTTTTGGGCCCCGGCTTCTTTTGGACTGGACAGGGTGGATGCGGCCAAGGTCACGCCAGTGTATTTCAGGAAGGTCCGTTTACTGATGTGCGGCATGCCTTTATGACTCCTGTGTGACGCGGGAAAGATTCAATCTCGTGCTGTAATCCGGCATAAGAGGCGGCGGCAAGGGGCACCGTGCAAGCGTCGCAAAAACTTCACGAGACGAATGCGAAACGGATGCCTAACTAGGAATACAAGCTTGCCCTTTACGAGATGAGAAGCGGAGTCACATGACGGATATGGTCCCCCAGAACACGCCAAAGCCCCACCCAGAGCCCAGCGCCTCGACGGCCGATCAGATGGCTGATCAGACAGTCGGCCAGGCATCCGGCCAGGCATCCGGTCAGGCACCCGGTCAGGCACCCGGTCAAACGGATATGGCCACCTTGGCGCGGCGTGATCTGTTGCACGGCACGGCGGCGGCGATGGCGGCTGCGGCCTTGGCCCCGGAAGCCTTGCGCATCGCTCATGCGGTGGCTGCGCCCGCAGGCGACTCGCTCTATTTTAAGGAACTCACCCACGGCATCGATGACACCCATCATGTGGCCGAGGGCTATAACGCCGATGTGTTGGTGCGCTGGGGCGATCCGCTGTTTCCAGACTCGCCCGCGTTTGCGCCAGACTCTTTGACCGGAGCCGCACAACTCAAACAGTTTGGTTACAACTGCGATTTTATTGGCTACTTCCCGTTGCCGCTGGGATCGCAAAACTCAGATCATGGTCTGCTGTGTGTGAATCACGAATACACCTCGAGCGATCTGATGTTCAACGATGTGCGGGGATCGAGCCCCTATCCGGCCCCGACCCGTCGTCATATTGAGGTCGAAATGGCCGCCCATGGGCACACGGTGGTTGAAGTGAAGCGCGCGGCCAACGGCACATGGAGCTACGTGCTAGACAGCACCTATAATCGCCGCATTTCGGCCAGTGATACGGTGATGGCGCTCTCCGGTCCGGCAGCGGGACATGAGCGTTTGAAAACCACCGATGACCCGACAGGGCGTTCCGTCATTGGCACATTTAACAATTGTGCGGGCGGGCAAACGCCCTGGGGCACCTGTTTGATGGCCGAAGAGAATGTGCATTATTATTTTGATGGCGATCCGCGTGGCACGGAAGAAGCCGCCAATCATCTGGCCATGGGGATTACCCAAGAGCTGCGCTATTCCTGGAGCACATATATCGACCGCTTTAATGTGGAGAATGAGCCCCACGAGCCCAATCGTTTTGGCTGGGTGGTCGAATATGATCCGTACGACCCCAATTCGAAACCTGTGAAACGCACCGCTTTGGGCCGGTTCAAACATGAGGGCGCAACCACGGTGATCAGCCGTGATGGACGCCTCGTGGTTTACACCGGCGACGACCAGTTGTTTCAGTACCTCTATAAATTCGTGTCCACCAACACAGTGGATCTGGAAAACCGAGCGGCCAATCGCGACCTGCTGGATGACGGCATTTTGTATGTCGCGCGTTTTGAAGAAAATGGCACACTGGAATGGTTGCCATTGGTCTGGGGCAATGGTCCTCTGACTTTAGAAAACGGCTTTGCCGATCAAGGCGATGTGTTGATTGAAACGCGCCGTGCGGCGTCGTTCATGGGCGCAACAGCGATGGATCGGCCCGAAGATGTGGAAACCAATCCGGTCACCGGCTCGGTGTTTGTGGCGTTGACCAAAAACAGCTTTCGTCGAGCAAACCGGGTGGATGCCGCCAATCCCCGGGCGCGCAATCGCGCTGGTCATATTATTGAGATGATCCCGCCAGGTGGGGAAGGCCCAGAGGCAGAACACACTTCCACCACCTTTACTTGGAGCATCTTCCTGCGGGCCGGGGATGCTTTTGATCCCAGCGTGGGCGCGCAATATCATGCCGATGTGACCCAAAATGGCTGGCTCGCCAATCCGGACAATGTGGCATTTGATCCCCAGGGTCGCATCTGGATTGCGACAGATGGCGCCCCAGATTTCGATACGGCGGATGGCATTTGGGCGGCCAATGTACGTGGCGCCTCGACGGCTTTAACCAAGTACTTTTTCAAATGCCCTGTTGGCGCGGAGATGTGCGGTCCGGCGTTTACGCCGAACGGCGAAACGCTGTTTTGCTCAGTCCAGCATCCGGCCCAGGGCGATGGCTCGAACTATGGCGCGCCCTCGACGCGCTGGCCGGATTTCAAAGACGATACGCCGCCCCGGCCTTCGGTTGTGGCCATCACCCGTGCGGATGGCGGAGCAATCGGTTAAATATGGCGGAGCCATCGGCTAAATATGGCGGAGCCATCGGTTAAGATGCGCGATGGTCGCGGTTTCCTCCAGATTCTTGGTTTTTGCCTGATTCCTGTTGAAACGTTGCGTTAAAACTCCGATATAAGCACCAGAGTGACAGCGTTTTTATGCGCCGTTCTGACTGTTGATTGGAGCCTGCCATGTACCTGGAAGAAAAAGCCTCGGGAGAGCCTTTAATGCCCTCTATCGATAGCTTCGCCCAACCGACCCATGATGAAGCGTCGCGCCAGGG
>CAYGSZ010000235.1:0-1642 GCA_964352705.1 uncultured Rhodobacterales bacterium
TTCACCGGCGGAAACAAGGGCATAAAGCTGTGCCGTGTCGCTCCTGATCCGGTTTAGTTATCCTCCGCAAAGGTTATGGTTTCGTAATTTATTTTTCCTTTGTTGGGTGCGTATCCAACAACGCGTGGCCCAATGCCGTCTAGCAGTGGGATTTCGTGCAACATCAGGGCTGTCGCCTGATCATGATAAAAGTCCAGAACATCGCGGGTGAGGCTTATTCTTTCGTCTAGGTCTGGGGTTTCCATCGCGGCTTTCATGGTTGGCATAATCCGTTCATCGCAGTACCAGGGCGACGGCCACAAGCAGGAATGCAGACGGAGTGTTCTCAGTGGCTCAAACGTCGGCCAGGCCCCAAACACCTGACTAAAGCCATCGCCTTTCCATTGGCCTTGCAAGATAATGCGGACCATCTGCGATGTTGGAATTGAGATAATGTTGAGGGTGACGCCGACGTCGGCGAGGTTAGAGGCGACCAATTGATAAATGGCGCTGTCTGATGCGTTGGACCCGATGATCACTTCGATATCAAGGTTGAACCCCTTCTCATAACCAGCCTCTTTCAGAAGAGCGCGGGCTCTATCCGGATCATATGGGTAAGCTTTTAATTCTGGATCGTATCCGAGAAGACCGCGCACCGCCCCTTGTGTTGCAGGCTGGCTCATGCCCGAGAGCAGAATGTCCGTGATGGCATCTTTATTCACTGCGTAATTCAGAGCCCGGCGCACGCGAATGTCATTCGCGGGTCGACCGTCTTCAATCACGAAAGCAATGCTGATGACGTCAATCGGGTTGCGCTGATGCATGTATCCGCCAGCACGCTCTATTAACGGAATGTCATCAGGCCCCATACCTATTGCGATATCTATTCCACCCGTAATAAGAGCCTGGAGTCGGCTGGTTGATTCCGGGAGGTGCAGAGCCTCCATCTTTTTAATTTTTGGTTTCCGCCAAGAGTACGGATTGGCTTCATAGGAAACACGGCCTTGGCGCCATGCGGTTATTGCAAAGGGTCCGCTACCGATCGGGTCGCGCGCAAAAGCGTCGGGGCCGAGGGCGGCCCAATGATCTGGCTCGACGATGTAGAGCGCCGCTAGCAGGCGTGGCAAGATTGCAGTGGGAACGGACGTTGTGACAGCAAGCGTATAGGCATCAAGTGCTTCTCCATCCGCAATAATATCAAGGTCACGTGCGACGCTAGACGTTAGCCCATGAGGAGTCTTAAGGTAGGTGAGCGCGCTTACAACATCGGCTGCTGTAAACGGCCTCCCATTAGAAAACGCTGCATCTTGCCTCAGTTCAAAATGCCATACTGTGGGCGTCATCTGCTGCCATGATGTCGCGAGTTCGCCGACAAGGGTGCCATCTTCCTGAAAGGTCGTGAGGGTCTCAAAGGTTGGCGACCATGTGTATGTTGAGAAAACGCTTACAGAGCGATGAGGGTCTCCATCACTGGCTGGGAAGGCGACCACACCAACGCGCAAAGGCTCTTGTGCACTCAGAGCCAGGGGGAACAGGACACATGTGAGTGTCAGGGCCAGTAAGCGAGCATGTCTCACGGATATCATTCGGCATAATTCCATAATCTTTTGACTAAAAAGCACAAAGACATTGGTTTAATTAAAAGCGGTTTAATTAAAAGCGG
>CAYGSZ010000235.1:1742-4337 GCA_964352705.1 uncultured Rhodobacterales bacterium
AAAGCGGTTTAATTAAAAGCGGCTTAATTCAAAGCGACTTTGTTCAAAGCCATTTTGATGTCATGATACCTTTCAATAGACAAATTGGAAATGTGGACGAAAACTCATGTTATTCTTTCGATCAGATTTTCAAGGCGTAGGGGGGCAAGATGCTTAAGAAACTTGGTGTTGTACTCGTGCTGGTGTTGTCGGCTTCTCAGGTGCAGGCATTTTGCATAGTCAACCGAAGTTCTGAGACCGTCGCCTTTACACGCGGCGGGCCTTATGCAGGCATGGAAACATTCTACGCTGGAACCATAAAGCCAGGGGTGCAACGCTGCACATCCATTACCCCCAGAGTCGATGGAACGTATCCTGTGTCTGTTTACACGGTGACAAAGCGCGGCAAATGCTCTGTCGTAAGTGGCTGCTCATACGACTCTCGGGCCGAGCAGGTCTTTTTTCAAGGTACGGCATCATCAAGCTGCCCGATCGCTTTTCAGGATGATTCCTGTAGCTAAAGCGCAGCCTCAATGCTCGTGGTAATGGTCTTTAAAATAATTGATGAAACAATTGGGAAGTAGAGGTGCCGATATGGTTGAGACTTTGAGTGGGCTACCGGCGTTATCCAGAAGAAATATTTTGGCTGGTGTGGCCGGTGTTGCTGCGACGGGTGTGGCCCTAAAGAGTCACACGAGTCATGCGGCCAATCATTTTGATCCCACAGACCCTGTTCAGGTATTGCGGACACTGCACCGTATGCGCGGAAGTGAAAATGATGGGCGCATTGCGATGGGATGGCTCAAGGGGCAGCGTTTTGGTGTGGTCGATGCAGAAATCGTACCTTTGATGGGTATGATCACAGGCACATTCGCGCGTCACAATGTGCTTGAAGATGGCTCTATTGAACTGACCAGTTTTGAACTCGCCTTTTATACAGATTTCGAAACAGGTGAACTTATCGATACCCTCAAAATACCCTACACAGGCAAAACCGTTGAGGTGCCAAAATTAAAACTTGGTCCAAGTAAGTCTGTTGTTAAGCCAGAGTTTTATTCTTTAAGGGAAGTTGGTGGGGAAACCGAACGCACCGCTTCCGATGATGCCATGCGGCCCACGGGGTCTATGCGCTTCGAGCATTGGCTCGGTCCGGTGACAGTTAAAGATGGGCATGTGTGGATTACAGAAGCGTCCAGCGCGAAGGTTGTTCCGGCAGACCCTAAAGCGCCTAGTGTCATTTATAGCGAAGCTGTGACCTACAAAGGCGATGAAGCTGACGTTAACAATCCAGACCTGCCTACACTCAAATCCACATTAAGTTACACCGGCATTACAAGTTGGCGGCCCTGGATGCAGATGGGAGATTACCCAGGTCACACAACGTCGCATGCGCTGGGGAGTAAATCTTTCGATCTGGATGGGTTGCCGGATGATTACCGCGAAATGGCGGAGAAACATTACCCTGATGCTATTGCGAACCCTGCTGCGATTCTTGATCAGTTAGCATAAGCCTCAAAGTCACGGTCGTTGATTACCTGTTTTTCATGTAGCAAACTTGGTTTCGGACTTCGACCGTGATGGTGCGGCGTTCACAAATGCTAACGTCCTTGGTGCAGATAACACCTTCAGCGTTGGAAACTGTTAACCGCGCATTGTCGATGTCCCAATCCATAAGGTATTCACAGCCGGGTAAGTTGGTTGGGAACTTATAGGTCAGGTCACCGTCAATTCCGATGTCACGTTCCATGAGTTTCCAACTGTAGTCTCTAAAGACATAGGAAAAATCCATCGTCACTGTTTCGTTACGATAGTTTCGCACCAGCATCACGGCTTTCTCTTCGCTTTGCGCATGAGCAGATTGGATATCTAAGACACTAAAGAAGAGCACTGCCGCACTGGCAATAGTTAAAGGACCTAAAGCATTTTTTGCGATAGCGGTCATTTAGGCACCTCTTTAAGTTGCAAACAAAAAGTGCCTTAATTCTAACTACACATCAAGGTCTGTCGCAAACTCTGCATTGTCTTGAATAAACTGAAAGCGCGCCTCAGGCTTTTTGCCCATGAGTTGCTCGACGAGATCAGCCGTTGACTTGCTGTCAGTTGATCCTACTGATCCTGGAAGAGTAACCCGGAGCAGACTTCTGCGCGCTGGGTCCATGGTCGTTTCTTTAAGTTGGGCCGGTGGCATTTCACCAAGCCCTTTAAAGCGGCTGACGTCGATCTTTCCGCGACTGTCAAACTCAGTTGCAACAATGCGTTCTCTATCTGCGTCATCCATTGCGTAGAAGGTCTTGCCTCTTTGACTCAGGCGGTAGAGCGGCGGCATGGCGAGGTAAAGGCGTCCGGCTTCAACCAATTCTGGCAGTTCGCGGAAGAAGAAGGTCATCAACAAAGCCGCGATATGTGCGCCGTCAACATCGGCGTCTGTCATAATCACGACTTTCTCGTACCGGAGTTTGTCGAGATCGAATTTGTCGCCTCGGCCACAGCCAAGGGCCTCGAACAGGTCTTGAAGCTCCTGATTGCCGCGCAGTTTGTCTTGCGAGGCTGAGGCCACATTTAGAATTTTACCACGCAGAGGCAAAATCGCCTGGGTTTCGCGATTTCTCGCTTGCT
>CAYGSZ010000236.1:0-4333 GCA_964352705.1 uncultured Rhodobacterales bacterium
TCGACCGAACTCGTCGCATAGAAATCGGGAAATGCCTTATCAAGGAGCGGGTTGATGATCCCGCGCTTGGAGACTTCCTGGCCTTCCGGTTGGCGGCTCCAGTTCTCCTTGATATCGACGGTCACGTCCGTCATAGGGTTGGTGAAGGACCGGATGATCTTGCCGCTATCGAGATCGCGGAAATACGTGAGCAACGACGAATAGCGAACGAACGATCCGTCTTTTTGGGGCTCCCACCACTGTTGTTCGCAACCGCTGAAACGCACGAGGGGACTCGGTGAGGCAGGGGCTTTAAAGCCATAGATGATCCCTTGGAATCGCCAGATGACACGCCCCTCGTCAGTCCGCCCCTGTTGCTTGGCCAACGCGGTGACTTTGTCATCTTGGGTCCATTGAGCAATATCGTTCGGTATGTTGTGGCGTGTTTCAGCATTTACAGATTGGATCAAGCCGCCGCCGGTTACGGCACCGGTCAAAAGGCCCGCAGCGGTTCTTCTTGAAATCGTTAAATCCATGGCTGTTTCTCCCTGCTTACCAATTGTCTGACTATACAGTGGGAATGCGCCAGCGTGAGTCCGAAAACAGAATGTGCTTGCCCGAAGAAGGGGAGTATCGATAGCTCTCCGAAAAACAACCGCAGTTTTGTTCGCAGTCAAGACGATTCAAAGAATCCCTCAGACTTAAGTGCGGCCCAGATTTTTTCCACCGCCCTCGCGCCGCGCTGTATGATCTTTATGCTGTCAGCCACTTCAAGCTTGCCATCTCGAACCTGCACGACACCTCCGGTCATGACGTGGCGAACAGAGCGGCCGCTGGCGTAAAGCAAATTGTTCAAAGGCTCCGGAGGTAGCGTCCCCGCGCCAACTAGAAATCCGCTCACATCAATAGCGATCAGGTCTGCCAGGGCACCTTCTTCTATGCGTCCCAGGTCTTTACGTCCCAATGCGTCCGCCGGATATAGCGTCGCGCCACGCACTGCTTCTGCAATCGTTGGCTCCTTTAGCGGGAGGTCAGTTCGGTCCTTCAGCAGGTGATAACGGGCCTGCCCCAGGATCACCGCTTGCTTGAGGTTTTCCAGATAGTCATTCGAGTGGGTGTCAATGCCAATGTTGACCATGAGCCCATGGCCAAGGGCTTCTGGGTAAGGTTGTGTTGGACCACCGGCCCCACTGACTGCAGGACAGTGCGCATAGATCGCCCCATGTCGACGCAGAATAGGGGCATCAACCGCCCAGTCGCCATGCGAGAAGTGCGCGCCAAAAAAGGGACCCTTAAAGAAGCCGTGATCTTCGCACCACTGGGCAGAGGTGCGATTCCAGCGGCTCCGTAAATTGGAGTTCTCCCGCTCTGTGTATGCAAGGTGTATATGAATCCCGGTGCCGAGCTGTTCAGCCGCCGCGGCAATTGCCTGCATGGTTGCTGGTGTCTGAGTATCGCAGCCAAGTGGCGAAATCATCGGGCGAATCCTGCCGTCAGCGGCGCCTCGGTGTTTCAGCCCGAATTTCAAGTATTGCTCAATTTCGGCAAGCGTTTCAGGTTCAGAATCGATCAGCGCGCTGTCATTCTGAGACGTTTTTATCGGCAAGACTCGCGTAATGTTGGGAATCATCGCTCCAGGATAGCCCCTGGCCCCCAAACGCGTGGCGACGCGAACATAGGACTCGGCCTGTCGCAAAGTGGTGCTCATCTCTAATTGGGTTGTGCAACCGCTCAGCAAAAGCTCCGCAAGATTATACTCGGTGAGCGCGTCAAGCTCATCGTCATCCAACAACGTTGCCACGAGTTCCAGTGGTCGAATGTCGCCGCGTCCCGGCGTTTCGATTATCCCGCGCGTCGGCGTGCCGGAACTGACATGGTTATGACCACTGATAAAACCCGGCATCAATAGGCAGTTGTCCATCTTTAGCCTGGGAATAGCGGCGGGAAGCGGTGTGTTTTGCACCGCCACGATGCGCTCATGGCGAATCAATACGTGCATATCGCGCTCAAGAAGGGGCTCTCCGTCTTGCCACCGAAGTAACCATCCTGGCTCCAGGGCCATCTCGTCAACCGGCTCGTTTGCATAAGCACGGTGGGCGACGGAAAAACCGCAAAGGGATGCCGCGCTCAGCAGTCCACCTCCAGCACCCAGAGCGAGCAGATTTCTGCGGGAGACGTATTCATTTATGGACATAGCGAGCCCCTAACTCGGCAGAGTAATAACGGCGTCGAAATTCTTGGATTGTTCGTATTGTAGAGCGTTTAGGCATCCTTGGGAGTCCAATCAGAGGAACAATAGTTTCTGCATGTTAAAACACAATACGAATAGAAACATGCCAGTGGCGTGAGGCATTTACGTCCTGATCCACTTCGCCACTGCAAATCCGCAATGATCGGCTTAAGCCTGGCGTGCCTCTGGCGGAAATTTTGGCGACCTCTGGCAACCGTGGGTAAGGGGTAAACGGTCGTCCGGGCTGGAGCGGATTTACGTCACCAGCACTTCGCAACCTCCCCCACCATTGAAAGGCTTAAAATAAGGCCTTAAGGAGTCCTATTATGACTTTACAACGCATTCTTCGACGTATTATCGCATTCTTTGCCGCTGTTGTTTTGGCGACGGTCGTCGCCTGCATCATCGGCACGCAATTCGTCCTCGCTGCTCTCACAGGTATTGGTGTCGATATTCCCCTAGCCGATCGGCTCGCCACCACGTGGTATGATCTTGTGAACTTCGGCTTTGTGCCAAGTCCAGCCTTCGGATTCTCCTACGCCGTAGTCATCGCCATTGGCCTGTTTATCGCGTTCCTCGTCGCGGCTGCTCTGTCGTATTTTATGCCCCGGTTTCGCACCATCATCTACTCTGTGGCCGGGGCTGCGGCGATTCTAACGTTCTTAGGGTCGTCCTATTTTGTGTTTGGCGCCTCTATGTTCGCCTTCGCCCAAACCCCTATGGGTTTGATCAGTCAGGCCGCTGCGGGTGCGGTTGGTGGATGGGTCTTCGCAACGTATTCAAAGCAGGAAACAACATCATGATTCGAACCTCCCTCAAAGCGGCAGTGTTTGCCCTGATGTGCACGGCTGCCCTCAGCGGTGCTAACACCACCAGCCGCGCCGCCGACTACACCCTGCACACGGTGGCCGAGGGCCTTGCCTTTCCCTGGAGCTTGGCCTTCCTGCCAGAGGGCGACATTTTGGTCACCGAGCGGGAGGGGCGGCTGCGGGTTATTCGCGATGGAAACCTGCTGCCAGATCCAGTAACCGGTGTGCCCGACATTTATGTTGCAGGCCAAGGTGGCCTCATGGACATCCGTCTTCATCCTGACTTTGCTCAAAACCGTCTGGTTTATCTGTCCTATGCTCATGGCGATGGCGATGCCAACCAACTGCGCGTCGCCCGCGCGGAATATGCAGATGGCGCGCTGTCCAATCTCGAGGTCATCTTCGGCTCTGAACCGATGAAAGAAACGCCTGTGCACTATGGCGCCCGCCTCGCCTTTTTGCCCGATGGCACAGTGCTCATCACCTCCGGAGATGACTTCATTCATCGCGAGCGGGCGCAGGTGCTGGACAACCACTTCGGCAAGACCCTACGGCTTAATGACGATGGCACCATTCCCGAGGACAACCCTTTCCTCGCCACCGATGGTGCACTCCCAGCGATTTGGTCCTACGGACATCGCAACCAGCAAGGCCTGTTGGTCGACCCCGCGTCAGGGCGCGTTTACCTGCATGAACATGGCCCCATGGGCGGTGATGAATTGAACATCATTGAACCGGGCAAGAACTATGGTTGGCCGGTGGCCACCTATGGGGTGGATTATTCCGGTGCGCGCATCTCGCCGTTTCAAGAGCGCCCGGGTATGGAAATGCCGATGGAGCATTGGGTGCCGTCCATCGCCCCGGGCGGCATGACCCTCTATGACGGCGAGGCGTTCCCCGCGTGGCAAGGCGACATTTTTATCGCCGCCTTGGCCAATATGACGGTGCGGCGCTTGGACATGGAAAACGGTGAAGTGCGGGATCAGGAAACCCTGTTTGCCGAGGTTGAAGAACGTTTCCGCGAAGTGCGCACCGGGCCAGATGGATACCTGTACCTGTT
Source organism: uncultured Rhodobacterales bacterium (assembly GCA_964352705.1). GTDB lineage: Bacteria > Pseudomonadota > Alphaproteobacteria > Rhodospirillales > Rhodospirillaceae > WLXB01. Next base: position 4,079 of record CAYGSZ010000236.1, read on the forward strand.
AACCGACAGCGCAGACGGTCGTGTCATTCAGGTTCGCCCAGGCGACTCTTAAAGAGTGCTTTTTGGGTGCGTTGTCATTGAAATCGTGCACCAAACGCTCCGCGGACGGCATCGTCACTCAGGCCGCTGTTCCAGGCGTAATGGCCATTATATTCAAATCAGTCAAAGAAGCTCGCTTTAGAGATCCATGAGTTCGATTACCAGATGTTCCCTGTTTCTTCTGTCTGGTAATTGAAGAAAATGGCGGAGAGGGTG
>CAYGSZ010000237.1:0-4310 GCA_964352705.1 uncultured Rhodobacterales bacterium
CTGAACGTCCAATTAAATTCCTTCAGATCAACACGTTTTATCCTCGTTACCTTGAGGATTTTTACTATGCACGACCGCAATTGTTAGAAGCGGACTATGATACGCAGATCAGTGCACTCCTAGATGACGGTTTCTCAAGTTCTCATATTTTTACCCGCCCGTTACGCGCATTTGGGTGGGAGACCATGCAAGTTGTAGCTAATAATTCGATTGCACAAGCTGCATGGTTGAGAGAGAAGAATCAAACTGTGCCACACCCTGTAGATAGTGCAGTTGTGACCCGTCAGCAGATAGAGACGTTTGATCCGGATATTCTTTATTTTACCGATATTGTTGTTTTCGACTCTCGGTTTATTCGCACCTTGTCGAAAAAACCAACAGTGGTTTCTGGGTGGCGCGGTTTCCCTAGTCCAGCGGGTACGGATTGGTCAGAATTTGATCTCGTTCTCACCAGTTTCGATAGGATTATAGAAGAAGCCGCTAGTTTGAGGGCGGCTAAATCGGCCAGATTTCACCCTGGCTTTCCAGAAAACTGTCCAGTTCTTGAGGAGGAGCAGACTATTGAATGGGATGTTGTTTTCTCTGGAACTATAACGCGTCAACATAAACGGCGTATCACGGTTCTCGACATGATAGCTCAATTGAGTGCAGACCCCAGCGCAGGTTTCTCGTTTGGGCTTTTTATGCCAGATGTCAGCGCTCTACCACCACATGTCCAAAGCTTAAATCAGGGCGCACGGTGGGCGGATGACATGCTGCGCACTCTTCGCAATGCGCGAATAGTTGTTAATGTCGATGTCGACGCATTTGGCAATCAGCCACCGAATATGCGCTTGATAGAAGCGACTGGCGTGGGCGCCTTTTTGATAACGCCATATCACCCCGAGCTCAAAAACTTCTTTGAGCCGGGTGTCGAAGTTGAGACGTTCCGTACAGAAAACGAATTGATCTCTAAGTTATTGTACTACCTTGATAACCCAGATAAATGCTCAGAAATTGCGCGTAATGGTCAGGCGCGATGTCTAAAAGACCATAACCTTAAAGATCGGGCTGTTTGGTTTAAAGGTATTATGAGTGAAGCGCTCGAAGAAAAGCGCTTTCAAGCCTAACGCTATTCACTGGGTCGATTGTGACCATTTCCAGGCATCTGAAATCAATGTGTGAAGGTCTGAACGCTGCGGTGCCCAACCCAGAAGGTCTCGGGCGTAGGCTCCATTTGCGATTAATGATGGGGGGTCACCTAGTCTAGCTGGCCCGATCTCATATGGAATCTTTTTACCTGTTACCTGTTCCGCTTCTTTTATAACCTCAAGAACCGAGTAACCCCTCCCTGTTCCTAAATTTGCAATGGTTGTTGTTTCTGAATTTTCCAGCATCTTCAGCGCTAAGACGTGTGCATCCGCAAGATCCGAAACATGAATATAATCCCTTACGCAGGTTCCGTCGGCTGTTGGATATTTGTCGCCATAAACCGTTAGTTTTTGCTCTCCTGACGCCGCTTTCAAGACGTTGGGAATTAAATGTGGCTCCGGGTCGTGGTTTTCCCCAATGTCACCATCGCTATCTGCTCCAGCAGCATTGAAATACCTCAAGGCAAAGGAAGACAAACCATCTGACTCCTTGCGCGACGTAAGCATCTGTTCAACACGAAGCTTAGAGTCACCGTAAGGATTAATGGGTTTAGTGAGTTCGGACTCAGAGATTGGGCAGGTGTCGGGAATTCCATACACCGCACATGTTGATGAGAATACGAGCCGCTGAATATTTGCGGTCTTCATTTCATCAAGGAGGTTTCTCGTTCCTTCTACGTTGTTGAGGAAATAGCGCTCAGATTGACTGACAGACTCAGAAACGATGGCCAGGGCAGCAAAATGCATTACAGCAACGGGCCTATGGCGGGCAATGACTTCTGCTAAATTCTTGCGTTCCAGTAGATCCCCGACTTCAAGCGGCCCCCATTTGACGGCTTCGCGATGGCCACGTGAGAGGTTGTCAAAGGTTACAGGGGTATGGCCCGCAGCCGCTAAAGCCTTGCAAGCATGGCTGCCCACGTAACCTGCTCCGCCGGTCACAAGAATAATAGCCATTAATTTATCTCAGTGTCTTGAAGCACGAGCGTTCTCTATGACTGATTGGTATAAATTCTTGTATGCTAGGGCTTGCGTAGCTAGCGAGTATTCGTTTTGTATTAAAGCTCTGGCACGCTCGCCACATTTGCGTAGGGCGTCCAAATCATCTAATGCCTCTGAAATTGCTGTTGCTAAAGCTCCAACGTTCCCTGCGCGCGCTAGAAAGCCATTTTCTTTATGGCGGATAATGTCTGGAATGCCGCCCGCATCGAAACCGACGATAGGTGTGCCACAACTCATCGATTCAAGAATAATGTTTGGCAGGTTATCCTGTTTAGATGGCAGTGCTGTGAGGTCGGCAGCGTTATAAAGCAACGCAGTCATATGATCGTCGTTTAAAAAATCGATCTGACCAATGCGGAACGGTGCGTCAATGTCTAAAACGTGGCTGTCTCCGACGCCCAGAAGCATTAAATCTTTGTTGTCTGGCACGAGGGATAGAGCATGAACAAGTTCTCTAAAACCTTTGCGCGCTAGCCCTATATGATTCGAGACAAACAAAACAATTTTCGCATCCTGGGGTAAGCTGAGTGCCGTACGGGCCTCCGATTTTCCTCGGGGCTTGAAAATGTCTGTTTCAATGCTATTCGGAATCGTAGTGGCGTCAAACTTTGATAGGAGCGCGCTGTTCTTGGATTCGTCAGCGAGCCATTTACTTGGCGCGACAATATGCAGCATCTTAGCAGGCCAGGCGTCAAAAATTCTTTTTTTTGTGTCGAAGACCTCCCAGGCTAAATCGTGCTCAGCGGTTGAGCCCAGAAGGGGGCATGCGCCACATGTGTTTGTATACTTGCCACAGCCTTGATCGTAGTGGCACCCACCCGTGAACGGATTCATGTCGTGGAGCGTCCAGACAACAGGACATTTCGTTCGACTAGCCGTAAAAAACTTATGGTAATCAACAAATCTTGCGACCCAGTGCAAATTTATGACATCTGCTCTTGGGCGTTGTATGAAAAAATTCTCGTCTCCATCAACCTGTTCCTGGCTAAAGAGTTCGATGTCAGGGCTTCTTGTATCAGCGTAAAAGTTATACGCGGCATCCAACCTCGCTCTGGCGTTTTTCCGATGAGACACCTGCTCTGGTGAAGGGTCAGGAATAAACTGCTCAATCGATGGGTCGTCTATGGTCTTCTCTTTAACGAAATAAGTGCTGTTTTCACCTATTTCTCGTAGACCTTTATGGAGGCGGTAAGCGGCCCGTGCCGCGCCGCCATGATGGTCGTTGGTGTTCATTAGGACGATACGCAAAGAACAATAGCCCTTGATATATTGAGTGGGTTCAAACTTACTGGATTGCGCTAGCGCTGTCATGGTCGCAGTTATGTGGTCGCAAGCCTTATTTTCCCATACAATAAGATGAATCGTAAACATTTGGATGATACTCATGCTGCGCGACGCCCTTGGAAAGATTGTTGGTCAACTTACCTCTGAGATCGGTCGTTGGCCGCGTCGCGAACCAGGTAAAATACTGGTTGACGGGAAATTTTTGAAATATGCGGATATGCATAGTTTCTACTATCAAACCCGGCAGATATTCGGTGATGGTTTATACCGCTTTACATGCGGCAGCGATTCTCCGGTCATTCTTGATTGCGGTGCGCATATTGGATTGGCGTCTCTATTTTTTAAGGAAGATTACCCTAGCGCGAGAATCCGCGCGTTCGAGGCGGATCCAAACATTGCAGATCTCTGTCGATCCAACTTAGAGTCCTTCGGTTATGGTGATGTCGCTGTTGACGCGTTAGCTGTTTGGACTGGGAATGATGGCGTTGTTTTCTCTGATAGCAAAGATGACGCTGGTCATATTAATGCGGAATCTGAGGCTGGAATAACTGTTCCAACAATTCGACTAAAAGACATTATCGAAAATGAGCGCGCTCATTTGCTCAAACTCGATGTCGAAGGCGCCGAGTACAAAATCATTGAGGACTGCGGAGACTCACTTCTGAATGTTGAGCGCATGGTCATTGAACTTCACGCCTTTCGTCCGGGGGACGGGAAGGTTGGTGCGTTGCTTGCGCAGCTAGAGAATTTGGGTTTTCATTATGTTTTGGATGATCTGCATCAAGCCACATGGATGGAACCGGATGCTCCCCCTCCATTTGCTATATGCTCAACTGACAAATATATCGTAACGGTGTTTGCTTGGCAGAGCTTAGTTTAAGCGAAGCACTCTTT
>CAYGSZ010000238.1:0-4306 GCA_964352705.1 uncultured Rhodobacterales bacterium
GCATCCGGTTTGGGGGGAATAAATTTCATACCATTATAGATGTCCATGACATTGTCTGGACGGGGAAATTTTTCCGGCATGGGCTCGCCCGGCGTGCGCGGCTTGCCGATGGCGCGAAACCAGTCCTCAAGAGCCGGTGGAAAGAAGACCCAAAAGAACTTCATATCAACATCGCCGGTGTTCTCAACAAAATGCCGCGCATAACGACCAAACATAATCGTCGAGCCTGGAACGATCTCGTACGTCTCGTCTTCAATCTGGGCGCGACCCGTGCCTTCGTAGACGAATAACAGTTCGTGGTTTTGTCGATGTCCGTGTTCCCGCACGTTGCACCCCGGGGGTAAGACCTGAATACCCGACGAAAAGCCATCGTAGGGCATGTTGTCTGGAGTTAGATTGACAGTGACATACCCTTGGGTGGGTTCAGGCTGCCAGAGGGACTCGCCTTCTTCGGGACCGATGACGGTCCACCAGGGTGCTTTAACATCAACCTTCGTTGCCATGATCAGGACTCCGCTGTTGGTTGGTTCAGGAAGGAAACCACCGCCGCGTTATAGGCTGCGGTGGAAACGCGCGGCATGAAATGTCCGCCGTGGGGCAGGATCACTTTTTCAGCGCCGGGAATAAGCCGAGCGAGTTCTTCGGAAAACCCGACCGGCGTGATTTGATCATCGGCGGCGGCAATCACCAGGGTCGGCAGCGCGATATTAGAGACCTGATCGCGCAGATCGTGCGCCTGCACGGCAGCGATGCGGGCGGCTTCGATGGTCAGACCTGGAAAGGCAGCGAGACGTTCTTCGCGGGTGCCAGTAAGCAAACTTGGATTGTCCGTGAGGACGTCCGCCGGATAGGCTCGGAGAATGCCATCCATCAAATAGGCTTCCGGCCCGGAGTCTTGCAGCACCTGCAAACGCAGGTCGAACAGGGCTTTAAAATAAGGACTGGGACCGGCCCAAGTGGCGCTGAGGATAATGCGGCTGAGGCGGTCGGGGTGGTTGAGCGCCAGATACTGGGCGATGGCCCCACCGGTGGAATGGCCGACCATAGCGGTTTTTTCGATGCCCAAGACATCCATCAGGCTGAGGACATCCTTGGCCATCTGTGGCACGGAATAGGCGATCTCGGACTTGGTGCTGGCCCCGGTGCCCCGGTGATCGTGGGTAACAACCTGGAACTGAGCGGACAGCGCGGGCACCAGTTCGGACCAGAAGGCGGCCCGTCCGCCCAGGCCAGACACCAGGAAAACCGCCTCAGCGGCTAGGTTTTCGCGGGGAAAGTCGCGCCAAACTGCCAAGTCGGCATCCCCAATGTTCATTATTTCCATATTGATCAGAACTATCCGTTAGAAGCCTAAAGACGCACCTTAGAGTGTGCCTTTTGCGCTATGTTGGCACCAATTCAAAGCGCGAATACTGCCATTCATTAATTTTATAGATAAACCCAATAAAATCATTGGAGATTATGGTCCCAGAGTCGTCATACTCTCTCATCTTCTGCGCTGGCCAGATTATATATATTCACATGTGCGGGTAAATTCGGGACCGGGTGATGGAATTCAAGCAACTGAGACATTTTGTGTCTGTGGTCGAGTGCGGCACGCTCTCCGGCGCATCAGAGATTCTGCATATCACTCAACCGGCCCTGACCCGCAGCATTAAGAATTTAGAGAACGACCTGGACGCGCAGTTGCTAGAGCGGCAATCGCGCGGCGTAATCCCAACCGAAGCGGGCCATCGCCTCTATCGCCAAGCCAAGATGATCCTGAACGAAGCCGCGCGCTCAGCCGCAGACGTAACAGCCATCGCCAAAGGCGAGCGTGGATCTTTGAGTGTCGGTGTTGCGGCCCTGTTTGCCGGGGCACCCATGGCGGCGGTGTTGCGACAGTTAGCGAAAACCGTTCCTGAGTTAACGGTCAACGTCACGGCCGGGTTCTTTGAAGACTTGGTGACGGACCTAAAGACCGCCCATGTGGAAGTGCTGATTTCCAACTTCCCGCCCGGCAGCGCCGATGAAGGCCTGGTGTTTGAGCCGCTGGTTACAATTCATCCGCATTTTGTGGTGGGCGCAGATCACCCTTTGGCCAAAAAAGGCACTATTGAAATGGCCGACCTCAGAGATTGCCGCCTGGCGCTGGTACGCCAGCTCCACGTGTCGTCTCTGGTGGCCGACTTGTTTGCCGCTGAAAATCTGACCTTGCTGCGCCCTGCCGTTGAAACCAATTCCTTGTCGCTGATGCAGGCGCTGGTGTTGTCCGGCGATTACGTCAGCCTGTTGCCGGATCATTTGCTGCAACAAGAACTCGAACAGGGATCCATCGTGCGCCTGGCCGTAAAAGGCGCGCCCTTTGCAAGAGCCTCTGGCTTGATCGTGCGCGGGTTAGAAACCCAACGCCCGGCGGTCGAGCACTTTATACAAGCAACCAAGGCCGTGTTTAAAGAATGGCCGGAGCAGATTAGATGACATCCCAAAGCACACAGAAATTCGATCAGGTGTTTGATCATGTGATCGTCGGCGGGGGCTCGGCAGGATCGGCGCTGGCCCATCGTCTGGCGAGCTATCACCCCACCGCGCGGGTGCTGCTGCTGGAAGCCGGGAGCCGCGATTACTCACCGTTCATTCATGTGCCTGCGGCGATTATCAAAGCCATCGGCAATCCCAGCCTGGACTGGATGAACATGGCTGAGCCGGACAGCAGCCGCAACGGCAGGGTCGATCTGTGGCCCGCAGGCAAAGTGCTGGGCGGCTCCAGTGCCATCAACGGCATGCTGTATGTGCGCGGGCGCGCGGCAGACTTTAACCGCTGGGCCGAAAACGGCTGCGACGGCTGGGCCTACGACGACCTGCTGCCGGTGATGAAGCGCCTGGAACGCACAGTGGTTGGGGATCATCATGTCAGAGGCCGCAGCGGCCCGGTGAATGTGGCGCGGTTGCGCACCACGCATCCCCTCGCCCATGTGTTTATCGATGCCGCCAAAGAAGCCGGCATCCCCTTCAACGACGATTACAACGGCGCGGAACAGGCGGGCGTGGCCTATAGCCAGGTCACGCAGTCGCGCGGTTGGCGCTATCACACGGCGCGGGCTTATCTGTGGCCCGGAAAGAAACCGGCCAACCTTACGGTGCGCACGGGTGCCATAGTCACGAAACTGGTGTTTGACGGCAAAACCTGTACCGGCGTGGTGTATGGCAAAGGGGCGGATAGAAAGCGCATCAAAGCCCGCGCGGGCGTCACCCTGACTGCGGGCTCTATGGCGACGCCAAAGCTGCTGATGCTGAACGGCATCGGCCCGGCGGACGCGTTAAAATCTCATGGTATTGACGTGCGGCACGATGCACCGGGCGTCGGGCAAAATTTGCAAGAACATCCCGAGGGGATGGTCAGCATTGAAGTCAACCAATCAACTTTCAACACCGAGATCAACAGTTGGAAGATCGTACTGCACTCAATCAACTGGTTTCTGTTTGGTCGCGGGCCGGCCACCAGCCCCTACCCCCATGCGGTGGCGTTCATGAAAGCCGATCCGTCGGACGCGGTGGCCGACATTGAAGTGCAGTTGGGTCCGTATGCGTTTAGCTTCGACGAGAACGGCGTGATCCCTTATGACAAACCTGCCATCTCGGCGGCGGTGAACATTGGCTACCCGAAAACCCGTGGGGCGATCAGTTTGCGTTCTAAAGACCCAAGTGCCGCGCCGAAAATCAATCACAACCTGTTCGACAATGAAGACGATTTGGTGCGACTGACAAAAGGCTGCCGCGCCGTGCGGGAGATTCTGAACAGCCCGGCATTTGGCGCGCATCGTGTGGGCGAGCGTTTACCGGGCAAAGATGTACAGACAGATGATGAATGGGCCACCTTCCTGCGCCAGACAGCATTTTTGGGCTATCATGCGGTGGGCACCTGCCGCATGGGCAGCGATGCTGAATCGGTTGTGACGCCAGACCTTAAAGTGCGTGGAGTTGAAAACCTGCGCGTGGCTGATGCTTCTGTGATGCCGGATCTGATCAGTGGCAACACCAACGCAACTGCGATTATGATCGGTGAGAAAGCTGCTGATCTGATTGCCGGATAGGACCGTTACATGAGCGACACCACGTTAGCGAATAAGTCATCATCCAATGAAGCTGACCCAAACTTTGCCTTTCGCTCAGACAGCTATGCCTGGTTTGTGGTGTTCATGTTGTGTCTGGCCGCGGTTATTTCTTTTATCGACCGCCAGATCATCAGCCTCTTAGTGGACCCTATTAAAGCCGACCTGGGCATTTCGGACACCCAGGTGAGTTTGCTGCAAGGCTTTGCCTTCGC
>CAYGSZ010000239.1:0-4285 GCA_964352705.1 uncultured Rhodobacterales bacterium
TATTCGAGATCTCGCTGTTCGCAATCATCTTCTTAATGTTGCTCCAGGTCGTCGGGATCAATCTCACAGCCCTCACGGTGTTTGGTGGCGCGCTGGGTGTTGGCCTTGGCTTCGGTCTGCAGCAAATCGCGGCAAACTTTGTGTCTGGTATTATCATTCTGCTGGACCGCTCGATTACCATTGGCGATTACATTCAGCTTGAAGATGGCCGGGGTGGTACCATTCGCGAACTCAGCATGCGGTCTGCGATTCTTGAGACCTACGATGGCAAAGATATCATGGTGCCCAATGAGACTTTTATCACCACGTCTTTCACCAACTGGACTCACTTCAATCAGAAGCAGCGCTATCCCATTGAATTTAGTGTCGCGTATAAAACCGACCTGCCCAAAATGTTTGAAATTTTACGGGAAGTGGTGGCCAGCCATCCGCGGGTTTTAAGCGGTGATGATGTTCCGATTGAGGAACGACCGGACGCTGAAATTGCCAGCTTTGGAGACTCCGGCATTAACATCCTGGTGGAGTTCTGGATGGAAGGCGTTGATGACGGGGCCAATCGTGTTGGCGCCGACCTGCTGCTGATGATCTGGATGGCGTTGAAGGAAAACGGCATCGAAATTCCGTTCCCGCAGCGCGAGATCAAAGTTCTGTCCGACGACAAAAAGCAGCTCGATTAACCCTCCAGCTTTTTCCCGCCATCCCAGCGCTGGCCCATTCCCGCAGGATATGGTGAACTGCTTCAGTCACTTTATACCGGTGCGGGGGGAAGCCACATGAAACGGGTTGCAGGCGCGAGTTTTATCGGAACAGCTTTGGAAGGCTACGACTTCCTTCTTTATGCCAGTGCGGCGGCCTTGGTCTTTGGGCAGTTGTTCTTTCCGGTCACGGAAGATCCGATCATCGGCACACTGCTGGCCTATTCCACCTTTACCGTGGGGTTCATCGCGCGGCCTATTGGGGGCATCATTGCCGGCCATTATGGTGATAAAATCGGGCGCAAACCCATGCTGGTGCTGACCCTTATGGTCATGGGCGTGGCCACCATGCTGATCGGATTTTTGCCGACCTATGCCCAGATTGGGGTTTGGGCGCCCATTCTCCTGACACTGCTGCGGTTTATCCAGGGTTTGGCCTATGGCGGTGAATGGGGCGGCGCGATCTTAATGGTGGTGGAATATGCGCCTGAAAACCGTCGCGGGTTCTGGGGCAGTCTGCCGCAAGCTGCCGTACCGTTTGGGTTCCTGATCGCCACCGCCGTCCTTAGCCTCTGCATTGCCCTCAGCGGCGATCAGTTCCTGGTCTGGGGCTGGCGTATCCCGTTCATCCTCAGCATCCTGCCAGTGCTGGTGGGCCTCTACATTCGCATGAAGATTGATGAGACGCCCGAGTTCCAGAAAATCCGTGAACAAAGCGCGGTCGAGAAAGCCCCTGTCATCCGCGCCGTCTCCCAGTATTGGAAGCAAATCCTGCTCGCCACCGGCGTCTTCGTTCTCGTCAGTGGGCCCTATTACATCATCATCTCGTTCATGCTGTCCTATGGCACGGGCACCTTGGGCGTGCCACGCGAAGTGATGTTGACGGGCGTGCTGCTTGCCTCCGGCGTTCAAATCTTTGCCTGCGTTGGCTTTGCCGCGCTGTCCGATGTGGTCGGCAGACGCCCGGTGTTGTTCGGCGGCGGTATTTTCATGCTGCTCTACGCGTTCCCCTTGTTCTGGATGGTCAACACCGGTGAGCCCCTCGTTATCTGGGGTGCCCTCAGCCTTGGTTTGTTTGCCTTCGGGGCCTTGTATGGACCCATCGCCGCCTTTTTTGCCGAGTTGTTTGTGTCCAACGTGCGCTACACCGCTGCCTCTTTGGGCTATCAGGTGGGGCAGGTGTTTGGCGGCGGCATCGCGCCCTTTGTCTCGACCGCACTTCTGGCCATGACAGGTGGTGCCTATTGGCCGGTCGCTGTTTATATGATGGTGCTGACGGTCATTGGCTTGGCCAGCATCTGGGCGTTGGCGGAAACCCGACCCCAGTCCTAACCCCTTAAAGGCGCCCCCGATGATTGAACTAGAACTGCTGGTCACAACTTTTGTGCTGCTGTGGGCGGTGATTGATCCGATTGGCTCGGTTCCGGTTTTTTTGGCGGTGACCTCTAAGCATGACCCCTCCGACCTCAAAAAGATTGCCATTCAATCCGTTCTCATTGCGGGTGGCATTCTCGTGTTCTTCATTGTGGCTGGACAATTCGTTTTGGACGGCATGGGCGTTCCCCTGTCGGCGTTTCAAGTGTCCGGCGGCTTGGTGTTGTTTGCCTTCGCGTTCAATATGATTTTTGGGGAAAGTAAGCCCGAGGAAGAGGTCCGCATTGCGCGTAAAGCGACGGACACGGCAATCTTCCCCCTGGCGGTGCCCTGCATAGCTGGTCCCGGCGCGATGATGGCGGTGGTCCTGCTGACCGACAACAATCGATTCGACGTTATGCATCAGCTTACCACCACGTCTGTTTTGTTTTCTGTGCTAGCTATACAACTGCTCATTTTTCTTGGCGCGCGACACATTCACAAACTCATAGGTGATTCCGGCGCAGGGATCATCAGCCGGGTCATGGGAATCATCTTGGCCTCGGTCGCAGTCAACAGCGTTCTCTCGGGCCTCCGGGACTTTTTTGCGGTATAGTTTGGATCGAAGAGAGAAAACGCCGCCATGATGACCTTGTATAAAAAACACGATGACCGGCTTGTGGTTGTTGAAAACAGCCCGTCTCAAAACGCTCTGGCGGACGCCCTGTGGATTGATCTTTTCAATCCCTCAGGCGCAGAAATAGCCCAGGTCGAGGGGCTTTTGGGCATCTCTTTGCCCACCAGCGAAGACACCAAGCTCCTCGCCCCAGCCGATCGCTCTTATCAAGATGCCAATTGCGTGGTTTTAACCGCCGCGGTGCTGGCGCGGGATGAAGAACTCTATCCCTTCATCGACGATCTCACGTTCGTGGTTTCCAAAACACGACTGGTGACCCTGCGCACCTCCGAGCCCTTACCCATTTCCCGCTATGCCACGGCCTGTGCGGAACGCCCGCACAACCTCAGTGATGGACGCCATGTGTTTCTTGGTCTGCTGACGGCCTTTATCAATCGGTTATCCGAGTATGTGCAGGCCAACGGCGCCTCCATGTACGAAGGCTCCAAGCGTGTGTTTGCCGATCGCAGCAACGATCCCATCTCTTCTGCCGAGTTCCAAACAACGGTCTCCAGCATTGGCCGCAACAGCGATGTCAACGCCAAAGCGCGCGAGAGCTTGCTGAACGTGGGACTATTGATTGATTATGTGGGTAATGCGTGGTTTGGAGAGGAAGACATTCAGCGCGTGCTCACAGATCTCCGCCGCGACGTCACCGATATCTCCGAGTATGCATCCTTCATTGCGTCGCAACGCGCCTTCTTGCTCAGTGCAGTGCTCGGCCTTCTGACGTTAGAGCAAAGCCGGGTGACTAAAATTCTGTCGATTGCGGCGACGGTTTTTCTGCCACCAACTCTGATCGCCAGCATTTACGGGATGAACTTCAAAGTGATGCCGGAACTCAGTTCGCCCTGGGGGTATCCGGCGGCGCTTGCGTTGATGCTATTGTCAGCGGTGGTGCCGTATCTCTTCTTCCGTTGGAAGAAGTGGCTATAGGCAAACCTAGCATATGTTGGCCGTCTACTCCGTTAAACCCTCTGTCACAAAGTCGATGGTTGTGCCGAGAGAATGCGCAATATCGTATAGCTGACCAAATGTCAGACCTTCGCCTTGAGCCTCTGCACTGGCGTAGTGCGATACGTCAATATTCACAGCCTGGGCCAGATCGCTCACGCTTACCCCGGCGTCCTGGCGTAAACTTCTTAGCCGTGAACCCAACGCCGCCTTAAAGATCTTATCCATCTCGTGTAACTCTTCTGATGTGCTTTACAGACAACGCAACCGAAGTCATTGGTCATAAAGGTCTTAATAATTAGCTGATGAGCCCCAGATTCTCACGCCGCGAAGTGTAAAGTTTTGTGAAGCCCGGCCTCTCTTGCCAAATGGCCGATTGCTGCAAATCAAAGACCTAAAGCGCGGCAGCGCGATATCCTGTTACCAGAGGTTAGCGTCTCTTTTCCTGCGTATAATCCTATGCGAATCTGCGCTATCCTGAGGCCCTATTAGAAATTGGAGAGTTCAATGCCTGAAATTCAAAAAATCAAAGCCCAATTAGAAGCAAAGCTGGCCGAGTTGTATGAACGCGCCGAGGACATCGACGCCGATCTCAGCGAGCCGCCCG
>CAYGSZ010000240.1:0-4279 GCA_964352705.1 uncultured Rhodobacterales bacterium
TAAATCCCCATAATCTCGAACGCCGCCCGTTCGCCGGATTCCATCGCGCCTTCCATGCCACGGTTGGATAACGCGGTATGCTCGCCGCAGAAATGCACACGGCCATGAACTTTACTGGTGGCATGCAGGAATTCCGTCACCTGCCCCGGTTTCCATACGGCATAGTCGCCGCCCGCAAAGGGATCACGCAGCCACGATTTAATATGTGGCGCTTCCAGCTTGCCTTTGGCGGCGGGGCGCAGGCGTTCCATTTCTGAAATGACCCAGGCCTTGGCCTCTTCCGGATCAATCTGATCCAACCGATGGGCCATAAAACCGCGCGACCACGCAGTAAGGCTGGTAACGTCTGTGTTGTCCACATTGTGCCGGTTGGCGATGACATGCCCGGCCACCGTGTCGGTCCACATATCTGGCGACCATTCATCGTCCTCCCAGAAGGGTTCCTTGGCCACCAGATGCACCTGGGTCATGGGGAAGTAGGGCACCAAAGCAACGGCCTTGGACTGAACAGAGGACAGGAACGGATCAAACTTGATGTAGCGCATCACCGGCAGCGGCAGCGAGCACACCACACGGTCGGCTTTATAGGTTGACCCATCCCGGCAAACCACCTCGGCGTCGGCATCGCCGCTGCGGATCCCAACGACTTCCTTATTGAGGTGGACTTCGCGCTCCAGCGTCCGTGCCATCATTTCCGGCATGGTCATATTGCCACCGAGCGCTGACAGCTGCGTCGGCTCCCCGCCCTGCATAGAGGCGACCCAGCCATCGTTAAACCACATCATCAGGGCCGAGATATCGTGCGCTGACGTGCCGTAGGGCACATTCAAATTATAGGTCAGGTCAATCTGTTCATCCGTAAACCCTGCGTCTTTAAACACCTTGTAGACAGAAATGTCATAGGGCGCCGACTTGGCGTCGTACCAGTCCTCGAACGACTCAAGCGGATTGGTCCGACTCAGCAAAACCAGAGGCACCAAACGCGGACTGAAGTTTTTCCAGTCGTCCGGAAGAATGTTCTTCGGATGGGTTGGCCACGCTTCGTTGGAAATGCGCTCGCCATCAAGGTACAACTCGAAGGGTGTCAACTGTGCGCGGCCCGCCGAATTCAGAACCGGAATTTTAAGCCGATCAATGACATCAATCATGCGACCATAGTTGGCCCCAATACCATTACCGCCCGCTTCCGGGTTGCCGGGGATGTCTCGCAGCGATAGCAACCGACCACCAATGCGGTTCCGTCCTTCGATCACCTGAACCGAATAGCCCTGCTCTTCCAGGAGCATCGCCGCATTCAGGCCCGACAACCCAGCCCCGATGACGATCACATCGGTCTTATTCTGCGCTCTCAAAGACCGAGAATTCAGTCCGGTCGCAGCCACCGCCGCACCTGTCACAGCCAAAGCTGATCTTCTGGAAAACGAGTTGGAGGACATCGATCACCTCAAAAGTTTCACATTCATCAAATTCATTGAGCCTTTAATACCACATTTATTTCAGCCGTCTGCTTGGCTCATGGATGCAGATTATCATGTGCTTCATTATGAGCCATCGTAAAGCCCTCAGATTCTTGCTGAAACCGTGGGTTGCCCAATGTCCACGGTGCGGTAGGATGCGCCAGATTCGCACTTAATTCATAGAAGACACGACAGGCTAGACATATGACCCAGACCGTACACCGCAAAATTGTTCTCCATGCCTACCCCGAAGGCATGCCCAAGCGCAGCGATTTCCGCATGGAAGAAGGCCCAATCCCAGAGCCGGGCGAAAATGAAATGCTCATTCGCACCCTCTTTATTGGCCTGGAGCCTCGCATTCGCTTGATGCTGAATCCGACCGACGATGAAAACAAAGCCATGCGGCCCCACGGCCCGATGACCGATATCGGCAAGGTGATTCCTGGCACAGTGCTCGGCGTCGTCGTGAAATCAAACAATCCGAAGTACAAAACCGGTGATGTGGTGGAGGGCTTCCTCGGCTGGCAGAACTACGTTGTGACAAATGGGGAACCGCACCCCACCAATAACCCCGAAGGCGTCACCATCTGCGATACGGAACTGGCCGAGCCGGTCGATTATATCGGACCAATGGGGGCTCCGGGCCTGACAGCCATTCTCGCCCTTAAACATGAAGGCAAACTGCAACAAGAAGAGTCCGTTGTTATCACCAGTGCGGCTGGCATGGTCGGGTCCCTCGCCGGTCAACTGGCGCTGTTGTTGGATGCCTGGGTTGTCGGTGTGACCAGCACAGATGAAAAATGCGCCTACCTGATGGACGAACTGGGCTTTGACGCAGCCATTAACTACAAAAAAACCGATGACCTTGCGGCTGCCATTAAAAAAGCCTGCCCGGACGGGGTCGATTACTTCTTCGACAATACCGGCGGTGTGATGGCCGACATCATCTCGACGCAGATGTCGAAAAATGGCCGCATCACCCGCTGCGGCATCATCGCCAATTACAACAAGCGCGGCTGGAACCAATCGGAACAGTTCGAGGGTCAGTTCTCGGTCCACAATCACGTCAGTGACTATGCCGAAGCACGCCAGACGATCAGCGACCTCCTCAAAGACGAAGGGCTGGTTTACGAACGCAAAGTATTTGAGGGTCTGGAAACCGCGCCGATGGCCTTTATCGGCCTGCTCAGCGGCGAGAACATCGGCAAATGGATTGTTCAGGTCTCATAACCTGAACAATCCAGTCGCAGCTTTATTCGCTTAGCCTTATCAACCTTGAAAGAGCGCTTTATGCTCTTCAATAAATTTTTCCAAAGACGTGGCTGGACGCCCTAAAAGCTCGCTCATGGTGTCTGTCTTATAATCCAGACCACCTTCTTCAGACATTTCCTGCATCAGTTCCACCACGCCTTCAATGTGCCAGTCACTTTTGAGGACGCGCGCCAGGAAATCATGGAAGTCCTGCAATGGCTGCGGAACATAGGTGATTTTGCGGCCCAGCGTTTTGCTGAGTTGTGTGGCAACATCGTGCATCGACAGAATATCAGGCCCGGTCAGGTCATAGGTTTTGCCGATATGAGGCTTGCCCTCAGTCAGAATAATCGCAGCCACTTCGCCGACATCACGGACATCGCACATGGACGCCGTGCCGTCGCCCGCCGGAAACGTAAAGGAGTCCCCCGCTTTAACCTGCGCCGCAAAGCCCAGCACATTCTGCATAAAGAAATTCGGCCGCATGATCGTCGATCCAACCGGTGACGCTTCCGCAGCTTCTGCCACTTTAACGTGGACCTGGGGAATACGGCGCGGATTGTCCGGATTGGATTCCGTCGACGACATATACACCAGGTGCTTCACACCTGCTGCTTCTGCCGCTTTGATGATATCCAACTCCCATTTGAGCTGATTAGGGCCATTAGGCAGCGTCAGCATAACGCCTTCAATACCTTTCATAGCCTTGGCGACCACCTCTGCATCGCCAATATCACCAACCACCAAATCAACACCCTGCTCTTTCAAAGGGGCTGCTTTTTCTGCGTTGCGAACAATCGCGCGCACTTTTGCGCCCCGCGCCAATAGGTGTTTAACAGTCTGTCCGCCGGTTTTTCCGGTCGCGCCCGTGACGAGAAACATGAGGAAATCTCCAATTCAAATAAGATTTTGAGACGCCCACAAGATGCATATTAAGGGGGAAATCTCTTGCCTGGACACATGCCAGGGTTAAACGGCTGGCGCAACCCCCGAGTCAAACGGCCAGTTCATTCTAAAAATTGTTGCACCTCAAAAATACTTGTCGCATTTTGGGAGATGGTTGATTTCTCCTCCAAGTCCTGTCCTTTGTTTTTTGAGCACTGGGTGTCTCTGCGTGGCGACGCGCCTATGCCCGAAAACACTGTCTTTTTTGACAACGCACAGCCGGATTTCGCACCTGGCACCTACATACTTGAACTGGTTAATGAAACGGCGGTCGTTCGTCTTATGGGCACTGGTCTGGTCGAGCAGTGGGGCTTAGACCAAACCGGACAGGTCGTAGGCTCAGCACAGGGGGAAGGTTTAGAGAAGGCTTGGTATTACAATGGGCTTCATATTGTGAGCCAACCCTGCGGCATGCTTGTGAACTCTTACTTCAAATCGACCAAGGGTCGTACCTCCATGATCGAGAGTATCGTTCTCCCGCTCGCATCATCACCCAGACCGCCCAACCGTGTCGTGTCTTACACCGAAGTTGTCGATGACCTTGGATATAGAGAACACCCAGAGGTCTGGTTAGAAACGCCAACAATATTATGGGTCGATATTGGTCATGGCTGCCCCTCAGACCC
>CAYGSZ010000241.1:0-4263 GCA_964352705.1 uncultured Rhodobacterales bacterium
TCACGCTTGATCTGGAATCAGAAGATGTGTTCCATCGTGATCTGGCCGCCATCATCCCGGTGCCCGAAGACGGCAAGATGGAAAAGTTCCTGGATATCGGCACCGGTGTTGCCCAACTGCCCATGGCGGTTAAAGAACGTTTCCCCGACACCGAAGTCTGGGGCATTGATGTCGGCGCGCCGATGCTGCGCTACGGTCATATGCGGGCCGCTGAGCAGGGCCTCGATATCAATCTGTCGCAGCGTCTGGCCGAAGACACAGGCTTTGCAGACAACAGCTTCGACGTGGTAACGGCCTACATCCTGTTCCACGAAGTGCCGACCGAAGACGCCAAAAAAATCCTCGCCGAAGTGAAACGTATTCTCCGTCCCGGCGGCGTGTTCTTCCCGGTCGATTTCAAGACCTACACACAGTCAACGCCCTCAGCCAGCGGGCGCTTTAACCAATGGTGGGATCACGTGCACAACAACGAAGTGTGGACGGAAGAATACCGCAGCTCTGATTTCCTCCAGTTAATGACCGATGCCGGTCTGACCGTGCGTGAAGATGCTCCCACTTTGTCGCAAGGCTTCTGGAACAGCGTCATGGCGGTCAAATCGGCTTAACGGTTGCGCTCCGTCCTGGGCGTTTGAAGGCGGTCCACAGAGTCAAACACAGACTTAAACCTAGACCTGTTTTCGTCTTTGCTGGGTTGATCTCTGCTTGTTTTGACCTTTGATAATCGCTATGTCCCCAATTCATTGATGTAATGAATTTGACACACAGGACTCCTGTGTGCGAAACGACCCGCGATAAACGCATTTAACTAATAGAATCAGACCCTTGGAGAGATACATGCCAACCTTGAGCCACACCCTGACAAAGCGCGTCCGCACGCCTTTGATTGCCAAACTTTTGGCTTCTGCTGCCGTTGTGGCCACCGCCTCAACAGCCCTACCTGTCACGGGGGCTTTGGCCCAAAACGTCGCGCTGGAAGAAATCGTCGTCACCGCAGAACGCCGTGTGGGCAATCTGCAAACCACACCGGTCACGGTCTCGGCGTTCACGGCTGATAAGCTTGAGAAGCTCCAGGTCGAAGAAACATTGGACCTCGCTAACAACGTTCCAAACCTGGTGTTGTACACCGGTGTGTCAAACCCGGGCATGGTCAACCTGTACATGCGCGGTGCAGGCGAGCAGATCGGCGGTCTGGTGACCTCTGAATCCGCAGTCGGCCTGTATGTCGATAACGTTTATAACGCGCGTCTGTCTGCTGCGAACTTTGACCTTGTCGATATCGAACGCATCGAAGTGCTGCGTGGCCCTCAAGGTACGCTGTATGGTCGGAACTCCATGACCGGCGCGTTGAAAATTGTCACCCGCGAAGCCAATGGCGAAACCTGGGCCAAGGGCTCAATTGGCTATGGCCGTTTTGATGAACTGACTGTTTCAGCGGGCGGCGGTTTTGCGCTGGTTGAA
Source organism: uncultured Rhodobacterales bacterium (assembly GCA_964352705.1). GTDB lineage: Bacteria > Pseudomonadota > Alphaproteobacteria > Rhodospirillales > Rhodospirillaceae > WLXB01. Next base: position 1,459 of record CAYGSZ010000241.1, read on the forward strand.
GATGTGTTGGGCATGACTGTGTCAGCCCAGTACCGTGATCAGAATGATGGCTGGCTCGAAAACCGCGCCACCGGCGAAGACCGTGGCGTGCGGGAAGTATTCTCCCTGCGCGGTAAAATGTCTTACTTCGGCTCCGATGACTTCAAGGCCACAGTTTCTGGCTATTATTCAGACGATGACAACGATGGCCTGACGCCTGTGTCCGTCAACTCGGTCACCTTGGAAAACCAAACCGGTGGCCCGCGTATTGTCCAATCACCAACACAGTCCTCTGGCTACACCGAGCAATACGGTGGCTCTTTGGATATGGAATGGCTCATTGGCGACGTCACCTTGCAGTCCATTACCGCCTATATTGATGTGAAGGATGGGTTCCGCTTCGATCTGTCCGGTGGTGTCGAAACCACGCCAGGTAACTTCGTCACCCTGATTGACCGCACCAGCGTGGCTTCGTCTTCGCAATGGTCGCAAGAACTTCAGTTGAGCGGCCAGTCTTTTGATGAGCGCCTCGACTGGATTCTCGGGGCTTTCTATTTTGAAGAGCAAGCCGATCAACAAATTGATGACGTGATCTTCTTCAACGCACTTGTACCGACGATTATCGATCAGAAAACAAAGTCCTATGCGGTGTTCGCGCAAGGGTCTTATCAAATCACGGATCGCCTCAGCGCCACAGCTGGTATCCGCTGGACCGAAGACAAAAAAGCCCTCGACGGTCAGATTGATACCTTCTTTGGCTCGGGCATTCCGTCTCTTGTTGATCGTGAAGACAGTTGGTCTGTGTTCACACCGCGCGTTGGGCTTGACTACCAAGTGTCTGACGATGTGTTTATCTATACGTCCTTGTCTCGTGGCTTCCGTGCCGGTGGGTACAATGGCCTGACCGTTGCCAACCCAACGTCGTTTAACACCCCGTTTGACCCAGAAACCGTGTGGGCGCTTGAAGCGGGCAGCAAGGCTGATCTGTTCGACAGCCGTGTGCGCGTGAATACTGCGTTGTTCATCAATAAGTTCAAAGACATTCAACAGTCCTCAACATTGGGCGGCGGTGCGACGGCCATCCAAAACGTGGGTAAAGTTGATGTCTACGGTATTGAATCGGAAGTCACCGCCATTGTGACCGATGAGTTGGAAATCTTTGCCCATGTGACCGTGCAGGATGACAACTATAAAGAACTCGATCCGGGTTCCGTGGCCGCGACCCAAGGTTTGGGCCGGTTGTCTCACCTGTCTAAGTTCCAGTCGCAGGTTGGGTTCAATTACACCTATGACCTGAATAGCTCAGGCGACATTGTTCTCGGTGCGGACTACAGCCATCGCAGCAACTACTTCTCTGATGCGGCCAACCAGCCCATCAACCGCTCAGGTACGATCGATCTGGTCAACGGCTTCGTGTCTTACCAGGCCGATAGCGGAAAGTGGAAAGCCACCCTGTCCGGTAAAAACCTGACCGGCGATGACTACTCGAAAATCGGCTTGGTGCTCGCCGCACCAAACGGCATTCGCTTTGTCAATGAACCAACCACCTGGAAGCTGAATTTCGAAGTCAGCCTCTAAGCGCTAAAACAACAAGCCTTTCATTCATAAGGCTTCTCATACCAAACCCGGTCAGACCACTTTTCATTTGGTCTGGCCGGGTTTTTCTTTTTACGTTGCTGCGTTTTTCTTTATATGACGTATGTCAGTTGTTAGCAGGAGAGTCTTCCATGGGCACACCACAGTCTCCAGCGTTGCGAATTTCGCCGCTGATCGCGATGGCGGTTTTATGGCTTGGCTCCGTGTCGGCTTTTGCGGCTGACTCCTCAACGCATGCAGCACTTACTGAGAACACCTCATGGCCGTCCTTTGGCGGGGTGCCCTCGGGGGGACAATACTCTGCCTTAGATCAAATCACGGCCGCCAATGTGGCAAACCTTGAGCGCGCTTGGGTTCATCACACTGGCGATGTTGTTGAAGGGTCCGCAGCAGACGGTGGCTCCTCGTTTCAGGCGACCCCCGTGATCTGGGACGACACCCTTTATGTCTGTACGCCGAAGAACCGCGTGCTCGCCTTAAACCCAACAACCGGTAAAGAGATTTGGGCATTTGATGGCTACGCCGTTTTGCCCGACGGTATGCCGGTGTTTGCGGCAAATTGCCGGGGCGTTGCCCTTTGGGCCGGAGTTGCCGACGCGACGCAAGAGATGCAAAACGCCACATGTTCTGCCCGTGTCATTCACCCTGATATCTTTGGCAATCTTTATGCACTGGATGCCAAAACCGGGGCCTTGTGCGCGGACTTTGGCACGGGCGGTATTCTGAATCTCAATGCCTTTGACTACGGCGGCACCGGTGGCATTTTCATGTCCTCTCCGCCGTCGATTATTGGCGACATCATCGTCGTTGGCGGCGGCGTTGGCGATAATATGTATGCCGATGCGGCAGACGGCATTGTGCGCGGTCTTGATGTGCGTACCGGCGAAGAACTGTGGTCCTTCAACCCCATTCCCGCCGACCTCAGCGATAAGACCGGCGGTGCCAATGTGTGGTCCATGATGGCTGTTGATGAAGCCGCGGGCCTGATTTACCTGCCCACGTCTAGTCCCAGCGTAGATCCTTATGGCGGCTTGCGTCTCGCGCCGATCCCGTATGCCAATGCACTGGTTGCGCTGGACGCGGCCACTGGTAGCGTCGTCTGGCATCAGCAGATTATCCATCATGACGTGTTCGATTATGACCTGCCCAGCCAACCCATTCTCCTTGACCTTGATCGTGAGGGAACCTCTGTGCCCGCCGTCGTGCAGATCACCAAAATGGGCTTCGTGT
>CAYGSZ010000242.1:0-4253 GCA_964352705.1 uncultured Rhodobacterales bacterium
CAAATGCATCAACGATAACACGCAGTTGATTGACCAGCGGCATTTCCTGGCTTGGCGGATCCAGATCAAGAACACGATTGTCGTAGTAAACAACGTTCTGCACAAGCGGCACTTTGAAATGCAGACCTGGCTCAACAATCACACGTTTGGTTTCACCCAATTGCAGAACGATCGCCTGTTGTGTTTGGTGAACGGTAAAAAGTGTACCTGTCAGCGCTATAGCTCCGACCAGAACAACGACACCGAGAGCGAGAAGTTTCCCTGACTTCATTAGTTTGTTCCTCCGTCACGCGCGCGTTGCAATTGGTTCAGCGGCAGGTAGGGGACAACACCATTACCTTGGCCCTTGTCATCCATAATGACCTTTTCAGACTTACTGAATACTTCTTGCATCGCTTCGAGATAAAGTCGGCGTGACGTGACGTCCTTGTTGTTACGATAGGTCTCATAGAAGGCATCAAAGCGTTGAGCCGCACCTTGGGCTTCACGAATCAGCTTTTCTTTTTCAGCCGATGCGTTTTCAATCATCCGGGAGGCTTCGCCCTTCGCGCGGGGAACGATATCATTCCGGTAGGCCGTAGCCTCGTTGCGCAAACGTTCTTGGTCCTGATTAGCGCGTTGCACATCATTAAACGCGTCAATCACTTCTGGAGGCGGGTTGGCGCCCTGCACTCTGATTTCAAGAATGCTGATACCCGAACCATAGCTATCAAGAATTTCCTGCAAAACAGTCTGCGCTGTTTGGCCGACCACCTCACGACCGCCGGTCGTAACAAAATCCAACGTATTTTGCCCTACGACTTCTCTCATCGCACTCTCTGCAGCGAGCTTAACTGTCTCCTCAGGCGCACGAATGTTAAACAGATAATCTCCAGCGTCTCTGATGCGCCACTGCACCACAAAATCAACGTCAACGATGTTCTCATCGCCGGTGAGCATCAGGCTCTCGGTTGGCACATCGCGCAGGTTGGTCGTGTTTGGAACGCCCCGGAACCCAATCGTAATCTGATTGGTTAACGTTACCTTCGGCGTCCGCACTTCACCGACAGGTCCTGGAAACCAGTAATTCAGGCCGGGCTGAGTCGTTTTAACATATTTGCCAAACAGCAACTCGACACCTTGCTCGTCTGGTTGCACCCGGTAGAAACCACTTGCCCCCCAAATCACCAATATTATGGCAATAACGATCAAAATACCGCGTGAAGAGCCCATGCCGCCTGGCATAAATTGCTTTACGCGATCTTGGCTACGCTTAAGAAGTTCTTCCAAATCCGGTGGGGGCTGACCGCCACCACCCCAGGAATTTCCTCCATCACCGCCGCCATTTCCTCCGCGACCACCTTTGCCGCCCTTGCCACCCCAGGGGCCGCCTGATCCGCCGCCGCCCCATGGGCCGCTACCTTGTTGTTTCCAGAACACTGGAGTATCCCTTCCTGTCATTGGACTGCCATATCATTGACGACCGAAAATTAAGTGTTACGGCCTTATATGACATGTGCCGGGGAGGCGCAACGCAAGCCCCGATCTGGTCATGATGAGTCTAGACCACAAAATGCATATCAGTGGATAAATTGGAGGTTTCAAGGGTGCCAGAGGTCATAAAAGATCAAATTATTGAAGCGCTTAGCACTGTGGACTCGGGTACAGGCGGTGTGGATGTGGTTACGCGGGGCTGGGTTCAAGGCATTGTGGTTAAAGAAGGCCATGTGGCCTTTAGCCTTCAGGTCCCGCCAGATCTTGGCCCAAAACTCGAACCCGTGAGGGCTCAAGCAGAAAAAGCTGTTCACGATTTACCAGGAGTTATCTCCGCAACCGTCGTTTTAACAGCGGAAAAACCTGCCAGCACAGCTCCACAAGCCAAAGGCGGAAGCGGTCGGGATCGTTTGGAACTGCCGAGTATCGCCGCAATTGTGGCCGTAGCGTCTGGCAAGGGCGGTGTTGGTAAATCAACAACAGCAGCCAACCTGGCCGTGGCGATGGCCAAACTCGGAAAACGCGTCGCCTTATTTGACGCCGACATCTTTGGCCCCTCCATGCCACGCATGCTGGGGCTATCAGGCAAAAAGCCACATTCAGACGGACGCAAAGTTTATCCGCTTGAGAATCACGGTGTAAAAGTCATGTCGATTGGTTTTATGGTGGCCGAGGATGATCCCATCATTTGGCGCGGCCCAATGGTTATGGGAGCCCTGGAACAAATGCTCAAAGATGTGGAATGGGGTGACATTGATGTCATGATTATAGATATGCCGCCTGGCACTGGCGACACCCAACTCACCATGTCGCAGCGCGTGCCACTATCCGGTGCCGTTATTGTCTCAACGCCGCAAGACATAGCGCTGTTAGATGCCCGCAAGGGCCTCAACATGTTCAAACGCGTTGAAGTGCCAATCCTTGGCGTCATCGAAAACATGAGCCATTACATCTGCCCCTCGTGTGGCCATCGAGACGATATTTTCAGTTCCGGCGGCGCAAAAAAAGCCGCAGTGGAACTCAACGCAGACGTGCTTGGTGAGATTCCTCTGGATATTCGTATCCGGGAAACATCTGATGAAGGCACACCAATTGTCGTAGCCGAACCAGACAGTGCTTATAGCAAGGCATACCTCGACATAGCACAGAAGCTCATTGAAAAACTCTCAACTGGAGTTAAAAAAGCCGCTCCAAACATCTCCATGGGTGCTTAGATATAAGAGCTGCTAAACGTTGGTGCGGCGATCCAGCACGACAAAACTGTAGGATGGGCCGCCTTCGTCGTCAGGCGCAAAGCGTTCCCGAGAAATCTCTTTCCACTGGGTTTTGTCCGGCGCTGTAAACCAAGCATCCCCATCGAATTGCCGATGAACTTCTGTGAGATAAATGCGATCGGCCTCATTTATAAGGCGTGCATAAATTTCAGCGCCACCGATGACCATGACTTCATCAGCACCGTCAGTTACGGCCTGTGCTTTTGCTTTTTGCACTGCGTCTTTGATTTCACTGCAAACAGTGACTCCGGTGGCGGACCAATCCGCTTGACGTGTAATCACGATATTAGGGCGGCCCTTCAAGGGCTTACCAATGGACTCAAAAGTCTTGCGTCCCATAACAACGGGCTTGCCCATTGTTAACTGCTTAAAGTTCTTTAAATCGGCTGAAACGTGCCACGGCAAAGCATTATCCGCGCCGATGGTTCCGTTCTCAGCGCGGGCCATTATGAGGCAAAGTTTGATCTTTGAGGCGGTCATCTTTCTGCTCCTAAACCGCCACAGGAGCCGAGATATGTGGATGCGGATCATAGCCTTCAAGCTCAAAATCTTTGAAGTCGAAGGCAAACAAGTCGGTCACATCTGGATTAAGTCGCATAATAGGCAACGGTCGAGGTGCTCTTGCCAGTTGAGTCTTGGCCTGCTCGATATGATTTGAATACACGTGAGCATCACCGAACGTATGAACAAAATCACCGGGTTCATATCCTGTGACTTGGGCAACCATCAGGGTTAGTAAGGCGTAAGACGCGATATTAAAAGGAACCCCCAAAAATATATCTGCACTGCGCTGATACAATTGGCACGACAGGCGTCCGTTTGCGACGTAGAACTGAAACAGGCAGTGGCAGGGCGGCAGGGCCATTGAGTCCACGTCGGCAGGATTCCATGCCGTAACCATATGGCGGCGAGAGTCAGGATTGTTTTTGAGACTCGTTAAGAGTTTCTCGATCTGATCAATAGTACCACCTTTTGGATCAGGCCAAGAACGCCATTGATATCCGTAGACCGGCCCAAGGTCGCCCTTGTCATCAGCCCACTCATCCCATATCGAAACTTTGTTATCTTTGAGGTAGCCAATATTTGTGTCGCCACGCAGAAACCAGAGCAATTCGTAGATAATTGAGCGTAGATGCAATTTCTTTGTGGTTACCGCCGGAAACCCCTGGGACAGATCGAATCGCATCTGATGGCCGAACACAGACAGCGTACCTGTTCCGGTACGGTCTTCTTTTTTTTCGCCGTGCTCAAGCACATGACGCATCAGATCTAGATATTGTTGCATCAGCGAATTTATAGCCGTGCTGGAGTGGAGAACAAGCTTTGGCTGCTTAATAAGTCAAAGCATAGCAAAAACACCCAAGACACATTATATTGGAATTGTCGCTTCGGCGACTATGGCGCTAAACCTGCTATGAAATAATCGCTGCGGACTCGGGGGCAGTACCCGACGCCTCCACCATACCTAGCCATTTTGATAAGGTTTTGGCTGATTTTGGGGGCGAA
>CAYGSZ010000243.1:0-4229 GCA_964352705.1 uncultured Rhodobacterales bacterium
CCTTTGCCTTTAGTTCTTGCAGGCAAATCACGTCCGGTTCCCAGCGGTCGATCACACGGATTAACTGGTCAACCCTGCGGCGGACCGAGTTCATATTCCAGGATATAAGCCGCAAATTTTTGGAAAAGTGAGGTGCTGACATGCGCCCCTGTATAAACAGTTTTTGGGGTTGGGGACGACCGTTTTAGGGTTAAGCGCAGAGCAAAGCGATTTACTCAAAAAAGTAGCGCCCGATGTTGGGGGGACATCGGGCGCTGTCTTCTTATGCCGGGCCGGTAGGGGTAACCGGGCCTCCGGCTCGTTGCGAACCCCCTTGCTTTAACAGCGGGTGCTTTAGCAGCGGGGGTGCAACGCTCATGGGAGATATTTTGGGTCGTGCTGTGACAATTTCAATAGGAGTTCATCGCATATCAGCTATGCAAAACACACGCGGAACGGTTGTGAAGTATAAAATTGCCCTTTTTACAGGGGGTTACAATCTATTCAGCTCTAAATTTATGGCGGAAATATTTTTTAAAGGCGTTACTTTTTACACCTTAAGGCCTCAATTTTTAGGCTTTGACGTTATTTTTCATCAAAAACGTCGTCGTCCTCATAGCGAAAGAGGTTCGAGTCGAAATCTAACCCGGTTTTTGTCTCAAACAAAGTCACTGTGACTTCCTGACTTTGGGTGTCTTTCACCCGCCATTGGCGCAGTTCAAAAGGCCCATCGGAAAACACAAACGTCAGATCACCCGCTGACGGATCATCGGCGCGGCTGGCGGTAATTTCAATCACGCCCGGCTGACGCAGGATCTCTTTGACAATCACGTCGTCATCCGTGAACGACCAGTCTGGCTCCAACAGAAACCCCGCCGGGGTATCGTCGATATCCAGGTAGCTGGGCTCGCCAAGTTCCAGGTCCACATAAATCACATAGCTGCCATCGGCGACGATCAAAATAGGGGTTGGTGGATCATAGGCCAGACGCATTTTGCCCGGCCGGTCCACATACAGGTCCCCCTCTGCCACGCCGCCGCGGCCATCAATCTGCAAGAACCGGGCTTGCAGGGTATCAATTTTATTCAAATAGGCTGAGGCGCGCGCTAGCAGAGCGGCATCATCTTCAACTTCATTGGCATATGATGTTGATCCGATGACAACCAGACTGGCTGCAAGACATAGCGATAATAAAAATCTCATAACAGATATCATGACGACAGCTTATGGCTGGATTGAGGCACGCGCGCAAGGCGCGAACAAAGCACCTTGCCTGAGCTTAAACCTACCTGTCAGTCGTTTCCGGCAGCAGCACTTCGCGTTTGCCGACGTGGTTGGGTTTGCCAATCATGCCTTGCGCTTCCATGTCTTCGACAATGCGTGCGGCCCGATTATAACCGATTTGCAGATGCCGTTGAACGAAGCTGGTGGAGGCTTTCTGTTCACGCGCCACCAAGGCCACCGCCTGATCAAACAAGCTATCACCAGAGTCTGTATTGCCACCCGCACCACCACTGAAGCCGGGCACGTCAGACAGATCAGCCGCGTCTTCATCTGTGACCGCTTCAAGGTAGGAGGGGTGCCCTTGATCTTTTAAATGCGCGACGATTTCTTCAACTTCCTCGTCGGTCACAAACGGACCATGCACGCGGGTGACCCGTCCACCGGCGGCCATATATAGCATGTCGCCTTGTCCGAGCAGTTGCTCAGCGCCTTGTTCGCCCAAAATAGTACGGCTGTCGATTTTCGAGGTGACCTGGAACGAAATACGCGTCGGGAAGTTGGCCTTGATGGTGCCGGTAATCACATCGACTGACGGGCGTTGCGTCGCCATGATCACGTGGATGCCCGCAGCCCGTGCCATCTGCGCCAAGCGTTGAACGGCGGCCTCTACATCCTTGCCCGCGACCAGCATCAGGTCGGCCATTTCGTCGATGATCACCACAATGTAAGGCAGCGGTGTCAGGTCTAGTTCTTGTTCTTCATAAACCGGTTTTCCGGTCTCCATATCAAAACCGGTCTGCACGGTCTTGGTCAGAACTTTGCCTTTTTTGGAGGCTTCCTTCAGACGTTGGTTATACCCAGCAATGTTGCGTACGCTGAGTTGGCTCATGGCGCGGTAACGATCTTCCATCTCACGCACCACCCACTTCAGGGCTGTGACAGCCTTGCTGGGCTCGGTCACCACCGGCGACAACAGATGGGGAATGCCGTCGTAGACAGACAACTCCAGCATCTTCGGATCAATCATCAGCAGACGCACGTCATCGGGGGTGTGACGATATAACAGCGACATGATCATGGTGTTGATGGCGACTGACTTGCCAGAGCCGGTTGTGCCTGCAATCAGCAGGTGGGGCATGCGGGCGAGGTCGGCATAAACCGGGGCACCGCTAATATCTTTACCTAAAGCCAGTGTCAGTTTGCCATCAAACTTATCGCAGGCTTCAGACGACAACATTTCACGGAAGTAAACCGTCTCACGCTTTTCATTCGGTAGCTCAATCCCAATAACACTGCGCCCGGGCACCACCGCAATACGCACCGCAACCGCACTCATAGACCGCGCAATATCATCGGCGAGAGAGACAACGCGCGCTGTTTTTGTTCCCGGCGCAGGTTCTAATTCGTACAGGGTCACTACGGGGCCAGGCCGTACTTTAACGATCTCGCCGTTCACGCCGAAATCTTGCAGCACGCCTTCGAGCATCTTGGCGTTGCTTTCTAACGCCTGGGTGTCCAACTGCGCCGCCGCTTGAACGCGTGGCATATTCAGAATTTCTAAGGGCGGAAGCTCAAAGCCTTCCGGTGTTGCGGGTAATAAGGAGCCCTGCCGTGCGGCTAATTCCTTCTTGGAGGGTTTGTTGGCTTGCTGACGGGCAACAACAATGTCCGCGTCTCTCGCTGAGCCCGATAGAGGCGGAGCAACATCGTGTGCGGTGAAGTCTTGCTCATCAAAGTCATCATCCGTCAGCGTTGGTTCAATCCGTTCGCGCTTTTGCACCGTCTTTGTTTTCTCAGTTTTTGTTTTGCGGGTGGTGCGTTTAGTCGCGCGGTCTGACCGTTCGCTGCGGACGTTGCCGACCAAAGACATCACCCAGTCTGACGACCGTGAGGTCTCACGGTGGACCCATTGTGCGGTTGTTTTATAGGCAGAAACAGGAACCGTTGTGATCCATTGCAACAGCGCAAGCCCACCGGCCAGACTGAGGATCACCGTAAGCCACTTCAAGCTTTGAAACGCGCCAATACCGCTGAGTGATGTTGTGACGAGGTCCAGCAAGATGTGGCCTGAAAATCCACCAACACCTGCCGGCAAAGCCCAACTGGCTGGTTGAGTAAAGCCTGCCAAACCAATAGCGAGCAACAAAGAGGCCGCCGGAACCGACACCAGGCGCAGCCACAACCACGAAACTTTCTCTGCCCTGAGAACACGCATTCCCCAGGCCGCAACAACACCCACCGGAACAATTGCCGCCAGGCCAAGAGACTGCAAAATAGCGTCGGCAAAAATAGCCCCCGCGTCGCCAAGCCAGTTTTGAACTTCGGCGTTTGTCGCGGCATTCAAAGAAGGGTCCATGGAGCTGTAGGTCAACATCGCCACAAGGGCGGTGAGAGCCACAGACAAGATGCCCAATCCGGCGACCGCCCACAAAGCGCGTCTGATCGCGGCCATCATGGAGGGGGGCAGAAAGGGTCCGGTCTCTAGCTGAGTTGCTGACGTGGCCATGGCGCTCAAACCTCTTTGCACAGAATTTTAAATAGGGTGGATAAAGCCGCTGCGTTTTTATCCCGGTCATGAACCAGGGCAACACGGATGTATTGATCCCCAGGGCTGACGCCGTCTGGGCCGGGACGGCTCAAATAAGCGCCGGGCAAAACCTTAATCCCGCCCTCTTGCCACAGCCTGCGTGTCGCGGCCTCGCTGTCGCCGACATCAAGCCATTGAAAGAAACCGCCAGCGGGGCGTTTAAAACCAAACTGCGTTCCAAAAATACGCTCCGCATCGTCGAATTTCTGGCGGTACTTATCTCGGTTGATGCTGACATGTTTCTCGTCTTGCCACAGGTCCGTCGCCGCTGCCATCACCGGCAGGGGTTGCACCGCGCCGGAATGAGACCGCAGCTGAGCAAACTTTTTAATCAGGTCCGGATCTCCGGCAACAAACCCAGCTCGTAAGCCAGGCGCGCTGGAGCGTTTCGACAAGGAGTTAAACACCAGAACATTTTTTAAACTGGTCCCGAGGCTGG
>CAYGSZ010000244.1:0-4221 GCA_964352705.1 uncultured Rhodobacterales bacterium
GCGGAATAGTAACCGTGTAAAAAGGCGTTCTTATTTCCAGGTTGCGCGCCGGAGGGCTTTGCCCCGGTTTTGGACCCGCCGTGCATGCGGCAGCGTTTACGCCCGGTCACGGGTGGCAATTTGCAGGCTGTGCCGGCACGGGTGCGGGCCCCGCAGTATGCGGGCGGTTGATTGCAGTGGGTGGTGTCTGGTTCTGTGCTCATCACTACTACTCTGCGGGGTTGATTTAGGCTTGGCGTTTCCAGGTGCGGTAGCGTGCCAGGGTTTCGATTTGCCGCAGACTGAGCGTGGCCATGCGGCAGGCATCCGCAATGCAGGTGCCGTAGTGGCTTGAGCTGGCCGTGCGTTTTATCGCCCGGGCCATAATGGCCATGGTCAGCTCCTGTGAGGCCACCAACTGCGCCGCAATCATGGCTTCAACCGCATCGCCTGCATGGGTCACGCCAACCCAGGCGGTGATCGCGCTGTGAATTTTATCGTCAGCACCGGCCTTGTCGGTCTCTAGTGTCGAGACAACCTGGCTCTGTATGTGATCCAGAATGGCGCGTTCACAGCTCATTCCCGGCGCGGATGAGGCTGTGCTTGTTTCTGTTGGAAGGGGCGTTTTCTGGTTCACAAGGACATCCGATCACGGTCTCAGTTGATCGGAAGTATACAAGAAAAATTGTTAATTAGGCAAGTTAAATTTGTTTTCCCTCAGCCCGATGTCGTTCGTGAGTTCATCCATGGGCTCGTTCCATGGGCTCGTTCCCGGGGGGTGCTAAAAGCATGGTCCATGAGCTCGTTCCACCAATCATACGTGCATAGGCTCGTTTGCGCGGAACCAGTCGTGCATGGGCTTGTCCCAAGGGCAAGCCCTAAACAAAAAGCCTCGACCAGAGGCCGCACAGCAAAAAACCCCCGCCTTTTTGCAAAGACGGGGGCGAGTCGTGACCTCAAAATGAAGCGTTTTGTTAAACGATCACCAGTGGATCTTCTTCCGAGTTCAAAACCTCGTAGCCGTCCTCTGTGATCAGCAGCAGGTCTTCATTATGGCCAGCGCCAAAGCCGATTTCGATGTAGGGCAGGTCGACCGTAATGACCATGCCCGCCTTGAGCACGATATCTTCGCCGCCGCGCCAGGGGTTGCTGTCATCGTAGGGTTGATCGGTATGCTGCAAGCCGAGCGAATGCGGATTGACGATCAAGGTGCTGGGGTCAGCCCCGGCTTTCTTGAAGGTGTCATAGCCTGTCTTCTGAATATCCGAATATTTCACGCCGGGTTTGAGCATGGCGAAAATCGCTTCCCGCGTCACCTGTTGGGCTTGCGCGCGCTGCATCACGGCTTTGCTCGGTTCTCCCAGCACAATCGAGCGGGCAAAGTCGCCATGGTACTGCTGAAAGTCTGAGACCGCATCAATCAGGAAGGGCTTGCCAGGCACCACTTCTGCATCAGGAAAATAGCCCAGCGAAACCCCGGCGATGAAGAAGGTCATGGCGTTGCCACGCACGGCGCATTCGGCCAGGAATTTGCGCTCTACGTCTGCGAAGGTCATGCCTTTTTCGATGGATCGCGCGGTGGCCAAAGTCGCCGCGGCGTTCTTTTCGCCAGCCAGACGCATCAAGGCAATTTCCGGTTCTGATTTGATATAGCGAATACGCCGGAACAGATTGTCGCCATCGACAAACTCAATGTTGTCGGCAGCGCCAATGCGCTGCAACAGATGCGCGATTCGCATGTCATCCACGGCCACGCGGCCTTTGGTAATCCCAGACTCTTTCATCGCCCGCGCCAAAGCCCATTCCGGTGTGGCGGACGGCTGGATATTTGTTTGGCTGTTGGCCCAGCCTTGTTCCCGCTCGGTCAGGGTGACTCCCTCGCGCACCGCAAGCCCGCCGGTGGCCGCCACAGGTTCCTCAGTTAAGGCCTTGCCGTTTGCGCCCAGATACTCTGCTGTGTTCATCGGGGCTGAATAGGGCATGACCTCGGGTTTCCAACGATCTCCGTTGGCGATGTCCCACATCTGCAACGCCGTCGTGACCAAAAAGTTCGGCTGATCCGGATCGCGCGGCAATGTGGCGAAGGCGGGATATTCCCAGCGCATTTTTGCGCCGATGGGCAGGGTGTTGGTCAGGTAGTAAATGTTGACCGGATTGAGCGCCAGCATACCTGCCAGCTCATACTCTTCCATCACCGCCTGGGCTTGGGCTTTGTTGAGAAGCGGTTGGCGCAATGGGTCTAATTCGTTGCCCACAGGGGCAACGCCCACGCCTGCTTTTGCAGCTCTAGCTGAACTGGGTAAAACGGACGCGGCTGCGGCTGCAACCCCCGTTTTCAGCATGTCGCGTCGTTCCATATCAGCTCTCCTCTAAAGTATTGAGACGGTTTCATCCGGGGCAGGCGCTTCGCTCACATCTGTGTTGTAGACAGATACACTTTCGAGTTTAAGTCTCGTTTTACATCAACACCAAAACTTTGCTCCAAGGCGTCAAACAAGGCGTCGACATTGCCCACTTTAAAGAATCCGCCAAAGCGCAGTTCATTGAGGGCGGGGTCTTCGATGATGATGTCAATCTCAGTGTAGCGACTAACTTCCGCGATAACGTCAGATAGCGGTTCGCCAGCAAAAGCAAGCACACCTTGCCGCCAGGCCAGCTTTCGATTCAGTTCTGGTTCGGGAATCACCTCAACTTGCTCCAGCGTCTCGGCAAATATGACCTTCTCGCCAGCGGTCAGGTTGGCGACCGTCGCGCGTATTGACGCTTGCTCCAGTGTTGCTGGCTTCGGGTCGACCTCTGGTGAATAATAGAGTTTTACATCGCCTTCGGTGACCGTCACTTCAATGCCTGTTTCGCGCCGCATCACAGCAAAGGCTGTGCCGGTGGCCGTCACAACGCGGCCGTCGGCGTGCACGGAAAAAGGCCGTTGCGCGTCCTTAGCGACCGTAAAATGCACTTCCCCTTTGTGCAGATACACATCGCGTTTCTGGTCTGAATACTCCACATCCACATGACTGTTTGTGTTCAGCAGCAGCACGCTTCCATCCGGCAAGGTCACGGTTTTCTGGGTGCCAATCACAGTGCGATGGGCCTGCATGTAGTGGGGGTCCGAGACCGTAAAGGGCCCGGCTAATACAATCAGCAGCACCACAGCCGCAACGGAGGCCATAGAGGCAACCACACGGTGTCTGAGTTCAAAGCCAGCCCGTTCAAGCCACGTTGGTTTCAGGGCAAGGTTGCGGGTGTCTTGCACCGTGCTGAGCCCATCAAGGGACCTCCACAGGCCTGACATTTGATCGAATGTGTTCTGATGTTGCGCGCTGGTGCTGCGCCAGGCGTCAAACGCACGCTGGTCTTCCACAGAAATTACGCCTTTATCCAGGCGGACAATCCAGGCGCTGGCTTCGGACTCAAGAGCGCTCTGATCTGGAAACGTCACCACTTTTTGATTTGTCTCGGGCGTCACTGTGTTATCGCGGTCCATGTTTAGGCCTTATGCCTATTTGTTTTAGCCTGCGTCTTCATCTCTTGCACATTTGATGTTTGCGTTTTTGCGCCAAAGTCAGCCGGGTCATGCCCCTGTCGTCTTAGAATGTCGATGCACTTCGATAATCCCGTGGCCACATGCTTCTCGACCGTGCTTTCTGACAGGGACAGATGGTGTGCAATCTCTTTGTACGACAAACCTTCCATTTTCCTCATGACAAATGCGCGACGGCACTGTTTCGGAAGTGTCATAATGGCCTGTGACACGATCACCAGCTGTTGTCGTGCCGACGCATCGTCCTCGACAGAAACTTGACCGTCATCAGTTAAGACCTCTGAGGTGGCAAAATCCTCTATATAATCTGTGTCCGAAAATGATTTTCTGGCCAGAGAGTTCAGGGCCAGGTTCTTTGCCACCCGAAAAAGGTAGGCTTTTGGCGCGCGGATATCGCTTTTAGCCTCCGCCGCGAAAGCCTGTAAAAAAGTTTCTTGGGCAATGTCATCAATTTGATGACGGCGCGACAAAAACCGAGACAGAAAACGGCGCAGGGCGGCTTCGTTCTCAATGAATGATCTCAGAATTCTAGACATTTCTGGCTTTCACCTGTCTCGCGCTGAAGCCACAAAAACCTACTGTCGCTGCGTTTACATGCTTTTCTGGGCCGTGTGCACTTCATTTTATGCGTTCACACTGCTACGGCGAGACCTGTTATGCAATCCTGTGCCAAGTCGTGGCGATAAAACAAGGCCGCTCAG
>CAYGSZ010000245.1:0-4213 GCA_964352705.1 uncultured Rhodobacterales bacterium
GCGGTCCGAAAGGCGTTCAGACCACCGTTTTCGGGGCCAGCATGCTGGATCATGCGCTGATTATTCTCAACGAATCCGAACGGGCTGTGTCTGAGGTTCACGCCATCAAGGGACTAAGCCAAGGGCAGTTCAGCATTGGCATTGCGCCAGCGTTTTCCTCTTTCATCGTGCCGGAGGCCATTGGACGGCTCAATCGCGACCGTCCTGGGGTTAATATTTCAGTCACCAGCGCGTTTTATGACGAGTTG
The DNA here is from genome assembly GCA_964352705.1 of uncultured Rhodobacterales bacterium. Taxonomy (GTDB): domain Bacteria; phylum Pseudomonadota; class Alphaproteobacteria; order Rhodospirillales; family Rhodospirillaceae; genus WLXB01. Next base: position 249 of record CAYGSZ010000245.1, read on the forward strand.
CTGGCCAGTCTCAGGCGTGCCGATTTTGATTTGGTGTTTTCGATGTTTCCCCCCGTCAATGTGGATGCACACTTAGAGTTTGAAGCGCTGTATGTTAGCCGGTCCGGTGTCCATGCCAGAGCGGATCACGCGCTTGCGCAAAAGGCGTCGGTTTCAATGGCGGAGCTTGCGGAATATGGGTGGGTGGTGCCCAATCAACTCGCCGTGAACAGGGTATTCAGAACCTTCTTCACAGAAAACGGCTTACCGGTGCCGCGCCAAGTTATTCGCACGACATCACTGACATATTTAAAACAGGCCATGTTGCACAGTGGTCTCCTCTCAATCCTCCCAGAGCATCTGGTGGCGGATGAGGTTGCGGCCGGGGATATCGTTCAAATAAATAATGCTGACTGCGCCGTAGAATCTCTCTGTGGCATTATCACGCGGCAAAATCGAAGCCGCCCGCCGGCAGTGATGGCGTGCATCGACTCTCTGCGAGCTATCTGTAGAGAGAAGATTGAGGCCCAAGGTGGAAAAGGCGACCCGTCATTGCCTTATCCCGCTCTCACGTAAAGAAAAAGCCCGCCACGATTGAACGCGACGGGCTTTTCCAAAAAGATGTTTGCTGGCTTACATTGTAAAGTTGACGCGCAAGCCGACTGTTAAAGGCTCAGGCCGATAGCCGAAGCCTGACGGTGCAAAGCCGTTGAAGAAGTCAACGTACAGATTGCCATCTGTAACCGTGTCATCGTCCAACAGGTTTTCCGCGAAGATCGCCGCGCGGATTTGGTCGTTGCGGGCCCCCAGTTGGGCATCAACACGCCAGTATGACGGCTGCGTGGCCACGTTGGCCGTGGACAGGAACCGCTTAGAGGTGTAGCGCGCGCTGGCATCAATGAACCAGTCCCAGGTGTCTGTCAGTTGGGCGGTGTAGTTGGCGTTTAAGTTGAGCTGATGCTCTGGCAGATCAGCCGGTGTGTTGCCGTCTTTGACCAACAAACAGGCCGGAGGTGTGCTGGGAATAAGCTCGGCACAGCCTGACTCCCCAATCCGCGATGCACTGGTGGAAATCACCTCGAAGCTATCGAACTCGGCGTTGGTGTAAACATAAGAGCCCGAAAGAGTCAGGTTTTCAGTGGCTTTCCAGTTGGCATCGAATTCCAGGCCCCAGATGGTGGACTTCCCGGCATTCTCAATCACCGGCTGGAGTTGGCCGGAGGTCTGATTGAGGATTTGCGAAGACACCTGCTGATCTGAATAATCCTGATAGAACGCCGCCGTGTTAAAGGCCAGAGAGCCATCCATCAGCAAGGTCTTGGCACCGACTTCGTAAGACCAAAGTGTTTCACGGTCATAAGGAATGTCGAGTTCGAAAATCGCCCCCGACTGGAACCCGGAGGGCTTCACGCCTTTGCCGACGGACGCGTAGATGTTCAGTTCATCCGAGGGACGATAACTGAGGGCAAACCGCGGGATAGTGTAAGTTTCTTTAATCCGCTCGAAGTCAGTCCCGCTTACAAATCCGAACGAAGATAAAATGGGCGGGGCTGCTCCGCCCAATGAAATTACGCCAAAGAAGAAATCAAACTGTGGTTCGAAGTCCAACGAGTAATCAATCGTTTCTTCGGTGTAACGCACTTCAGCGGAGCCAAACAGGGTGTCGGTAAAGGCGTATTCAGCCCAGGCGAAGGCAGACTTATGATAGGTATCGCGGGCCACGCCCCGGCCTTCGCCATCCCGTGAGAGATAGAAGAATTCAACATCTGAGTCCAAGATTGGTCCGAGCGCTAAGCCTGTATCGTTGCTGCCGAACTGATCGACTTCTTCTTCCCAGTACAGGGCACCGGCCAACCATTGCAGGGCACCTTCACCCTGTGAGAACACGCGAATTTCCTGGCTGAACTGGTGAGTGTCGTTAATCCGCTCTGTTTCCTGGAACGCACCGGTAACAACACCGTTCACGGACCCAGACACAAAGTCGTTGTCCTGAAAAATGTTGTCATTGGAATCAACCCAGCCGGTGAGAGAGGTGATGCCGACGCTGTCGAGGTCCCAATCGGCGATGATGGTCGCCCGGAAGTTTTCAACGTCGATCCCTCTGTAGTCTTCGCCGGTGCGGGGGTCGATATCAAAACCAATCGGCGTATCGATTAACGGGCCGGTGAAGATGCGGGTTGTGGTCCTACCCAAAACCGTTTGGGCGTTTGCATCCAAAGCAATGTCCGTGTTGCCGTTCAACACGAAGGCGGCTTGCGGATCGTAGCTCTCATCGGAATACTCCATACGGCCATAGACGGATAGATTTTCAGTGACCTGGGCCTGGAAGGCACCGGCAATACCGACACCGTCGCCACCGCCCACATAGGCGTCTGATACGGTGTTTTTGTAGGAGCCGCGTTCATCAAAGTAATAGGCGTTAAAGCGCACACCGAATTTGTCTTCAACGAGCGGCGCGCCGCCGGACGCTTTGACCTCAAAGCCGGACTCTGAATGGACTTCAAAAGTGCCCTTGGCATCAGCCTCGGTCAGGCTTGGGCGCTTGGTGATGTAGTTGATCGCGCCACCGAAAGCTGAGCGCCCATAAAGAGCAGCTTGCGGACCTTTCACGACTTCGATGCGCTCTACATCAACCAAGCGCAAGCGCGCGAGGGAACCGCCACCCGCAACTTGCAGGTTTTCCGATGTGATATCGATGTCATCAATCAACAGGCCGACGCTGGTGCGGCCTTGTTCTGCTTGTAGACCACGGATGGCCGGCCGATAGTCGTTCTGCGAAACCGAGCGGTCAAAGGTTAGACCGGGGACAATTTTGGCAATGTCTTCCAAATCGTTGAGGCCGTAATTATCAAGCTGATCAGCCGATATGGCGACGATGGATACCGGAATGTCCAAAAGGTTTTCTTCACGTTTACGGGTCGTGACGATGATCTCTTCCAGGGCGATGCCTTGGGCATGAGCCGGGGTAACATCGAATGTCATGGGCAGTGCTGCGGCCATGGCGGCGGATAACAGCAAACTCCCTTTTAGTGTTTTCCTCATCGTTCTCTCCTACTTTGAGTGTCGTGACGGACGATCCGTCGGGTGAGGTTAAGCGTAACTTTTGGTTTGTGGTTTTTCGTATGTCTGTGCTGTCTCAAATTGGTCAGTGTTGCCTTCGATAAACTTGTGCAGCACGACGATATAGTCGTCGGCCTTTTCTGGGTGGTGATGGGGATGTCCCCCATTAAATGTGTGACCGACTGCGTTTTTCACAAGCGCCAGAACTTTGCCATGGCAATTGTTCAGAGGGTCGGTCTCGGCGGTCAGGGCCAAGGTTGGCACGTTTACCTGTTTCAGAGCGGCTTCCATGTCATAATTTTTTAGAGCATCGGCAGAGTCATCACTTTGTTGTGCCAGCAGGCTGTCAATCACCGCGTTACGTAATAGAGCTGCGCCCTTATCATCAAGCACAAAACCAGAATCCCACATGCGCTGTAGCCACAGCGAGCGTTCCCAAACCCAGGCAATATGCGCGCCGTCTTCAGACCAATGAGGGGTTTGTTGACGGGCGGTTGCTAGAACCTGCTCGCGAAATTCACGGTCCCAAACCGGGCTGCCATCTAAAACCAGATGTGTCACGCGTTCTGGATACTGCAACGAAAACTCAACAGCGATTTCTGAGGAAAAATGTCCCCCAACGATGATGGCGTTCTCCAGGCCCAAGCCGTCCATGACGGCTGAAATGTTGTGGGCGTAATCTTTGACAGCCCAAGGTTCAGGGCGTGGGTCAGACTGGCCGTAGCCCATGTGGTCCGGCGCATAAGCGCCATAGCCAAGATTACTTAAGCCGCTCAGGAGCGGGATGTACTGCCGGTTTGACGCCGGTGTCCAATGCAGCAACAAAACGGGTGTCCCGTCCCCTTCGGACCGCACATGCACAAAGCCAGAAGGCGTTTCGATCATTGCGCGTTGACTGCCCAAAAGGACCTCTTTTGTTGAGTATT
>CAYGSZ010000246.1:0-4194 GCA_964352705.1 uncultured Rhodobacterales bacterium
TGATGGTTGAAAGCATAGATGATCTAGACGTTGAAACCATTACACCACCGATCTCATTCGGGGGTGGCCGGATCGCCACCGTTATTGGCCCAGCCGGTGAATTGCTCGAACTGATCGAAGACCCCGCATAACCTAAAAGGACCTGCCATGTCTGATGCCGCCGCTCCGCTGCTGAAACGCCTCAAAATCAACACGGTCGCCGCGCCAGACATCAGTTTGATTGAAAGTTGGTACACAGAGTGGCTGGGCTACACGGTGTGCGAACGCGGCACCATCAGCGCAGCGTTGGCAGCCTCCTGGGGCGCGCCAGCCATGGCGAACCGACCTTACATTTTAATGCAGCCAGAAAGCGGCGAAGACGTTTTCATCCGCGTTTGTGAGATTGACGCCGTGCCGGGGTACAAGCCCATGAACACTCTGGGCTGGAATGCTTTCGAGATCATTGTTGATGACGTGTATGCGATCAACGAACGTATTCTGAAAAGCCCCTTCAAAGTGATTGGTGAACCGGCCAGCCTGGGCGGCGATCTGGATTTTATTCATGCCATGCAAATCGAAGGCCCTGCCGGAGATGTGCTGTACCTGACCTGTGACAGAGTGCGCGCAGCTGACAGCCTACTGCCACCACCCGGCGCATTTGTAGGACGACCGTTCATTGTGATTTTAGCGGGCCATGGCGTTGATAAGACACAAGGCTATTACAGCAAGACTTTCGGCATGAAACGGGACACCGACATGCAAACCACTATTGGCGTGATTGCTGATGCACAAGGTTTACCGAAGAATCACGTCTTTGACATGGGGTTCATGGCCCTGGCAGACACCGGCAACTTTATTGAATTCGACGGCTATGCCGACAGCTTTGGACCACGTCCACAGCACGAGGACCAATTGCCACCCGGCTGTTCCACCGTATCCGTCACCGTTTCAGACCTAGAGGCGCTCGACCTGGATTATGTGGGAGACGCGGTCAGCGACCCCTCCATAGCCTACGGTGGTAAAAAATGCCGAACAACCATTGGGCCTGTTGGTGAACTGCTGGAACTGATTGAGGATTAATATGGCAGACGCCGTAAACTCCGACCTTTCACGCCGCAGCGTCGTTGCCGGTGTGGGCATCGCAGCAACAGTCGCGGGTACAGCTTCACCATCACGATCCGAAATGACACCAGAAAAACCCAACACCATTCTTGGTCATGCCATTGCAACCATTGGCGTTCCAGACGTTGCTAAAGCGCAACGCATGTATGAAGCCGGAATCGGCCTGTATGAAGTGAACAAAGGCACACTCAGCGCTGGCGTCGCGGAGTCCTGGGGCGCACCGGCCATGGTTGGCCGACCGTGGGTAATGATGCGCTGTGAGAGTGGCGATCCCACGTTCCGCATCCGTTTTGTGCAGGTTGACCCAGTGCCTGGCTATCGCACCATGGCGACCTGGGGCCTTAACGCCATCGAGATGATTTCCAGCGATATCTACGCCGTGAACGAGCGCGTGCTATCGGCCGGGTTTGAAGTGATTGGCGAACCTCGCCCTTTAAGCGCGGCTTATGCCAGCGTGCATGCCATGCAAGTGAAAGGGCCGGGCGAGGAACTGTTTTACTATGCGGGCGATGTGACCGGAGAAAACGAGTTTGGCCTCATCGAGCCAAAGTCCCTCGTCGACCGCGCCTTCAATGCTGTGATCGGAACACCCAACATTCAGGCCAGCCGAACCTTCTATGCAAGCGCCTTGGGCATGAGCCTTGGCGATGTGCAAGAGTTCAAAGTACGTATGGTCGCCGATGCCCTGGGATATTCGCGTGACACAGCCATTGAAATGGGTGGCGCACGCGGCACGCGACCCGGAAGCTCTTTAGAATTTGACGCTTATCCGGTTGCGTTGTCGGGCCCACGCCCACGGGCAAAAGGGCAATTGCCGCCCGGGGTTTCTATGATCAGCCTGGCAACAAATGCCTTTGATGACATCAACGTTTCATACATTGCACCTCCTGCCGTTTTGTATGGTGCTGGCCGCGCTGCAACTTTTGTTGGTCCCTCAGGTGAATGGGTCGAGATTGTTGAAGAACTCACCTAAACTTCGGCGCGAGGTAAAGAACAACGACAGGCAAGAGCGACAGGAGAGACATGATGAGCTTGAGGCTCTTTTTTGCGGGCGTTGTGATCGGAGTGATGAGCGTGACCAGTGCGAATGCGGACGTGACCATTAAACGCTGGAACCCGGAAGGGTTGAGCCAGCCCGACGGATATTCTCAACTGGTGACGGTCGAAGGAAATGGCAAGCTTGTGTTACTTGGCGGCAAGGCCGGATTACGGCCAGACGGCTCCATTCCGAAGACCCTGGCGGAACAGTCGAGGCTGACTTGGGACAACATCGACCTCGCGTTGAAAGCCGCCGGTGCAACCCGCGAAGATGTGGTGGAAATTCAAATCTTCATTGTCGATTTGGCAAATATAGACCCCGAGCCAGCTTACCAAGATGTGCGCGACTTCTTCCCAAAAGGTCACAAGCCCGTGTCCATGGTGATTGGCGTCAGCGCGCTGGCTATTCCTGAGCTACAAATAGAAATCAATGTGCGCGCCATCGTGGCAAATGATTGATTTAATCTGATAAAGCCCCATTTAACTTATGATTTAAGAGCCAAAAGGACATCCGCATGACCCTCACCCGCAAACACTTCCTGTCTCTCGCCCTCGGCAGCGCTGGCGCCGCCGCACTGAGCCGCTCTGGCCTCGCGCAAGCCCAAGCCGCCGCAACAATTATGAGCCGGATTAAGTACGCCACGCTTGGCGCACCGGACCTTGCCGCGGTCGAAGAGGCGTATACGAAATGGTTGGGGCACACGGTGGTTGAACGCTCCACTGTCAGCGAGACCATGGCAAAGTCCTGGGGTACCCCTAAAATGACAGGTCGGCCTTTCGTTCTGATGCGCCCCATGAGCGGCGAGGACGTGATGATCCGCGCGGTCGAAACAGAACCGAGCCCGGGCTATAAACCGATGACGACGTTGGGATGGAATGCCTTCGAGATCATTGTGGACGATGTCGATGATTTGCACAGCCGGTTGATGGAGGACTCTCCGTTTGAGCATATCGGCGGACCAGAGAACCTGGGCGGCGGCTCCTCCATCCGTGCGTCGCAGTACATTGGGCCAGCAGGCGAGGTGTTGTATTTCAACTGCGAGACCGGTGACCGGGACGCCTCAAACCTGCCACCACCGGGAGAAGATGTGGGCCGGACCAACATTGTTATTCTCGCCAGCAAAGATTTAGACGAAACGATGCCGATATACCGGGCGGCCTTTGGTCTGGGTCAGGGCTTCGTGATGCCGACCCCCAACACGCTGGTGGCGGACGCACAAGGACTGGCGGACGGAGCGATGTTCCGTTTAGGTTTCATCACGCTACGCGAACGCGGCAATGCCATTCACTTTGACGAGTACACAGATGGCAGCGCCCCGCGCCAAACCGCTGACGGCATGTTACCTCAGGCCTGCGCCATCGTCTCCTTTAATGTCGATAATCTGGATGCGGTAAATGCTGATTTTATTGCGGACCCTATCTCTGAATACCAAGGCCGCTCTGCCGTGTTTAAAGGTCCTGCAGGAGAATTGGTCGAATTGATCGAAGCGGATCGCTAAACATGACAGACATAAGCCGCAAATCCTTCCTCACCCTTTCTGGGGCCGCTGCGGCAACAGCAGCCCTGCCCCGCGCGCCTTTTGCTCAGGAGACTCAAATTTTGCTCAGCCGAATTAAAATGGCGACCATCGGCGCCCCCAGCGTTGATGCCGTTGAACGTTGGTACACGACCTGGCTTGGGTACGTGGTGGTTGAGCGTTCAACTGTCAGTGCCGAGATGTCCAAGTCCTGGGGCACGCCTAACAGCGCCGGCAGACCATTTATCTTGATGCAATCTTCCGCCAAAGACGACGTGTATATCCGCGCCGTCGAAGTGGACCCTGTGCCAGGGTACAAAGCGATGACCACCTGGGGCTGGAACGCCATCGAAATTATTTGCGATGACGTTGATGCCTTGTACGAAGAGCTAAAAACCTCCGCCTTCACGCACCTTGCCGGACCGGCAAATTTGATGGGCGGCACATCGTCGATCCGCGCCGTGCAATACAAAGGTCCCGCAGAAGAAGTGATTTATCTGACCTGCGAAACCGGTGATCGTTCAAAATCGACCTTGCC
>CAYGSZ010000247.1:0-4143 GCA_964352705.1 uncultured Rhodobacterales bacterium
CATCACGCCAAGAAATATCTTCGCCTAATTCACGCTTACGGCTCAATTCGTATAAACCAATCGCCACGAACGGGCCAAGCAAGGCAAAACCGGACACTAAGGGGAATGCAAACGGCAACAGCGTTTCATTCAATGTCACACCCAGCGCCAGCAGCATTGCAAAAGGGTAAATCAATCCAACAAAAAGTGGATGGCTCGGTTTTGCATTAAAGTCTTCAAGACCTTTGGCTATGGCTTCGGTCAGGTCTGTAAAATTGATGTATCGGACATTCGGTCCAAGAGACGCCCGCTCTGTTGCCGCGCCTTCACCAGACACTGAAAAGGTAGCGTTTGTAGCTTCATGTTGCATGGTCGGTCCCTCACGTTGGGGCCAGCCGCCGCAGTTCAACGTTTCTCAAACATATCTGGCAACACACATGAGCGGTGGCCGACGAATGATTCGAAACACCACAATAATACACTTTTAACCCGCGCATATCCATGCCTCTCCGGCGCAGTGTCAACAACTCCCCCCGCTAGGGTCACCCTCAGATTTAGTCCGAGGCTACAGGGCTACTGGCAAAACGAGGGCTATGGATCTGGATGCTCGGGATAAACCCAAGCATGACGGAATGAGTTTTATCGAAGATAGCTAGTACTTACCGAAACGCATGTGTCAGCGTTACGGCTCCTGACACTGTCCTCGGAGGCAAGCAAACACCAAATGTCTAACCTCCTCCCACATGTCACCCTCGGATTTAGTCCGAGGGCCCAGGGTTACTTTAGCCGGAAATGATTCCGAATACCGAGCAGGATAAGGAATAGAAGAATGGCGGAAAGCAACCCTTGTCCAACACTGAATGCGTAAACGAGAGCATAGCTATCTTGTAGTAATCGTTCTTTTTAGCAGGCGTAAGTTCTGATGTATCCGGTTCAGCCATTTCACATCTCCTTCAAAACACCCGAGACAAAATCACCTAAACGTATTGGTGGCTGAAAACCCGCGCGGCGCGATGCGCCCGGCTTGCGCCCGCTTGCCAACCCAGGCCCGCAGGTCGTCCTCGGTGCGCTGGCGGCCGCCGGTCATCCAGGTCAAACCGTCTTTCAAGACAAAGGTTTTCACGTCCGACAATCCCCCATCTTTGTAGCGCTGCAAGAACACACCACGGCCGCGGGTCATCTCCGGCACTTCATCGAGCGGGAAAATAATCAGCTTGCGGTTCTTGCCCACCACAGCCACGTGATCATCGTTTTCTTCCACAATAAAGCAGGCCGCCCCCTTTTCGCCTTTGCCCAGATTCAGCACTTGTTTGCCGTTTTTGGTTTGGCCCATCACGTGTTCTTCCGGCACAACAAAGCCGCGCCCGGCACTGGACGCCACCAGCAACTTGCCTTCTTTCTCCCACACTTTCATCTCAAGCACGGTGGCATCATTGGGAAGATCGACAATTAACCGCAGCGGTTCGCCAAAACCGCGCCCCTGCGGCAGACGGTCTCCGGCAATGGTATAAAATCGCCCATCCGAGCCAAAGAACAACAGCTTGTCGACAGTGGTGGCCTGTAAGGAAAACGCCCAGTCATCGCCGTCTTTGAACTTCAAATCAGAAATGTCTTCGCGGTGCCCTTTGAGGGCCCGGATCCAGCCTTTGTTAGACAGCACCACCGTGATGGGTTCTTTCTCAACCAGGGCCTCAATGGGCACAATCACGGCAGATGGCGCATCGCCCAATTCGGTACGGCGTTTGCCCAAAGGCGTGCCTTGGCCGAATTCCTTTTTGGCCGCGCGCAATTGCTCGCCGACACTGGCCCATTGTTTGGACTCATCTTTGAGCAAGGCGGTCAGCCCTTTCTTTTCCGTGCTCAGCGCATCGTGCTCTCCTTTGAGCTGCATTTCTTCCAGCTTGCGCAACGACCGCAGGCGCATGTTCAAGATGGCTTCCGCCTGCACATCCGTCAGCTTAAAGCGTTTCATCAAAACCGGTTTAGGCTCATCTTCTTCCCGGATAATCCTGATCACCTCATCCAGGTTCAGAAAGGCGATTAAATAACCTTCCAGCACCTCTAGCCGGTGATTGATTTTCTCAAGACGATGATTAGAGCGGCGTACCAGAACACTTTGACGATGATCCAAATAGGCTTGCAACACCTCGCGCAGGTTTTGCACCCGTGGCACACCATCGGCGCACAGCACATTCAGGTTGAGGCCAAAACGCACTTCCAAATCGGTTTGCTTGAACAACTGCTCCATCAGCATTTCAGGATCAACCGTGCGGCTTTTCGGCTCCAGCACCAGGCGCACATCTTCCGCGGACTCATCGCGCACATCCGCCAGGAAGGGCAGTTTGCGCGCTTCCATCAGCTCGGCAATACGCTCAATCAGTTTTGCCTTCTGCACCTGGTAGGGCATTTCGGTGACAATGATATCGAACTGCCCACGTCCCTGCTCCTCGACTTCCCAGCGCGCCCGCACCCGGAAGCTGCCCCGGCCGGTGCGATAGGCTTCCGCAATGGACTCTTTGTTCTCGGCCAGAATCCCGCCCGTGGGGAAATCTGGTCCCGGAATATATTTCAGCAGCGTGGCGTCCAGAATTTCAGGCCGTCCGCCCTCTTGCTTGGCCTTACTGGGGTCCTTCTTGCGCACATCGCACATGTGGATTAGGGCGTCGCACAGTTCGCCTACATTATGCGGCGGAATGTTGGTGGCCATGCCCACCGCAATCCCCGACGAGCCATTGGCCAGCAGATTGGGCACCGCCGCTGGCATCACAATGGGCTCGTGTTCTTCTCCGTCATAGGTGGGGCGGAAGTCAGACGCATCTTCATCCAGCCCTTCCATCAGGGCGATGGCGTATTTGGTCAGCCGGGCTTCCGTGTAGCGCATCGCCGCCGCATTATCGCCGTCGATGTTCCCGAAGTTGCCCTGCCCCTCGACCAACGGATAGCGTACGGCAAAATCCTGGGCCAGCCGGACCATGGCGTCATACACCGCCACATCCCCATGCGGGTGATATTTACCGATAACATCGCCAACCACGCGGGCGCATTTTTTAAAGCCCTGATCCGGATTCAACTTCAGCTCGCGCATGGCAAACAACAAGCGCCGGTGCACTGGTTTCAGGCCATCGCGTATGTCCGGCAGCGAGCGCGACACAATGGTCGACATGGCATAGGCCAGATACCGCTGTGACAAAGCTTCCCCAAAGGGTGCCTCGACAATGGTCTCCACAACATTGGATTTTTTCGGGGTACGGGATCGGGCCATAGGTGTTTCTAACCAGGAAGCTTAGGGTGCGGCACGCCGCGAAAAAGGGTGCAGCGCAAGACGCTACGACCTCGCAAGATGCAGCGTGTTGGTGCCCCTGTAAACCCCAATATGTGGTGTTTTGAGGCCAAAATTCCCGCTTTGAGCCTGAGAAGACACTCGTTCCGCGAGGGAGAAAAAAGCCTGGTCCATGGGCTCGTTCCGCCGATCATACGTCCATGGGCTCGTTTGAGCGGAACCAGTCGTGCATGGGCTCGTTCCAAGAGGAGAGCCCCAACAGAAAATCTCAATCCGGCATTTTTATCAATAAATGCCTTCTTTTTTTTCAAATCAGACTCTTCTCTGTCCCGCGGAAAATCTGGAACTCAGCACGCAAAAAGCGAGATTACAGTTCTATTTACAACGCAACCACAACCTATTTTGTCGCGTTGTTCCTGTGCAGGGTTGCATCAAGAAAAGCCGCTTTTGCCTATCGCTGCGTGCGCTAATCCGAGCAGAGCAGCAGCGTGAGGACGTGTCCCGTTTTTTCCCTTGCCCGGGAGCGGGGCACGTCTGACGCTTTATCAGCTCTCAATTCTGCACCAGCGCCCTCAGTCTTTGCCGGGCATCAGGAAGTGTTTTTTGATGCGGCGTAAAAACGTATTGCTCCAGAAAGTAGCCGGTCAGGTCGAGCCCCGCAGCCACATCATTGTTTCCTGGCTGAGGGGTATCATCCGCTTTCAGGAACGGGGGCAACACCAGCAGTTTGCCTTTGTAGGGCAGCCCAGCGTCACGACTGACCGCCCGCCCGCTTTTCGGCGACACGTAAATCAGGTCTTCGGTGACCCCCGTCGCAGCGCAAGACGTGAGATCCAACCCAAACCCGAGATCGTTCAGCAGATGCATTTCCCACAGCACATAGT
>CAYGSZ010000248.1:0-4073 GCA_964352705.1 uncultured Rhodobacterales bacterium
GACAAAGGCATCAAAAATTTGCTGCCCTGTCGCGATGCCGCCCGCTGCGACAAGCGGCAGGTCAATGTTGCGTCTAACTTCTTGAATCAGCTCATTGGAGGTTGTTAGCCCTCTGACATGTCCACCTGCTTCGACACTCTGGGCTACAATTATGCTCGCTCCCGCTTTTTGAGCGGCTACGGCTTCAGGTGCAGAGCCAACTTGGCAGACCACCAAGATCTCATGATCAACTAAACGTTTCACTAGAGATTCGGATAGATCCCAAAACAATCCGACACTGAAAACCTTTTCCTCAAGGCATACCGCGACTTCTGCTTCTAGCAGGTCGGGTTCGGTTGCTGCAGGAATGAGGTTGACCCCAAATGGCAGGTCCGTTTGCTCTCGAACACGAGCGATCTCTCGGAATATAAGCGAAGGAGGCTCTCGGACCATTCCTAAAAACCCGAAGCCACCTGCATTTGTAACGGCGGATACAAGTTGGCTGCGCGCTATGCCCCCCATGCCCGCAAGCAATATTGGATGCTGACACCCTAAAATCCGACTAACTCTGCTTTGGGACATAAGTTCTTATGGTCATTATCTAATCTTAGGTGAAGCACCCCTTAAACCAATGCCTGCATAGTCGGGCGAAACAAGCCATCGGTCCGTATGCACCAAGACAAATATCTTGGTGCATAGGAATCTGATGTTTTTAGGCTGCTTCGAGTTCTTCACGCGGGCCGAAGAATTCAAACTTCAATCTGTCCTCCGTTATCCCGCGTGCCGTCAATACGCCGTAGACGTTCACCATGAAGGGCTGTGGGCCACAGAAGTAAAATAAGGCATCTTGATCGGGTAAAACCTTGTCAAGATAGGCCGCATCGACAAATCCGGTACTGGCATTGTCTGTACGTAGTGACTCCGTTAATGCTGGGTCACTGTAGCGATAGTGTACTGTGACGTTCTTGTGTGTCTCTGTCAGGGCGTCAAATGTTGATTTGAAAGGTTGAACGTCTTCATTCAGACACGCATGGATGAGAACAATTTGTCGTTCGGGCTGTTGCTCAAGCGCAGTCTTGAGGATGCTCATTATTGGTGTGATGCCGACTCCTCCGGCAAGCAATACCAGAGGCTGTGTGCTATCAGCCTCATCATCAAAGAAAAACTCTCCGCACGGCGGAGCGACTTCGATTTCTGCGCCGACCTCAACGGAGTCATGCAGCAGATTTGAGACATAGCCTTCCGGGCTTCCGGCTGCCAGGCCATGCTCCCGTTTCACACTTATACGATAGCAGTCCTGACCTGGTGAGTCGGAAAGGCTGTAATTGCGCATCGTGGTTTGACCGTCGACAGCAGGCAACCGAACGGTAATATACTGCCCGGCCTTGAACGGAGCCAGCGGTGCTCCGTCGACCGGTGCAAGATAAAATGATGTGATATTGCTGCTCTCTTTCTCCTTGCGGACGACGCGAAACGGCTTAAAGCCTTCCCAACCTCCAGGTTTTTTGGCGTTGTCGGTATAAATTTCGGCCTCACGCTTTATCAAAATCTCTGCCAGCAGTCCGTAAGCTTCCGACCATGCGTTTACGATGTCGTCTGTTGCGGCGGCGCCTAAGACTTCCCGGATGGAGGCAAGTAAATTCTCACCCACAATCGGATAATGCTCCGGTTTCACCAATAGTGAGGCGTGCTTCTGGGCGATTAGTTCTACCGCTCCCGTGAGCACTTCTAAGTTCTCAATGTTGTTTGCATACGCGACGATTGCACCCGCAAGAGCTTTCTGCTGTTTACCAGCGGCTTGGTGTGCCGGATTGAAATAGGGGGCCACCTCAGGGTTATGCGCAAACATGCGATTATAGAAATGCCGTGTCAGGGTTTCGCCGTGCTCCGCCAGAACCGGGGCCGTTGCCTTGATCGTGGCAATGGTCTTTTCGTTCAACATGGACAACCGCTCCTAATATGTGTAATAAATGCATATTATGAATACGGGGCTTAAAATGCATTTGCAATACATATTTATATGCAATTGACATCTTTCACAGATTACGGCCTGAGAAGTCTGATGTATCTCGCCGCGCATCCCGATAAATTGTGCAGCGTGCGGGAAATTGCTGAGTATTACGGCATCTCCCGGAACCATCTGGTGAAGGTGGTCCACCGCCTATCGCAATTGGGCTACATCGAAAGTTCGAAGGGCAAAGGTGGGGGTATAAAGCTCGATCACGACCCATCAGCGATGAAAATCGGCGACCTGGTTCGCGCCCTTGAACCGAGTATGGCACTCGTGGAGTGTTTTGACCCAGCTTCGAACACGTGCAACATCACCAAGGCGTGCCAGCTAAAGCATTTTCTCTCTGAAGCAAACAGCATGTTTATTGCGACATTAAACCGTCACACGTTGGCCGACACAGTCTCCGACAGAAAAGTATTTCTAAATGTTTCTTAGCCTGGTTCACATGCAACTAGCGGCGCTAAATGTCTGATGTTGAGTCAGACGCGCCCGACGCACTTTTTAGCTTGGCAATCACGGTAATGCCGAATGGGCGACGCAAAAGTCATCGCATTTTCGAGACATGATGACTCCCTCTAACCCGTTGACGTGTACGTTCGTTACTTCTGACGGTCGTAGGCACGTTGTCGAATTCGGTCCGGGTCACACGGTCATGTCCGCTGCCATTAATGCGCGTATTCTCGGCATTGATGGTATTTGCAGCGGCAATTGCACCTGCGTCACGTGCCATATCTACCTCGATCCGGAATGGCTTTCGAAGGTAGAGCCGCCATCTAGTATGGAAGAGTCCATGCTGGACTTTGCGAATGACGTTCGCGAAACCTCACGCCTGGCATGTCAAATTCCACTTGATCAGAAGCTCGACGGATTGACTGTATCCGTGCCCGACCGCCAACGCGTTCTCGGTTTATGACGAGTTCAGCGCAGCAAATACGTGCGTATAAGGGTCCGGCGATCCTGAGCTTTGGGTTCCGGCCGTTCTTCCTTGTCGCGGGAATTTGGACGGTCGTTTCGTTGACTTTAAGCACCGCTATGCTGTCAAACCACCTGACGCTGCCAATCGCGTTTACCGTGGTCGATTGGCACGTTCATGAGCAGTTATATGGTTACCTTCCGGCTGTAATGGCAGGCTTTTTACTAACTGCGGTGCCGAATTGGACTGGGAGGCTGCCCGTTGTGGGCATGCCGTTGTTCTCGCTTGTACTGGTTTGGGTGATTGGCCGTTTGGCGATCTACAAATCGGTATATCTTGGGGTGCTGCCAACGGCTCTGCTCGATTCCGCATTTCTATTGTATTTCGCTTTTATTATCGGACGCGAAGTGGTCGCCGGAAAGAATTGGAAGAACCTGAAAGTACTCGTTCTTGTCGGCGTCATGGCGGTTGGAAATGCAATATTTCACTATGAAGCCGCGAATCGCGGTGCAGCGGCCAATGGGTACGGAGCGCGGATTGGCCTGTCTGTCGCGATCATTCTAATCATGGTCGTAGGCGGAAGGATTATTCCGAGCTTCACTCGCAACTGGCTGGTCCGAAGGTCTTCTTCGCCTAGCTTGCCCGCGCCCTTTGCTCGTTTCGATGTTGTGGCCTTGGTAGCTGGTGGCGTGGCGCTCGTCCTTTGGGTGCTATTTCCCGGTTTCACAGTAACGTGTTGGTTTTGCCTAATTGCCGCATTGCTGCAGTTTATTCGGATGACCCGTTGGGCCGTGCATCAGACATTTTCAGAGCGTTTGGTTCTCATCCTTCATGTTGGGTTTGCGTTTATTCCTTTCGGTTTTCTATTGGTCGGGGGCGCGATTCTGTGGCCTCACCTTCTGGCCCCAAGCGCCGCAGTTCATGCGTGGACTGCAGGTGCGGTTGGTGTGATGACACTTGCGGTTATGACGCGTGCGAGCCTTGGCCATAGCGGCCAACCCCTTGTCGCGACCAGGGGCATCGAAGCGTCGTATTTACTTGTAGTGATGGCAGCGTTTCTGCGTATTGCCAGTGGGTTGACTATAGCTCCTGACTGGCTGATTGACGTTGCCGGGATGGCCTGGATATTGGGCTTTAGCTTGTTTGTGTTCCAATTTGCGCCGTTGCTGG
>CAYGSZ010000249.1:0-2588 GCA_964352705.1 uncultured Rhodobacterales bacterium
GGCTGGCGCCATTCGAAAGAACTCCTTTGAGAGCAGAACCAGATTGATGGTCAGCATATTGGTATTAGGCCTGAGATCACACGGTATATAGCCAAAATACAAACAATGCCACCACGCTGCTTTACAAAGATTAAGGCGAGCCAAGCAGCACGCTTGTCATAAATATGAAATGAAAAAAGACTATAAAGGACATGATTAATAGCCTTTCGAACCAGATGTAAAAATTAAGACCTGCTTTGGGCAAAGACTAACCGCCATAACTGGCATAAGACCACCGGAGAAAGAGTAATATTAATGTCATGATTATGTCGTTTAATTGTCAACATCTGGCAGTAACTTGCAGGTCTTAAGAACACTTTTATTCAACATCGCAAATTTTGCCGATTCCAAGCATAGAAAGACCAAAAGCAATGAAAACCAAGATGCGTTTAAAGCAAGCCATGATGACGTCCGTTGGGTTCCTTTTGTGCGTGGGTGGGTCACCCGTTTCGGCTCAATCCAGCAATGAAATTACAGCTTTGCAAGCGCAGGTAACGGCTCTGCAGGCGCAGATCGACGCCCTGGTAGAGGCCTCTAATAACAAGACGGTGGCTAACGAAACACCACAGATCTCAAAATCTGAGCCTGCGGCGGCCCTGACAACACCGGATAAGATGTTTGAGTGGAACATCAGAGGACGCATTTTTGCGGACACGGCTTGGATTAATGACTCAGATAATACGGCCAACATTCATGCCAGTGAGTTCCGCGCGGCCCGGATCGGTGTCGAGGGCAAAGCCTGGAAATCCGTGAAATATATTCTTGAAGCTGATTTCGCAGACAATGACGTGGACGTGAAAGACGCCTACTTACAGTGGCAAGGGCCTGTAAACGTAACGATGGGTCAGTTCAAAACACCCAACAGCCTGGAAGAAATTACCAGCGCACGGCACACCACGTTTATGGAGCGCTCGACATTCACGGACGCCTTTTCCCTGGACCGTCAAATAGGGGTCAGTTTAAGCGTTGGAAACGATAACGCGCAGTTCACAGCAGGTGTTTTCCAAGGCGGAAACGGTGTCGCCAACGATGATGAAGGCCTGACCGTCGCCGCAAGAGGGCACTACGCGTTAGATCTAGAAGAGTCAGGATTAATACACATCGGCGGGTCCTTCCGTCACCGCAACACCGGAGATGATCAAAGTAATTTCCGTTATCGAGTAAGGCCTCCGGTTCATCTGTCAGATCGGTTTATTGATACGACGTCTCTTGCTGAATCCGACACCTTTTACGGGTTAGAGCTGGCTGCCCTGTTCGGGCCGTTCCACATCGCCAGTGAGTATGCCATTCAAGATGTAAGCTTATCAGCGCCGTTGCCAGGCCAAAAAAATCCGGTGTTCTCGGGATATTACGTGGAAGGCGGTTGGTTTCTGACCGGTGAACAGAAGGGTTATAAAGCCTCGACCGGTGTTTTTGACCGTCCCAAGGTTAACAACCCCGTCCACGATGGTGGTTTTGGCGCTTGGCAAGTTGCCGCACGCTATGACGTCACTGACCTAACTGATGAAGGTATTTTTGGGGGTGAGCAAGAAAACATCACACTCGGTGTGAACTGGTATCTTAACCGTCATACCCGGATCATGGCCAATTACACATGGTCAGACATATCAGACGCTTTCCTCGTCGCAGCCAACGGCGCTGATGGAGAAAATCAGGTGGATGCGTTTGGTGTGCGGTTCCAAGTAGATTGGTAGGCCCCTAAACTGTTTCATAGGCGATGAAACATGAGTTGAAGTCTGGCCAGGCACTGCATGCTCTAGTAAAACTTAGGTCTTGAAACCTAAGCCTCGCCCAGTCCTCAAAAACTGGGCTGGGCTTTAGGTTAAACTTTGGGCCGAGGACTCGATGGCACGTACGCTAAGTTTGATGACTGCCATTTGGATCAGCCTTGGCGCTTTTCCAGCCCTGTCAGCTGAGCAAATCAGGCTGTCACTCGGCGGCAAGATGGAACAGTACTTTTTTCTTGTCGATACAGATGAGATCGCAGGCGAGAGCCTGAATGCAACAGGCGCATTGACCGACGTTGACGTCTATTTCTCCGGCAAAACCATTCTCGACAACGGGATTGAAATATCTGCACGGATTGAACTGCGCGCTGAGAACCAAAACTCAGGCGAAGCGGATGAACAATTTTTGGATATCAAAACCGCTTTCGGGAAGGTCCGCATCGGCGAAGTCGAGGGGTTCAACCACAACTTCAGTTATGAAACACCCTTCGTCGCTTATGAAGACGACGAAATTGTCGGCCGGGTCGTGCCGCAACGCACATCTATAAACGTCAAAGACATTATGACCTTCGAAGGCTTCACCGGAGACGCCTTTCAAATTGGATATGAGTCCCCAACCATTGCTGGCTTCACGATCGGCGCAAATTATTTTCCAACAACACGGGAAGGTGTGGACCGCTTCATTGATAAAAGCATCGGAGCCAATAATGCCTGGGAAGTGAGCGGCGCTTATGAGCGACGAATTAGAAGTGGAAAAGTTGGGGTTGTCGCCGGCTATTTCGACAGTGAGTCGCGTACAGGTGGAACGGATGGCGTTACGGC
>CAYGSZ010000249.1:2688-4060 GCA_964352705.1 uncultured Rhodobacterales bacterium
GACCAGGGCAAGCTTGAAGCCTCTTATATTTTAGTCCGTGGGGTAAAGCTCGGCTTGACCGGGTTTTGGGTCGGACAAGACCCTGCGGGCGGGCCAGAATTTGATGATATGGGCCTGATCAGTTCAGCCATCTTGAGATTCTGAATCGGCCCCGTGTGAGGCCTGATTGTCATGACCGAAATTAAGAAGGCAGCCCCTGGTGGCGATATATCAATTGCGCTTAGCGACTGGTTGTCCAAGCAAGCCGCAGAAAACCCAAACGCCTTAGCGCAGCACGACCTGGAAACCGGACGTCGCACAACCTACCGCGAGATGCTTGTCCGGAGTCAGAAGGTTGCTGATGTTCTGGTGAGAAACTTTGGCGTGCAGCCCGGTGATCGGGTGATGGTGCTGGCCTACAACTCAACCGACCTCTACGAAATTCTTTTCGCCTGCTGGCGCATTGGCGCTATTTATATGCCCGTCAACTGGCGTCTTGCGCTGCCCGAACTGACCGCGATCGTGGCCGATGCAGAACCAAAGGTCGTCGTCTCAGATATAGCGTTCGAGGCATCAAGCAAGAGGCTTGGTCTGCCCGTTTGGTGGCGCACTGATGATATCGACAGCCCTTATGAAGCGGACCTCGCGGCGGCAACAGCCCATGAAGACTTCTTAATTCCAAAACCAGACGCCATCGCTAATCTGCTTTACACGTCTGGCACGACAGGCCAACCAAAGGGGGTCATCAGCACTTGGCGGATGCAAGCGATGGCCGTTTTACAAGCGGCGCACGTTATGTTGGGGAGCGCCACACGCACGTTGACGGCTGCACCGATGTTTCACACGGCTGGACTGAATTCTTTTGCGCTGCCTTTGTTTTTTTATGGCGGGACTGTTCACATCATGCGGCATTGGGATGCCAAAAAAGCGTTATCCTATTTATCTGATCCAGGTCTTGGCATCACCCATACACTTGGAGTTCCGGCGCAGTTTCAAATGATGACACAATGCGACGGCTTTGAAGACGCAACGTTTCCAACCGTTGTGCGGGCGGGCGTCGGCGGTGCGCCGGTGACGGAAGAATTGTTGGGCCAATATCAACGCAAAGGTCTGATGCTGGGAAATTCTTACGGCATGACGGAAGTGTTTGGTGTGGCGACCCTGCCGCCGGAGAAAGCCAAAACCAAACTTGGGTCTGTCGGGTGGTCGGTCATGGGAACAGAAATACGCATTGCCGATGACAATGATAAGCCTGTTGATGTTCATCAGGCTGGAGAGATTCAGATCAAAAGCGAAGGCGTGACGCCGGGCTATTGGAAGGCCCCAGAACTAACGGCACAAAGCCGCACCGCAGATGGCTGGTTTAAAACCGGAGACATTGGCAAGTTTGACG
>CAYGSZ010000250.1:0-4041 GCA_964352705.1 uncultured Rhodobacterales bacterium
TTTTGTAGGGGTTTGGGGAAGTATGAAATCAAATCCTCTTCCATCATCGGGTCATCGGGCAGGCTGCTTTGCACGACTTTGTTGTACAGCCACATTTTGCTGTAAGGCACCAGAACCGAAATTTCCGGCCGTGTGAGTCCCTGGCCCCGCGCACTCCGTTCCACAATCGTTTCGTCATCGGGTAAAAATTCTAAGGCCCGGTCTAACAAGCCATCCCGTTCCATGATTTTCATAGCGCGTTGCTGCGCGTCCAGCACGCTGACGCCGCGCGCTTCAATAAAGCTGATGGTTTGGGTTTGTTGATAATTATCTCGCAGCACCAGATCAGACACTTCTTCCGTCATCTTTTCCAGAAGCTGGTTGCGGGCTTTTAAGGTCAGTTTGCCGTTTTGAACCAAGCTATTGAGAAGAATTTTGATATTCACTTCATGGTCAGAGCAGTCGACGCCGGCAGAGTTGTCGATGGCATCCGTGTTGAGCTTGGTTCCGTTTAATCCGCAGGCGATGCGGCCGCGTTGCGTGACACCAAGGTTTGCGCCTTCTCCAATAACCCGCACCCGCACATCGTCTGCGTTAATGCGAAGGGCGTCGTTGGCCCGGTCCGCAGCATCAGCATGACTTTCATCGCCCGCTTTAATGTAAGTGCCAATCCCACCAAACCACATCAGGTCGGCTTCGGCTTTTAGGATGGCGGTCATCAACTCGTTGGGTGTGACCTGAGTTTTCTCCAGGCCTAAGAGCGCGCGAATTTCAGCCGAGATCTTGAGAGACTTGGCGCTACGGTCAAAAATGCCACCGCCTTTGGAGATCAGTTTGATGTTGTAGTCCGTCCAGGACGACCGCCCCAGGTTGAATAGCCGACTGCGCTCTTTCCAACTGCTTGCGGCATCCGGATCAGGATCAATAAAGATGTGCATGTGGTTGAAGGCGGCCAGCAGTTGAATATGCTTCGACAGCAGCATGCCATTACCAAACACGTCACCCGACATATCGCCGACGCCAACAACGGTAAAGTTTTCCGTTTGTGTATTTAATCCAAGTTCACGGAAATGCCGCTTGACCGACTCCCACGCGCCTTTGGCGGTTATGCCCATGGCCTTGTGGTCATAGCCATAAGTGCCGCCAGAGGCGTAGGCATCGCCCAGCCAATGTCCGTATTCGTTTTCTGAAACCGCATTGGCAATATCGGAAAAGGTCGCCGTGCCTTTGTCGGCGGCCACCACCAAGTAGGGGTCATCCTCATCGCGGCGCACGACCTTTTTGGGCGGAATAATTTTATCATTGATCACGTTATCGGTGATATCCAGCAAACCGCGCTGCATGATTTGGTAACAGGCAATGCCCTCGGCTTGAAACGCGTCCCGGCCGCCCTCTTTAGGCGGGTTCTTAACAATGAACCCTCCTTTGGATCCGGTTGGCACAATAACGGCATTCTTAACCATCTGCGCTTTCACCAGTCCCAGAATTTCAGATCGGAAATCTTCAGGGCGGTCTGACCATCTCAAGCCACCGCGCGCCACCGCGCCGCCGCGCAAGTGCACAGCTTCGACCCTCGGGGAGTACACAAAAATTTCTTTCCACGGACGCGGTTGCGGTAAGTCATCAATCATCCGGCTGTTTAACTTCAGCGACAGATAATCTTTTGCGGCGCCGTCCTTAGTGGTTTGGAAAAAGTTTGTGCGCAGCGTTGCTTCAATCAGCATCAGGTAGCGGCGCAGAATTTTGTCTTCGTCCGCTGATGAAATTTCATCCAAGGCACTGGTGATCTGGGCGCGGATCTTGTCCGCTTTAGATTTGGTTTTGTCAGACTCTGGTTTTTTAGACGCGCCGCGTTGCGTTTTGGGTGCTAGGGACGGATCAAACAGCGCCATAAACAAGTCGATCAGAAGTCGCGCCACATTGGGATGGGCCGTAAAGGCGCTTTCCACATAGGCTTGAGAGAACGGGAAGGCCGCTTGTCGTAGAAATTTTGCATAGGCGCGCAAAATCACCACGTCACGCCAGGCAAGGCCGGCCAGCGGTACCAACCTGTTGAAGCCGTCGCTTTCCATTTCACCGGACCACACACGCGAGAACGCTTCGTGCACACCCTCTCGCACATCCTCTGGTTTGATGACATGCCCGTTTGAAACTTTAAGCGAGAAGTCATGAATCCATAGCGGGCCGCCGCCGACCGTGCTGCCCCGGGGGGTCACCTGAAAAGGCACTTCGCCGACAACCGTAAAGCCCATGTTTTCGATCACCGGCAAGACGTCTGATAAAATCAGCGGTTCGCTCTTCGCATAGACTTTAAGATGCAACTGCGGCTTGAGTTTTTCATCACGTTGGTTATGCACGTGTTTTTCATAACGTTGGTTATGCAAATGCAGCGCGACCTTTTGATCACGCAACACGTCTTCGATTTTGCTGATGTCAAACACAGCGTCTTCAAACGAATACGTCTCGCGATAGGCCACAGGAAAGGCATGGGCGTAACGGTCGTGCAGGCCTTTTGCTTCGGCCTCACCATGTGTGTTTATTAAGGTTGTCTCAAGGTCATCTTGCCAGGCGCGCGCCGCCGCAGAAATTTTCGCTTCCAAAGCCTTAACATCGACCTTTGGCGTTTTGCCGGGTGCCGTGGCAATGATGTAATGAATACGGGCCAGGGCAGAATCCGTCACCTGGGTATAGAATGACGACAGGCGACCCGCGAAAGCCTCGGTCAAAAGATCGGCGATGGTCAGCCTGAGTTGGGTGTCAAATCGATCTCTTGGCACATACACAAGGCACGACACAAACCGCTCAAAGTTATCACGACGCACAAACAGCGCAGTTTTATTGCGGTCTTGCAAATGCAGCAGCCGCAGCGCCACGTCGATCAGGTGTTGATCAGAACTTTCAAAAAGTTCATCGCGGGGCAAATTCTCCATGATGTTCTGCAAGCGTTTGCCATCATGGCTATGCTTGCGAAAGCCGATATGGTCGCGAATACGGTCAATCTTGCGCCGCAAAACAGGCACGAAATTCGGACTGCTGGTGTAAACGTCCGCCGTAAACATGCCCGCAAAAAGCCGTAAGCTGATAACTTTTCCGTCGTCATTGTAGGCCTTTACGATCACCACATCATAGTGCACCCGGCGATGCACGGTCGCGCGGTGATTCGCTTTGACGATCAACAGGGGGTGTGATTCATCCAGAAAATCGGCAAACAGCGGTGGTACGGGCGCGCCACTGCGCACCCCGTCAAACATCACCAGGGATGGTTTCCTAAGAACGCCTAGGTTGTTGTCACGCTGCATATGCAAAACACGGCTTTTACCTTTTGCTTCTATGGTAAATTCGCGATAGCCAAGGAAAGTGTAATGGTCGTCATGCAGCCAGCGCAGAAAATCTTCGACTTCCTGAGCCTGGTTGGTGTCGAGGCCTGGAGCCCCGCCATCAAAGTCAGCTGCAATGCGTGCGGCTTGTCGGCGCATCTCCCGCCAGTCGTCAACGGCAAGGCGCACGTCACGTAGCACAGCGCGCACCGTGTCACCAATACGTTCAATCGTCTCGTGATCCGTCTCGCGCGCAATTTGCACATGCATGACGGATTCAAAATGAACGCCTTTTTCCTCCCGCACGGCTTCGTCAAGAAACGGTTCGTCTTCCGGATACACGTCAATCAACGTGCCGTCGGCGTCCCGTTTCACGGGAATCACGGGGTGGATGACAAACAGCGCAGGCTCTCCCAGGCGCTCTAACTCTGCGGTCACGGAATCAACCAGGAACGGCATATCATCGTTGATGATTTCAATAACCGTGCGTTCTGTGGGCCAAACTTCTTTTTGGCCTTTTTTGCTGGTTGGGGTCAGCACCCGCAGCAGGGGCTTGCCAATGGGGCGGTGTAATGAAAATTCAAAAGCCGAGGCCGCCGCTGCGTATAGCGCCTCGGGCGACGCGTCCACCAAGTCGTCGGGCGGGGAGTCTTCGTAAAACTGTTGAATAAAGTGCTTTAGCGGGCCACGCATTTTACTGCGCTTAAACTGAGACGCTAACGCAGCCGTTTTGCGCACCAGACTG
>CAYGSZ010000251.1:0-4015 GCA_964352705.1 uncultured Rhodobacterales bacterium
CGATCTGCTTGCTGATCAAGTGACGCTTGGCAATCTCCAGCTTTTCGTCTTCCGTATAACCGGACAACCGAATGATCTCCATGCGGTCCAGCAAGGGTCCGGGCATACGCAGTGAGTTAGATGTGGTCAGGAACAGAACGTCAGACAGATCGTAATCGACTTCAAGATAGTGATCTTGGAACGTCGCGTTCTGTTCAGGATCAAGCACCTCTAACAGCGCCGACGACGGATCACCGCGCCAGTCATTGCCAAGCTTGTCAATCTCATCAAGCAGGAACAATGGATTGGACGTCTTCGCCTTTTTCATACCTTGAATAATTTTACCGGGCATGGAGCCAATGTAAGTTCGGCGGTGCCCGCGCACTTCCGCTTCGTCACGCACGCCACCCAATGACATGCGCACAAAGTTACGGCCTGTCGCCTTCGCCACAGATTTGCCAAGCGATGTTTTACCAACGCCCGGAGGTCCAACCAGGCACAAAATCGGGCCTTTGAGTTTCTTGGTGCGCTGTTGTACGGCGAGGTATTCGACAATGCGTTCTTTGACCTTATCAAGACCAAAGTGATCCTTGTCCAACTGCTCTTCGGCAGCTTTCAAATCTTTATTAACCTTCGAACGCTTCTTCCACGGAATGTCGGTAATCCAATCCAGGTAGTTGCGCACCACAGTCGCCTCAGCCGACATTGGGCTCATGGCTTTCAGCTTCTTCAACTCGGCCACAGCCTTTTCGCGCGCTTCCTTGGGCATCCGCGACTTGGCGATTTTTTCTTCATACTCAGACGCTTCATCACGGCCGTCTTCGGTCTCGCCGAGTTCTTTCTGAATGGCCTTCATTTGCTCATTCAAATAGTACTCGCGCTGGGTCTTCTCCATCTGGCGCTTGACCCGGTTACGAATACGTTTCTCAACTTGAAGAACGCTGATTTCGCCTTCCATCACGCCGTAGATTTTCTCAAGGCGTTCAGAAACAGTGCCAAGCTCCAGCAATTCCTGTTTATCAGAAATTTTAAGGGCCAGATGCGACGCAACCGTATCGGCCAGCTTGGCAGGATCTTCAATCTGATTGATCGACACCAACACTTCTGGTGGAATCTTCTTGTTCAGTTTGATGTACTGCTCGAACTCAGTCACCACCGAGCGCGCCAAGGCATCAAGTTCTGGCTCTTCATCTGCTTCTTCAGCAAAGGCCTCGGCATAGGCTTCGAAGAACTCTGTGTTTTCTTTATACCCAACAATCTTGGCTCTTTGGCCGCCTTCAACCAGCACCTTCACTGTGCCATCCGGCAGCTTCAAAAGCTGCAGGACTGTCGAGATCGTGCCAATATCGTAGATGTCGTCAGCCGTTGGATCATCCACAGCCGCATCGCGCTGGGCGACAAGCATAATTTGCTTATCATCCCCCATAACATCTTCCAGGGCCTTCACTGATTTTTCACGCCCCACAAAGAGCGGCACAATCATATGCGGGAAAACCACGATGTCGCGCAGCGGCAGAACTGGATAAAGCTGACCTTTATTAGAACTCACGTGTGTTACCTCGCTAAATGGTGCCTCCAGGAGAAGGAGGAACCAGGCGCTCAAAGAGACACCTTTTGTTAGATTTCTAGCCTGAAGCTAAGGAATAGCCTCAGAGAACATACCTTATGTAGGGAGCCGATGCGGTCGGCGCAATCGGCTCACCCGGAAGATTCTAGGCCGGTGTGCTCAGGTCTTCTTTGCGATCCGCATAAATGTAAAGCGGCTTCGCCCGACCTTCTGTGACCTCACCGTTGACCACGATTTCTTCCACGCCATCCAGGCTTGGCAGATCAAACATGGTATCCAGCAGAATACTTTCCATGATCGAGCGTAAGCCACGCGCGCCGGTTTTCCGGGCAATGGCCTTACGCGCAATCACGTTCAGCGCATCGTCCGTGAAGCTCAAATCGACATTCTCAATATCGAACAGGCGCTGATACTGTTTCACCAGCGCATTCTTCGGGGTCGTCAAAATTTCGATCAAAGCCCCTTCATCAAGGTCTTCCAGAGTCGCCAGCACAGGAACACGACCAACGAACTCAGGGATCAGGCCGTATTTCAAAAGATCTTCTGGCTCAATGTCGCGCAAAATCTCGCCGGTCTGACGATCGTCGTCACTGCGCACGTCTGCTCCGAACCCAATCGACGTTCCCTTGCCACGGCGGGCAATCAGTTTATCCAAACCCGCAAAAGCCCCGCCACAGACAAACAGAATGTTTGTGGTGTCGACCTGTAAAAACTCTTGCTGTGGATGCTTACGGCCCCCTTGTGGTGGAACTGAAGCCACGGTGCCTTCCATGATTTTCAGCAGGGCTTGCTGTACGCCCTCACCCGACACATCACGCGTGATCGAGGGGTTGTCGGACTTGCGGCTGATCTTGTCGATCTCATCGATGTAGACAATGCCGCGCTGCGCCCGCTCGACATTGTAGTCCGCCGCTTGCAGCAACTTGAGAATAATGTTCTCGACATCTTCCCCAACATAGCCAGCTTCTGTCAGCGTGGTTGCGTCGGCCATGGTGAACGGCACATCCAAAATGCGCGCCAAAGTCTGGGCCAACAACGTCTTACCGCAACCGGTTGGGCCGATCAGCAGGATGTTGGATTTGGCAATTTCGATGTCATCGTTCTTGGCGTTAGATGCAAGACGTTTGTAGTGGTTGTGTACGGCTACCGACAGCACGCGCTTTGCATGTGCCTGGCCAATCACATAATCGTCGAGCACCGTCAGAATATCCTGCGGTGTGGGCACGCCCTCTTTCGACTTCACCAGGTTGGTCTTGTTCTCTTCCCGGATGATGTCCATGCACAGTTCAACGCATTCATCACAGATGAACACCGTCGGCCCGGCAATGAGCTTGCGCACTTCATGCTGGCTCTTTCCGCAGAAAGAGCAGTACAGGGTATTCTTGGAATCGCCACTGGACGATTTGGTCATTCTTTATCTCCGCGCGCTAAACCGATTCTGTGGGTCCACGTCAGTCTAGCCACCACATCTTGCGTTTTCTAATGTTAGACGAGGCTTTCAGCCAAATACAACGACAAATCCGTCTATATCAGGTTAATGCCCTATTTGTGAAAAGGCTGGCCAAACAATCTGAACCCTCTATTCACCCTAGAAAACCCGTAGATGCCCGTTTTACCGGATCACTTTATTTATCAGAACCGCCGTCTTCCTCGCCCTCAGGCTTGGGCCGTTTGGTCACAACTGTGTCAATAATGCCGAATGTTTTGGCTTCTTCGGACGTCATGTAATTGTCACGATCCATGGCTTTTTCGATGGCCTTGAGGGTCTGACCGGTGTGATCCACATAAATCTGGTTCAGCCGGCTCCGCAGAGCAAGAATTTCGCGCGCCTGAATCTCGATATCCGCAGCCTGACCCTGGAAGCCGCCAGAGGGCTGGTGAATCATGATCCGTGCATTTGGCAGAGCGTAACGTTTTTCTTTGTGTCCGCCAGCCAGCAGCAAAGACCCCATGGAGGCGGCCTGGCCGGTACAAACAGTCGACACATCCGGGCGGATGTACTTCATGGTATCGTAAATCGCCAAACCAGACGTCACCACGCCCCCGGGTGAATTGATATAAAAGGCGATGTCTTTGGTTGGGTTTTCAGACTCAAGAAACAGAAGCTGCGCACAAATCAGCGTTGAAACCTGATCGTTTACTTGTCCCGTCAGGAAGACAATGCGTTCCTTCAGCAGCCGGGAGAAAATGTCATAAGACCGCTCTCCCCGATTGGTCTGCTCGACCACCATCGGCACCAGAGTATTATTATAAACTTCAATCGGATCGCGGTCCTGCATACGGGTCTCTCAAAAATTCAGGTTAAAACGCGGCCAGCTTTAAAGTCCCAGCTTTAAATTTCTAATTCGCGCTTGGCGCCGGGCCATCGGTTTCTGTGGCACCGGCTTGCTCAATCAACTCTTCCGGCGTCACTGTCTTCTCTGTCACCTGGGCAAGCTCAAGCAGGAAGTCAATGATCTTGTCCTCAAA
>CAYGSZ010000252.1:0-4014 GCA_964352705.1 uncultured Rhodobacterales bacterium
AAGTTGAGCCGTGTGGTGGTTTTTGGTTTAGGCAAGGCAAGCGGCATGTCCGTCCAGGCGCTGGAAGAAGCAGGGGCAACCTTATTTGGGGAATTGGACAAAGAGCCACGCGCGACGGTGGTTCTGGATGATCTCAAAGACGCTGTTGTTTCTGGCGCGGATGTGGCGGCAGCTGTTGCGTCTGGTCTGGCTCTGAAATCCTACCGATTTGACAAATACCGCACGACGCAAAAAGCCTCGGCTAAGCCGAAGCTCAAATCTATCGCGGTGTCTCTGACCGATTTTTCTGAGGCGCGGGACGCCTACAAGATTAGGGCGGCTGTGAATGAAGGGGTGTTGATGACCCGTGATCTGGTCAGCGAACCCCCCAATGTCTTGACTCCGGTGACCTTCGCTGCCCGCGCCAAAGATATGGCCGGCAATGGCTTGAAGGTCAAAGTGATTGGCCGCAAAGAAATGGAAAAGATGGGCATGGGTGCGTTACTCGGCGTGGCCCAGGGCTCGATCCATGAACCACAGATGGTGGTGTTCGAATGGAATGGCGCCGGCAAAGACGACCCGACCGTTGCCTTTGTCGGTAAGGGCGTGTGCTTTGATTCTGGCGGCATCAGCCTGAAACCCGGCGCCGGTATGTGGGATATGAAGTGGGACATGGGCGGCGCTGGTGTGGTCACCGGTCTGTTTAAAGCCCTGGCTGGCCGCAAAGCCAAAGTGAATGCTGTCGGGATTTTGGGATTGGTCGAGAACATGCCCGATGCCAACGCGCAGCGCCCGGGTGACGTGGTGACATCTGCTGATGGTCAAACCATTGAAGTGCTGAATACGGATGCGGAAGGCCGGTTGGTGCTGGCGGATGCCCTTTGGTATGTGCAGGAGAACTTCAAGCCCGACACGATTATCGATCTAGCAACGCTCACCGGCGCGATCATCGCAGCTCTTGGTCCACATTATGCCGGGCTGTTTTCCAATAACGATGAATTGGCCACGCAATTGGCAGAGTCTGGAGACAGCGTCAGCGAGCGGCTATGGCGGATGCCGGTTGGGCCCGAGTATGACAAGGAAATCAACTCGCCCATTGCCGACATGAAAAACCTGGGCGGCAAATATGCCGGGGCTACGACGGCGGCGCAGTTTCTACAGCGCTTTATTCGCAAAGGCACGGCGTGGGCGCACTTGGATATTGCAGGTGTTACGTGGGCGGAAGCGAATACCAAGCTCGCGCCACGCGGTGGCACGGGGTATGGCGTGCGGCTGCTCAACCAGTTCGTGGCTGACGTTTACGAAAGCTGAAGTAAGGCGTTGTGAAGTGCGGCGCTGAGCTGAGGCTTTGATGTGCGGCTTTGGCGTGCGGTCTTGATGCGCGCTGAACGACGTTTTAGCGGGCAGAAGGCCGCGTGTGTTTGGCCATTTTAAAGGCATAGACATAAATGGCATCATCTTTGATGCCGGGGTCGCCTTTTGCGCCAAGATCCGTAAAGAACTCCGCAACTTCTGCTGAGCGAATCTCGGATTCGGCGGTGCGGAACAAGCCTTTATCGCCGTTCTTGAACTTATGGTACTTAAACAGTTCCATCTTCGGGTTCGTCGATGTTGAAACGTACCATTCTTTATAATTCGCGCCGTGCTTCCCCATGAAAGCCTGGAAGTCATCAAGAATGTCAGATTTTGATTTCGCCATCAGTCGCCCTGCTAATGATGCCCCTTATGGATTTAGGGAGAATGTCCCTGCGCTCACAAAGGTCTTTTTGAGTCGATACTACTGAATAAAACCCAGCAGCTTTCAACGCAACATAATCCGGGTCCGTCACCGATTGGTTAACGCCCCAATCCCAAGGTTTGAGCCAGTTCTGTGCAAAAATAAATTTCCGCGTCTTGCCGAATCTCTAACCTTGGCCTGAGCGAGCGGAGGACCTCACAAATAGGTTGTAAAAAAGATCATCATTTCTGCCCCTCGCGGTTGCGCAGGCAGCGGGGCAGCAGGTAAACGACGGGATCAACTCGTCATTCAAATTTTGCCGTGCGCTGAGAGTCCTGAATTATGCCTGAATTAGTCCGCCCTTTTGCTGCCTTGCGCCCGACCCCTGAACAGGCCGATGCCGTCGCGGCACCCCCCTATGATGTGCTCAACACCGAAGAAGCACGGGTGCGGGCCAAAGGCCGACCCAACAGTTTCCTGCATATTTCAAAACCAGAGATTGATCTGCCCGAAGGCACGGACGTGTATGCCCAAGAGGTCTACGACAAAGGGGCCGAGAACCTTCAGCGCCTGATCGCTGATGGCGTGCTGATCCGCGAAGACAAAGCTTGTTACTACGCCTACCGCTTGACCATGGGCGCGCACAGCCAAACCGGTGTGGCCATGGTGGCCTCGGCGGCGGCGTATGATGCAAACGATATCCGCAAGCACGAATACACTCGCCCCAAGAAAGAGGATGATCGCGTCAACCAGGTTAAGACGCTGAACGCTCAAACCGGCCCGGTGTTGCTGGCCTATAAATCGTCTGCGGTGGTGAAGGCGGTGTTGGATGCGGTCACGTCACAGCCGCCGGTTTATGACGTGACGGCGGATGACGGTGTCGGTCATGCCATTTGGGTGATCAACGATGACGCCGACATTGCCGCGCTGACGGACGCCTTTAACAATATGCCCGCCTTGTACATCGCCGATGGGCACCATCGCTCTGCGGCAGGCTCACGGGTCGCCAAGCTGAAGCCGGAGACCGAGAGCGCCCAGTACTTTTTGACCGTTGCGTACTCTGATGATGAAATGCGGATCTTCGACTACAATCGGGTGATCAAAGACCTCAACGGCCATTCGGTGGACGGCCTGCTGGCTAAAATTGGCGAGCGTTTTGATGTCACCCGTGCCGACGCACAAGCCAAGCCCACCAAGCCGACGCAGTTCGGCATGTATCTGGATGGGGCGTGGTACCAGCTTGATCTGCATCCCGAGTATGTGCCGGAGAATGACCCGGTGGGCCGGTTAGATGTCAGCCTGCTGCATGGCAATTTGATCGAGCCGCTGTTGGGCGTGTCCGACCCGCGCACCGATGAGCGGATTGATTTTGTCGGCGGGATCAGGGGCATGAACGAACTTGAGAAGCGCGTGAACTCGGGTGAGATGGCGGTCGCGTTTGCGCTGTTCGCGACCAGCATGGCCGACCTGATGTCGGTGGCAGATGCCGGCGAGATCATGCCGCCCAAGTCGACCTGGTTTGAACCCAAACTGGCGGATGGCTTGTTGAGTCACGTGTTGGATTAGGTTTGCCCGTTGAACGACTTGGCGTCTCCAATCCTCGTCATCGCTGGTCCCACCGCCAGCGGTAAGTCGGGCTTGGCGTTGCGTCTGGCAGAAGACCTCAAGGGCGCGGTTATCAACGCGGACAGTATGCAGGTCTATCAAGACCTGCATGTTTTAACGGCGCGGCCCAGTGCGGATGATGAAGCGCGCGTGCCGCATCATCTCTATGGCACTCTTGATGGCGCCGAGGCTTGCACCGTTGCAACCTGGCTCGATCTGGCAGTGAAGACCATCCAACAGGTGCAGAGCGAGGGGCAACTGCCCATCGTGGTTGGTGGGACGGGGCTGTATCTGAAAGCGCTGATGGAGGGGTTATCGGATATTCCCGACATTCCAAGCGCGGTCAAAGAAACATCTCGACGGATGCGCCTGGAAGAGGGCAACGAGGCGCTGTACGCCAGCCTCAAAGAGAAAGACCCGGAAGGTGCAGCGCGGCTGAAGCCCAAAGACCGTCAGCGTATTCTGCGGGCCTGGGAAGTGGTCGAGGCCACGGGAACGCCCTTGCATGAGTGGCAGGCCAAGCCGGTTGTGCCGCCGCTGGGGGAGACGTCTTTTTATAAGGTGTTGTTCCGCCCGCCGCGCGAGGATCTGTATGCCGCCTGTGATGGCCGGTTTGAAACGATGCTCGAACGCGGTGCCTTGGACGAAGTGGAGGCACTGCAAAAGCGCGCACTCGATCCGTCCTTGCCGGCCATGAAAGCGCTGGGTGTGCC
>CAYGSZ010000253.1:0-3989 GCA_964352705.1 uncultured Rhodobacterales bacterium
CTGTGGGACCCTCAAAAAGCCTTTGAGCAATTCTCCTGCGCCTATACGGCACCGTTTTATTGCGACGAAGAGGCCATGCCACTGATTGAGGCTGCGGCCTCAGAAATGGACCCGGTCAAGCGCGAAGCCTTGCTAAAGGAGATTACGCTGCGTCTGCGTGATCAAGGGGCCGCGTTGTGGCTGCTGGAGTTCTCTGGCGTCGTCGGCTTTCAACCTGGATATGCAACGGACCGCTTCCGCATTGATGGCAGTGTGTACGAGAATATCACTTACACCGAGGATTAGGGTTTCAGCTTAGCCAGCTTTTTTGGCCAACTCGCTGAACAGTGCATCTTCGTTCACGGTGTTGCGGCGTTGCGCTTTCCAGGTTGTGGCAAACCCTTTGGGGTAGTTTTCATCCGTGTCCCGCGTGCCGTCTTCCGACCATAGCACTGGGAACAGCGGTCCAGCTGGCGGGTTGCCGTCAACCATTTCGTCAAAGCACACCCCTGCAATGTTCAGGCAGTCAGGGCGTGGCGCCCACCGAATATCGTCACCGAAAATACGAGCCGAAATCGCAATCCGCCAATCTTCAGAGGTGTTGCCAGAGGAGTAATGCAGTGTCCAAGGGTGAACCACCAGCATATCGCCGGGCTCCATTGCCCAATTGAGGAAACGGGCATCTGGATCAGCACGCAATTTGGCTTCGTTAGGATGTGGGGCCCGGTCGTCGGGCTTGATCATTTTGCGGGCATTGGGCGAGAACAGCCAGTAGGGCACATCTTGCGTTTGCGATCCGGCCAGCACTTCCAGGCAATTCTCAGGCGTGACCGGGTTCAATGGAATCCACAACGATGGCACCATTTCCCCGGAGACGGGCCAGCCCATGCGGTCGCAATGCCAGAGTGTTTTAGAGTCCGATTTCGGCGGCTTGGCAAAAATTTCCTCAAAGAAAAAGCGTGCAGTTTTTGATCCGATGGCCTGAGCCGCAGCTTGCCCCATGGGAGAGTTGAAAATAAAATCACGAAACTCGGGAATAATCCGTGACATGTATCGACCCGGCGCTGACGGCAGCAGGCCGACGTCTTCTTCGTCCACCGAGATGCGTCGCGCAGCAGGCTGCATTTTTTCGATCCACTCCGGATCAA
Organism: uncultured Rhodobacterales bacterium; assembly: GCA_964352705.1. Taxonomy (GTDB): domain Bacteria; phylum Pseudomonadota; class Alphaproteobacteria; order Rhodospirillales; family Rhodospirillaceae; genus WLXB01. Next base: position 1,128 of record CAYGSZ010000253.1, read on the forward strand.
AGACCTGGCGCAGGCACACAGCACCGTCGCGCGCATAAGTCGCGCGATCTTCATCGGTAATGGCTCTAAGGGGCGCGGTATTGAGAGGCATGGATCACATCTTCCTTTGAATTAAGACTCTTAATGTGGGGTGTCATGGAAGACCTTACAAATAGAAAGTTTGGTCTGGGATATACGTTGTATGCATGATTAAAATTGTACCGTCATCAAAGCCCTAAAGCGCCTGGATTCAACAGGTTATGGGGGTCAGTCCGGTTTTTAATCCGCTTCACTAAATCAATTGTGATCTCAGATCGGTCTCTTAAATAGGGGTAGGCCTTGCCAATTTGCATATGAACCCCGCCATGAGCGTGCATCAGAGTCACAATTTCCTCAAACATCTCTTTGGCAAACGCGCGGCCTTTTTCGCTGGGTGCATTGTTGCGCATGGGGGCGAGCATCTCTTCGGGCGTATTGCGCTCATGGAAAAGGTCAGGCGTGTCCGGCCAGTATAACACCGGCTCACAGAGGAAACTGTTGGTGCTCATTGTGCCAAAGATCGACGGGATTGTCATATTCACGGCATCAATTTCGGCTTTGCGTTTTTCCAGCAAGGCTTCCAGCGCCCGATGAAAAGCAACGGCCTGAGAGAACGGCAGAATGGTATGCAGCGGCAGCATGCGCTTCGCATCCATACCCACCACAGGGTAGGGCATGAACGGTGTCGCCCGCATCACCGTCGGCATGGTGTTGGGAATGTCCTGGCCATGAGTGCCGACTGCATCCCGCACGGTTTGAATGTGACCTTTTAATTCGGTCGGGTTGTCGGCTTCAACGGCGCAATGCACGAAGCATTCCGACTTCGACGCAAACCTGCGACCGGCAACGGCCATACGCACCATCTGTAAAATACCACTGATGATGCCCCCGGACGAGCGGCCCACGGCATACATAATCTTAAGGTCTTCCCACAAACCTTTACTCGCCACCACGCCTTCCATGGCGCGGCGGGTAAAGCCGAAAACTTCTGTTGCCCGATTGGAGGCGGCTACCGCCTGCATGGCCTTCTGGCCCTCTTCAAAGCTATCAAAGCCAAACGACAAACCCTGTGTATACTTGGCCCGCTTCTGTAGCCTGAGCGTTACTGTGGCTTTAATCCCCAAAGCCCCAGCGTCGCCACAAAATAAACCGGTCAAGTCTGGGCCGTAGTTGCGGAAGAAGGGGGATTTACCTGTCTGTGCGGCGGAGCCCGTGGCGAACACTTCGCCATCGGCTGTGACAATCTCCATCCCCAACACGGCTTCAGCGGTAATGCCGTCTTTAGACGAGCCAAGGCTGGCGGCGCCTTGCGACATGCCGCCGCCGATGGTGGCTTTAAACCCCGACAATGGGCCCCAGAACTCAGCCCGCACTCCATGGGGTTTGAGGGCGTTGTCTAAGGCTTCCCACGTGCAGCCTGCTTGTACCGTGACAAACATATCCTCGGCGTTGATTTCAACAATCTGATTAAGCCCGGTCATGTCCAGGGAAATACCGTTGGGCGACGAGGGCAGGTACGCATCGGTGTAAGAATAGCCACCGCCGCGCGGGAAGATCGCCACACCCGCCGCCGTGATTGCTTTGACCGCATGGGCCAGGTCCGCAACGGTGGTGGGGCGTATCACCGCCGCCACCGTTGGGCCTGTCGCATAGACATCTTGCGAATGATACAGGCGTGTCTCTTGATCCGTCAGCACAGCGTCAGCGCCGAGCTTGGTCCGCAAGGACTCAATCACGGTGCTGACATTTGTATTTTCAGGATTAATCGTCACATTCATGGCTCGGCGGTATCCTGATCTCAGGCGGGTTTGGTGGCCACGATGGTCTGCAAGAATCCATTGGAATTTTTTGGTCCTGCCTTCACATCAAAACCTGCATCTTTCAGAGCCTGATGGAAATCCATGTAAACAAAACCCGGGGAGTAGGGTTCGCAGTTGTTGATCGAATCGTAATCAATCATCCAGCGCTGTGAGGCGGGCATGTTTGGTCCGGCACTTGGGAATTCGTAAATACAGAAGGTGCCGCCCGGACGCAGGATACGGAACATCTCTTTGACCGTATCCTTAATCACGCGCACGGGAATTTCATGGAACAGAATGTAAGACAAAATCATATCGAAATTGTTGTCATCGAACTTGGTGTCTTCCGACAAACCCTGCACGAAGTTGACATCGACGCCGCGTTCCACCGCTTGCCAGTGGGCATACTTAACCATCGGCAAGCCAACATCTAACCCGGTCACTTCCGCTTCGGGATAACGGTCTTTGATAATCATCGTGGCTTGGCCGATGCTACAGGCCAGATCGAGAATCTTCTTGACCTTACCGTCCTTCGGTGGGGTCAAGGTATCAACCACTTCCGCATGCAGTTCGTCTTGATCATTCGCCCCGGCGTAGAACACTTTGGTGCCGTAATGGTAGACAATGCCGCCTAGGGGGTCGTCCGTGTAGCCGCCCGGTTGCAGATGAATCTCACGCCGCGCGTAAGCCGGAACTTCAAAGTTCGGATCGACCGTTAGCTTACCGGGGCCTTTGGTTTCGGCCTCATTCATGGCTTTGACAATGTCGCCTTCAAACGGCTCGAAAGAAGCCCGTGTGCGCCGCCACATCATTTCTTGATGCGAGCGCATATAGCGCTGCCAGGTGGCGGGCAGGGGCAGTTTGTTGATGACCGCTTTTATATCTTTGATGTCGGTCTTGTCGTCGGTTTTGCCCAAGGCTTCGGCGACCGCTTTCTCACCTTCAGCGGCGACCATCGGGAATGTGCCGTAGCCGGCAATGCCCCGGAAGGTTTCTACAAAATCAAGATAGCTCTCATCTGAAAGCCGGGTTGTGCGTGGCAAAA
>CAYGSZ010000254.1:0-3984 GCA_964352705.1 uncultured Rhodobacterales bacterium
CCCACCAGACTTCGTTGTTCCAGCGGTGATCCCACCAGTGACGGAACTTCTGCCCGGCACTGACACTCGGTTTGTTTTCACCGGTATAAAAATCGATCGGGAAGAACACACCACCGGGCCGCAGAATACGGTAGGTCTCTTTTACTGTTTGCTTTGAAATCTCAGCCGGCATCTCGTGATGTAAAATGTAAGAGGTAACGATATCGAAATAACCGTCTTCAAACTTGGTATCTTCCGCCAGGCGTTGGGCAAAGTTCACATCCACGCCCAGGTCAACGGCCCGCATGTGACCATAACGGACCATTGGGCCACCCGCATCAATGCCCCACACTTCCGCATCTGGGAAACGCTCTTTCAGCGCAACCGTCATTTGTCCGATGGTGCAGCCCATTTCCAATATGCGCAGCGGGCGACCGTTAGGCTGCGGTGTCGTCGGCACTGGCACCGAGTTGGCATAGGTAATATGCAGTTCATCCTGATCATTATTGCCGCCGTAGAAATTATTGGTTCCATAATGGAACACATAACCTCCGAGGGGGTCACCCACGTAGCCGCCCGGCATGATGTGAATTTCATGCTTAACGTGGTCGGGCAGTTCCATATCCGGGTTCAGTTCCAGGGTACCGGGACCAGCGTTATCAGCAGCTTCCAACTCGGCGAGATATTTGTCGGGATCGCGATACACCAGCTCTTGAACCGTGCTCCAGGTTAGCTGCTGCATACTCACCCAAGTGCGACACTGCATGCCGAGTAGCGGGTCATCACCAGCGACCTCCAACACAGTCTCAATGGACGGGTCGCCATGGGGGTCTAACCCTTTGGCCTCAAACAAGTTAGCCAGGCGCTTCGACGCGATACGGTTGAAGCCACGCCCCGTGAATCGTCTAAAGCCAGTCAGGAAATCCTGTTGGCTTTCAAGGTCAAGCTCGGGAATGCGTTCTAAGCGACCCTTGGTGCCACGCGGCTCAAGATCACCTACAAAATTACCCTTAGTCGTTGTTGCAGCATTTGCTTTGGTTCCACCCAGAAAAGCGCTGGCGGCTCCCCCAAGAGCTGTGAGCGCAGGAAACAATGTGCGGCGATCAATCATCTTTAAAACCTCTCAAATCGACTGCGGCACAAGCGCCGCCCAGAATCACCTCGGCACAGATGCCGCCGTGATTGGTTGACTAAATAGATATAATTCTAAAATAGACTATCTGGCGCAGAGGCCAAACGTCCAATACCGCCAATAACATCAGCAATAAATTTTACTCATACCTAAATCGTCTTTTAAGGCTTCAAAACAAGCTTAGGCAGGCTTCACACCCATCATGCTGCCTCTAAAAGCCCCGCGTTCCTGAGGCGTTTTGTCATCGACCTCAAATCCGGCTGCGGCCAGCAACTTAGGATAATTGTTGCTGCGATGGTCTTTCTGCCAAACTTCGTGATTCCAGCGCCAAATCCAAAACCTCTGGTACTGCTGAAACGCCGTTTGTTGGGGCATCTTATCCCAGTCCAGCTGATCCCGCGCGAAAAACACCCCGCCCGGACGCAGCACGCGATGTCCTTCGGCGATAATCTGCTCGGCAGCTTCCGAACTCACCTCATGGAACAGCAGGAAAGATGTCACCATATCAAAGTGGCCGTCTGGGAATTTGGTGTCCTCGGCCAGTCGCTGGGCGAAATTGACGTCTATGCCCAAATCAACCGCCCGCATATGTGCATAGCGCACCATCGGTCCACCCACATCGACGCCCCAAATTTCAGCATCTGGGTATTTCTCTTTAAGGCGCAAGGTCAGCTGACCAACACTACATCCCATATGCAGAATGCGCTTAACCTTGCCATCCCTAGGGGGTGGGATCTCATCCACCAGCTTGGCATGCATTTCATCCTGGTAGTTGCGACCCTCCCAGAAGTTGTTGGTGCCATAGTGATACATATGCCCCGCGAAGGCGTCTCCTACATAGCCGCCGGGCTGCATATGAATTTCATGCTTGGTGTATTTCGGTAACTCCATGTCTGGGTTCAGTTCCAGAGTCCCCGGCCCGGCTGTGTCTGCCGCTTCCATCTCCGCCAAGTAGGCCTCGGCGTTGCCATGGAATTCGTCGTACAGGTTCTTCCACATGATCTGCTGAGCGCTGATCCAGGCCCGGCCACTGAGGCCCACAATGTGATCCCCGCCGATCAGCGCAATCGCTTCTTCGTCCGACATCTGGGCGCGCTTATCGAGCCCGGCGGCCTCTAAGATCCGATCCGCACGTTGCGCTCCAGCACGGCGCACATCGCGATTTGTCCAAATTCGGAATTGGGTCAGAAAGTCCTCGCGGCTCTCGACATCAAGCTTCGGCAGACGCTCCAGGCGGCGATCCGTCCCGCGCGGCTCAACATCAACGCTTTCTGGCAACTTGGCTTGAGCTTTACGCCCACCAACGAGGGACGAGAGAGCTGCGCCAATCGCTGTCGTCGCCTTGAACACCGTTCTGCGATCCAACATACCTGTCCCTCCCTCAGAATTTCGGATGAACTGGAATACTGATCTCACTTGAACACCCTGGCAATAGCATCCCATCTGACGGTCGCAATGCGGGCATAGCGCTTAAACACAAGCATAACCGCGCTAGGCGAAGCGCCTGAGGTACGCTAATGTTTAGTCAAATTTGAAGTTCAGGGAGCCCCTCATGACGAAGAAAACCAAGTTCCACAACCCGTTAACGCAGAACATCAGCAAACGGCAGTTCCTATCAACAGCAGGCGCGGTCGCAGCCAGCGCGACGCTGACCACCTCAAAACAGAGCAAAGCCGCAGACGACACCTGGGATGCCATTATCATCGGCGGCGGAACCGCTGGTCTTCCCGCAGCGATTTTTGCCGGTCAGCGGGGCGCTAAAGTCCTTATTATCGAAGCCGCGCCGGTGATTGGTGGCACCATGTTCCTCTCGTCTGGCCAAATGAGCGCCGCCGGCACCAAGCTGCAGAAATCAAAGGGCATCACCGGCGACAGCCCGCAATCCCATTACGACGACGTCATGCGCATCAGCAATAATACTGCGGATCCTTATATCCTGCGTCTGGCCACTGAAAACGCGGCCCCCGCCTTTGATTGGCTGACTGATAATGGCTTTGAGGTCTATCCTCATCATCCCGTGACCGGCACGACCCACGAGCCCTACAGTCACGCTCGCTACGCCTGGCACAAGGAAGGTGCTATGGGCATTCTTGCGGTTTTCGAGAAACTGCTTGAACCTCTCACGGCCTCCGGTGCCGTCACCATTATGACCAGCACCGAAGCGTCTGAGCTTATTCAGGATGACAATGGCAACGTCGTCGGTGTCGTCACCGTCAATGCGGATGGAAAGACAGCACGCTATATGGGTAAAAACGTGGTCCTCACCAGCGGTGGCTACGCGTCCAATCCAGAAATGTTTGAAGAACTGGAAGGCGCACCCGATTACTCCGACGTGTCTTATCCCTATAGCCAGGGCGCGGGCATCACGCTCGGCACCTCCGTTGGGGGATATGTCCGCTACGGCGAACACCACTTGCCACTGTTCGGCGCAATCCTTGGCGACGAAGACTATCCCTCGCCCATGGTCGCTGTCGCACGCCACTTCCCAGGAGACAGGCCCCCTTGGGAAATCATCGTCGATGCGCAAGGCAAGCGCTTCCTGCAGGAAGACATCTTAAGTCACGCTGCCTACGAAGAAGCGTTGGTCGAACAACCCGGCGAACAGTGCTGGACGGTCTGGGATCATGAAATTCATACCCAAGCCCCCCGGCTGATTTCAGGCGGCTTCATGGGTATGATGGAAAAAGAGGACATCGCTGAAGCTTTCAACGAGGGCTACCACAACTTCTTTAAGGCAGACTCCCTTGAGGAACTGGCCGTAAAGATGGGCGTCGATAAAACGGGCTTGGCCAGAACTGTTGCTGATTATAATAAAGCGCAGGCCGGAGAGACCAAAGATCCGCTGGGCCGCACTCATATGCCCTTACCGATCG
>CAYGSZ010000255.1:0-3970 GCA_964352705.1 uncultured Rhodobacterales bacterium
TCCACGGCAGCGGCCTTTCAAGACTGCGCGGATTGCCCAGAGATGGTCAGCGTGCCAGCTGGCTCCTTCGTCATGGGCCAGCCGGAAAGTGAAAGCCAAAACCGCCGCTTCGGCTGGGGTGGGCCACCCACACCGGTGACCATCAACACACCGTTCGCCATTGGCCGCACGGAAGTGACACGCGCTCAGTTCAAAGCCTTTCTGGACGACTCAGGCTACGAGATGGGTAGGCCTTGCGGCACAGTCTGGGTGGCCCAGGTGCAATTCGAATATGGCGAAGGCGCCCAACCGACCTGGGAAAACCCTTTGTATCCAGGAGGGCAGGCTCCGGGCGATGATCACCCGATGGTCTGCATCGGCTGGCCAGATGCCGAAGCTTATGTCGGCTGGTTGAACACCAAGGCGCAAGGGGGCCGCGTGTATCGTCTACCCTCCGAAGCCGAGTGGGAATACGCGGCCCGCGCTGGCACGACAACCGTGCGCCCTTGGGGCGGCGCGTTAGAGGAGTCCTGCGCCTATGCCAACATCGGTGACACAGCCTATGGCAAAGCGATTGGCAGCGAGACAGTCAACTGCACAGATGGCTATGCGTTTACTTCTCCCGTTGCGTCTTTCCCGGCGAATGACTTCGGGCTGTTCGACACGATCGGCAATGTGTGGGAATGGACGCAAGACTGCTGGGTGGAGGATCACACCGGGGCAACCGGCACCGCACGGGCCGTGACCGAAGATACCCACGGCTTTGAAGGCGGCGATTGCACCAAGCGGGTGATGCGCGGCGGCGGATTTTCTTCCGAAGAATGGTATGTGCGCGTTACAACGCGAGGGGCCGACCCGGTGCCGCGCACGCGACTGGTGCTATTGGGATTACGCGTCGCTGCAACACTAAAAGACTAAACGACTCAGACCGCAAGCTGGCTGCTGATGGTGGTCCCCAGTTCGGTAAGCGGCGCGACATAGCGCGATTTTAGTTCCGCATAACTGACCGCCGAGGGAATGAACCGCATGGTAAGTGCGCCGATAAAACTCTCCTCCCGGATCACAGGCACGGCGCAGGCTTTTTCCAAACTGCCCGCGCGGTGATGGATGCAATACCCATCAAGGCGCGTTTCCTCGATGCGGCGTTTCACCCGACTGACATCCAGGGTGCCTTGTTCCGCTTCCAGCATACGCAAGTACGTCTCGCGTTCTTGATCGGTACTGTAGGCGAGGAACACCATACCGCTGGCTGTATCAAACACCGGAATGCGAAAGCCAAGACTGTAACGCTGTAACGCAAGCGGGCTGGTGTGGTCGGTGTTGTAACGCACCACCATATCCAAGCCAGACGGTGTGGTTAGAACCAGTGGCCATGTGAGATCATCCGCTGCTGTATTGATGGCCTGGATGGCAGAGTCGGTGAGGGCACTCCACCGATCATAGCCATGGGACAAGCGCGTGACTTGCTCTGTGACTTCGTACGTTTTGGAGCCGTCGTGACGGCGGATCATGCCAACTTCGATCAACGTTTCAATCAGACGGACGACGGTGGCGCGCGGCAACTCGACACGGCGCGCGACTTCAGACGCGCGCATGGGGCCATGGGCACTGATTTCGGTCAGCACCTTTAAACCACGCACCAGGGACCTGTTGGTCCGAATGCCGGATTCCGTTTTAGCCATGTGCGACTGGACTCATTTTAATAACTCCCCTCTTCGCCAGACGCCGCGTCTGACGAGGTCGTTTTTCTTTTAGCATAGCGGAAGCTATCCTATTCCTTTCAGCATAGCTGAAGCTATGCCGGGCGTCTGCGATAATTGATATCTGGAATAATTAACCGTGATTTTCCTGCGGTTTTAGAAATAACGTCCCCACCGCTTTAGGCGGCAGAACCGTAGCATATGGATAGCCGACGCCCTAAAGTTTGAGTGATACACCACTTGTGGAGATACCACGCCCCATGCGCACCGCTTTGCTTCAATCTTATCGCGCCACCTCACAACTGGACTGGGTTGCAACCTGCATGGCGAGCGTCAACGCCTTGGCGACACAAAACGATTGGGGCTATCACTTCCGTGGCGACGACATTTTTGATCTGGTGCCACAGGGACTTCTGGACAAATTCGCCACACAAAAGCCGCTGCTGTGTGACATTGCCCGCTTGGCCTGGGCCAAAGACGTGTTTGAGCAACAGCCTGACATTGAGCGCGTGATTTGGTTGGATGCTGACGTTTATGTGTTTGACCCGGACAACCTGATCATAGACCCGGCTGCAAATTTCGCCGTCGCCAACTTTGCCGTAGGGCGCCAAGTTTGGGTGCAAGCGGACGCCCGGGGAAAGCTTAAAAGTTACCGGCAAGTGCACAATGCGGTGCTTGCCTTTCATCGCCAGTCATCTGCTCTGGATTTTCTGCTGGAGTCTGTTTTAGCGCTGGCCAACCGCCACGAGGGCACAGCGTCTCCGCAACTGTTGGGGCCAAAACTGCTGACGGCATTGCACAACATTTTGGGGTTCTCGGTGATTGAGTCCATCGGCATGGCCAGTCCGCGGGTTTTGCAAGATCTGGCAAACGGCGGTGGTGAGGCGCTGGACCAACTGACGGCTGACAGCGCGACTGCTTTGGCGGCGCTTAACCTCTGCACGTCTTATCAGGGACAAACCGTAGACGGTGTGACCTGCACGCCTGAGCTGTTTGACCGGGCTATTGCAGCCCTGAAAAATGGTGCGCTGAAGGCCAGTGCATAAATCCCACGGCAACGTCCCTCAACTGTAAAGCGTTACTTGTGTATGCAGGACATACTCGAACGCAAAAACACACTTAATACGTGTGTAACAAAAATTAACTTCAATTTATAAGAATATGTTGCCCGTATCCTATAGGCTAAGGGCTGTGCGGTTTTTTCTGCACGCAGAAGATGATCTCAAAGGTTAAGAGCATGAAATTTCAGTCCGTGGTGCAGTGGCTTCGAACCCTTAAAGCCGTTTCACATGACGCTGTTCGAGATGAATCCGGGCAGGCTGCGCTGGTTATTATCACGGCTGTGATCATTGCCGCAGGCGTGGCGATCAGCCAGACCCAACTGATGAATTCCCGGCGCGGTTTAGAAGTCACACAGGCACAGCGCGCGAATTTTAAGCTGATCAAAGATGCCATTGAGGTCGCCGCCATACAGGATGCAAACTTCCTGCTGCCGTGTCCGTCCGATCCGACTATTCCTGGCAACCTTGGCAACTCTGTTGCGAACAATGGCACCATCTGTAACCTGAACCGTGGCATTGTGCCTTGGAGAACACTTGGACTATCGAAATCAAATGTCATTGATCCGCAGGGCAACTACATCACCTACATCGTCGACAACACCAACATCAGTGTCTGCAACGGAGAGAACGCGCGGGTTGGCACATTAAACGAAGCCGAGGACGGCACAGACTATACCTTCGCGCTGATCAGTCATGGCGAAAACGGCTTCGGCGGATATAACAGCAACAGTGACAACCAAACGCAAGTCCCGACGTCGGCCTTTGAGTTGGATAATTGCCCGAACCCGCTTGGTGCTGGATGCGACCCTGGCACCAACAACGAATTTCGCGCGGGGCCTTTCGACGAGACCGACGGCACCAGCGAATTCGACGATATTGTTCGTGCGGTTCAGGCCTCTGAGACTTTCACCGTTGAGTGCCCGGTGATTAATGAAGACGAAAGCACGACTGTGGTCGGAGACAACGGCATTACCTTGACGTCCCGTGAAGCCTCGACCGCCATGACCGGCACGACCAATGACACGCTCTTGCAAACGCGCGCCCTCTCAACCACCACAGACACCTCGACGGATGAGAGCATTACGCAGCTTGGGTTTACCGGATCAACAACGGCCAACGCCTCCGCCGCCTGCGACTGGTTTGAAACCCCGATCCGTTTTCAAGACAGCGTTGTGCGCATGTATCAAGAATTCGGCATGCTATCCGATGTCAACGATGTGCGTGGCAATG
>CAYGSZ010000256.1:0-1109 GCA_964352705.1 uncultured Rhodobacterales bacterium
TTGCTATAGTATGAGGTGTTCAGGTGCAAAGCCCAATCTGCGCCTCACTTTTGCGGTAACGGCCTGCTTATGCGCCTATTGGATATGTTTTGACGTCTTCTCCCCTCCCTTCTCCGCCTGTGCCTTCCAGCAACAGCCTGCCTATCGATAATCTGCGCGGCGCAGTGTGGATGCTGGGCAGTGTTGTGTTTTTCTCGGCGACGGCGGTGTTGATCAAACTCGCCGGACAAACGCTGCACACGTTTGAGATTGTGTTCTTCCGCTGTGTGTTTGGCATGCTGGTGGTAATTCCCCTGCTGATGAAAAGTGGGATGGGCGCCCTGCGGGTGCGAAAGCCGGGCCTGCATTTGGTCCGGGTGACCTGTGCCTTTATCGGCATGTCGACAGGTTTTTATGCGGTGGCAAATTTAGAGTTGGCGACCGCCATTTCTCTGAACTTCACCCGGCCGCTGTTCATGATCATTCTGGCGGCGGTGTTTCTCAATGAGTTTGTGCGCTGGCGGCGTGGCCTGGCGACCGCAGTTGGGTTTATCGGCGTGCTGATTATGGTGGACCCGGGCAACATGGTGATTGAACCGGCGATACTGAGCGGCCTGCTGGCGGCCCTGGCCGTGGGCGGGGCCTTGGTGGTGGTAAAGCTGATTGTGCCCTACGACGCACCGGTCACGATTATGCTGACTTTCTCAATCGGCACAGTGGTGATCTCCGCCATCCCGGCGGCGCTGGTGTGGCAACCCCCAAGCCAAAGCGACCTGCTGCTGCTGATGGGCTTGGGCATTTGCGCCAGTTCAGGCCAATACTGTTTGATCCGCGCCTTTGCGATGGGCGAAGCGACCTTGATGAGCCCGATTGATTACCTGCAAATCATTTTGGGGACTGTTGCAGGGTTCATGATTTTCAATGAAAGCCCCAGCCTGGCTACGTTCATCGGGGCGGCGGTGATCGTGTCCTCGACGCTGTATATCGTGATGCGCGGGGCGCGTGTGCAGGCGACACCGCCACCGCCCTCTGACCCGGCTGTGACCCCAGAAAACCGCTGAAAACTGCCGATCTGAAAAAGGTTAACGCGTTTTTCCGGAACCGGACCGTGGAACGAGCCCATGCACGAC
>CAYGSZ010000256.1:1209-3945 GCA_964352705.1 uncultured Rhodobacterales bacterium
AACCAGGGGTTCTTTTTCAGCCAGCCGGTGTTGCGCCAGCTGGGGTGGGGCAACGGCAAGAGACCTTCATCCTGATACCCGGCCCAGGCTTTGACCGTATCGGTCATGGTTGTCTTGCGACGTTTCCCCAGGTAGTAGGCCTGGGCATACAGGCCGATGAGCAAGGTGAGCTTGATGTTGGGCAGATGCGCCCGCAGTTTAGCGTGCCACAGGGGCGCACATTCAGGCCGGGGTGGGGCATCGCCGCCCTTTTTTCCGGCATTTTTATCAACACCCGGATAGCAAAACCCCATGGGCATGATGGCAATGCGGCGTTCGTCGTAAAAGGTGTCTTTGTCGATGTTGAGCCAATCGCGCAGACGGTCGCCGGATTTATCGTCCCAGGGCACACCACTTTCATGCACACGCGTGCCGGGGGCCTGACCGATGATCAACAGCGTGGCCGAGGGCGCGATTCGCACCACCGGGCGTGGTCCCAGCGGCAGATGTGCCGCACAGTGGGTGCAGGCGCGCACGTCTTTCAACAATTTAGGCAAGGGTGTCATAAGAGTGTGATCATAAGATCGACAACAGATCCTCCACATAGGCGGGCACCACTTCGGTGGCGGGGCCATAGACCCCCTCATCAAAATGATCGGCACCCATAGACGGTTCCAGGTTCAACTCGACCGTGCGGGCGCGACCAAGGGTTTTGACCACTGAGACAAACCCCGCTGCCGGATAGACATTGCCCGAAGTGCCGATGGAGATAAACACATCGCAGTCGAGCAAGGCGGCCTGAATACGATCCAACTCCAGTGGCGTTTCGCCAAACCACACCACATGGGGCCGCAGACCACCGGCGCTGCCACAGGCTTGGCAAACATCAGCCCGCGACATGTCGCCTTCCCAGGCGACGATGTGCTGGCAGTGGTTACACCGGGCCTTGGAATGGACCCCATGCATATGGATGAGGTTTTGGCTGCCCCCGGCCTCGTGTAGGGAATCGACGTTCTGGGTGATCACCGTCACCTGCCCCGGCCAGTGATGCTCCAGCCTGGCCAGAGCCATATGGGCGGCATTGGGATTGGCCGTGGCGACCTTATGTCTGGCCCGTCGCATGTTGTAAAAAGCATGAACCGCATCGGGGTCTTTTGCGAAGGCTTGTGGAGTCGCGACGTCTTCCAGGCGGACTTTTGACCAAATTCCGTTGGGGTCACGGAAGGTCTCAAGCCCGGATTCCTGCGAGATTCCGGCCCCTGTGAGGATAGCGATATTAGAATTCTTCTCGGGCGTGAAGCTTTGAGGCATAGTGCGCGCCGCTGGGGAACCAAAACAGGGCTATGCTAGCCTCTGAGCAGGTCAGTGCAAGGACCTCAGCGCAAAGAATAATAGGGATAAGGAAGACGGCCAGTGCCGGTTGGGGTTTTATTTGTTTGTACCGGAAATATCTGCCGTTCGCCGACGGCCGAAGGCGTTTTCCGGCATTTGGTGGTTCAAGCGGGACTAACCAAAGAAATTAATGTGGATTCTGCTGGAACCGAAGGGTTTCATATTGGCGAGCCACCGGATGCGCGTGCGGTCGCGGCAGCAAAAGCACGCGGCTATGACATGTCGGGTCAGGCGGCCCGGCGGGTCAGCGAGCAGGACTTTCATCGCTTTGATGTGGTGGTGGCCATGGACAAGGGGCACTTGCGGCATCTCACCGCCATGGCCCCGGGGGACACCTACGAGCGGGTGAAGCTGTTTATGTCCTACGCGCCAGGCGCAAAAACCGAAGACGTGCCCGACCCTTATTACGGGGAAGAAGATGGTTTTGACGCTGTGCTGGATCTGATTGAGAACGGCAGCAAAGGGTTGCTGGAGGCGATTCAGCGCGATTTTCTGTGAGTGGCGGATCGTGGGTTCCAAGCTAAGCGCCGCGAGGGCGCCAAACTAAGCAGGTGACACAACAGCCATGAGCCCCGTCCTTAATGTACGCGTCGGAACGGCCCTGAAGTGCGCGGTCAAAAAAAGCCTGCCGCTGACCGGTGGCTGTGTCGGCGATGTGTCGGCTCTGGAGCTTGTAGATGGGCGGCGGGTTGCCGTGAAAACAGCCCGCAAAGGTCAGGCGGCAACGCTGGACCTGGAAGGCTGGATGCTGACCTATCTGGCCGATAAAAGCACCCTGCCCGTGCCACAGGTATTGCACTGCGAGCCCGACTTGCTGGTGATGTCTTACGTTAAGACCTCGGGCGGAATTACAGCCTCTGTTGAGCAGGACGCCGCAGATCACTTGGCTCAATTGCACAGCATATCGGGCCCCGCGTTTGGGCTTGAGCGAGACACCGTGATCGGCGGTGTGCCTCAACCCAACACAGAAACGTCCACGTGGATCAAATTTTTCGCCGAGCAGCGGCTGCTGTATATGGCCAATGAAGCCTACATGATACGGCGGATTACCGATGCGATGCTGAGTCGCATTGAGACGTTATGCGGAAAGCTGGACCAATGGATCGAGGAACCTGACACCCCCGCTTTGATTCACGGTGACATGTGGACCGGCAACGTGCTGTGTGACTCCGGCAAGATCGCCGGATTTGTTGACCCCGCGATTTACTATGCCGATCCGGAAATTGAACTGGCCTTTGCGACGTTGTTTAAGACCTTTGGCGATGCGTTCTTTGCCCGCTACGGCGAACACCGTCCGATCAAGCCGGAGTTTTTTGAGGTGCGTCGCGACCTGTACAATTTATATCCGCTGCTGGTCCACGCCAA
>CAYGSZ010000257.1:0-3944 GCA_964352705.1 uncultured Rhodobacterales bacterium
AAACAGACGACCATCAAGAACACTGCACTGCCGGTCCAAATGCCACGCCAGCCGTAATTCACCAAAAGGTAAGCGCCAGCGACAGGCAGGCTGGCAACGCCGGCGGCAAATCCCATATTCGCAATGCTGACGGCAAGACCTCGCTCGGTCTCATAATAGCGCGACATACTGGTCAGCGCCGTGTGCGACATTAAACCTTGACCGCCAAGGCGGAGCCCCCACATCGCCAACATAATGGTCGCTGGACCGGTGGCGTTGCCAAACACCCAGCAGGCTGCGGCCAGAATGCAAAATGTGAAAACCGTAAAGAGGCGCAGGTCCCAAACATCAATCAGCTTGCCGATCCAAATCAGCGTCACCGCGCTCACAAACGTGGCGCCGCCATACAAGGTGCCCAGGTCGCTGCTCGACAGGCCGAGGTCTTCGTTCAAAACACCATTGAACAAAGCCACGTAAAACGTTTGCCCAAAACTTGAAAACAACGCGAGAAAAAAGCCGAAGCTAACGAATCGTGCGTTCTTGGTAAAAAACAGAACAAGGGGAAATTGCTGCAACACGGCACCTTAAAAATATAAAGTGAATCGACCGGTACCACACGCGGGCCCTGCCGCGCCACAGTCTGTTTTATAAGCTCTCTTATAAGATATTCACTGATCGAACGAAGTCAGGCTGGACCCTAAGCACAATCCGTCGCACCATGGGGACAGATAGAGAGGTCCGGGTCGGTTACCGCCCACTACGAAGGGCCATAGGGGAAAACGATGAAACATAGTGTTCTTGGATTTGTGGCTTTGATCAGCGCAACTGGGGTCTTTTTTGTACAGTCAGGGTATGCACAGTCGGGTGAAGATTGGCAAAACTTCGGCAATGATTCCGGCGGCAGTCAGTACTCTTCTCTAGATCAGATCACCAAAGGCAACGTTGCTGATCTGGAAGTCGCGTGGATTCATCGCTCCGGTGACGTCAAGCAAAACCCACGCGGCACGTCGCTTCAGGTTGTGCCAATCCAGGCCAACGGGCTGCTGTATTACTGCACGCCGTTTAACCGGGTATTTGCCCTGGACCCGGCAACGGGTGAAGAGGTTTGGGTGTTTGATCCCCACGCCCCAGATGCTGAAACCGGCAAGCCTCTAACAGACGACGAGATGTTTCCCAGCACCTGTCGCGGTGTCGTCTATTGGGCGGCAGAGGAACCTGAAGACGGAGCCGCCTGCCAGAAACGCGTTTTCAAGGGTGATGCCAGAGGTAACCTGTGGGCGATAGATGCAGACACCGGCAAGGCCTGTATGGATTTCGGGGCCGATGCCGGTCATCCGGGCCGCGTCAGCAACGCTGACTACGAAATGTACGGCGAAGGTTTCGTAGGTATGCCATCCCCCGGTGCCGTTGTTGGCGATACCGTCATCGGCGCAACGTCGTCCAATGATGGTGTTCAAGATGCCAATGACGGGTTTGTCCGTGGTTGGGATGTGCGCACCGGCGAACTGAAGTGGGAGTTTAATCCCATTCCGCAATCCTATCGTGATCAATCGGGCGCGGCCAATGTGTGGTCGACCATGAGCGGCGATCAGGAACGTAACTTGGTCTTCCTGCCAACCACCAGTCCATCGACTGATTACTACGGTGGAGGTCGTCGCTTCCCCATTCCTTACGCGACGGCTCTTGTGGCTATTGAGGCTGATACAGGCGGCGTGGCGTGGCACTTCCAAACCGTGCGCCATGATTTGTTTGATTACGATCTGGTCGGCCATCCTCTGCTGGTGACCATTCAGAAAGATGGTGAACCGCGTGAAGTTGCAGTGCTGCAAACCAAAATGGGATGGTTGTTTACCTTTGATCGCGACACCGGCGAACCGATTTGGCCGCTCGAAGAAATGCCGGTTCCTGAAACAAATGTTCCAGAAGACGAAGCCTCGCCCACACAGCCGATCCCCACTTTGCCGGTGGCGTTTGCCGGTCAAAAAATCAATCGGGAAGACCTCTTTGGGGTAACACCTTTTGACAAAGCGTGGTGCCAGTCTGAGTTCGACAAAATGCGCTATGAAGGTTTGTATACGCCGCCTGATTTCCGCGAGGCCCTTCTGTTCCCGTCGGCTCTTGGCGGCGGTAACTGGGGCGGTGCGGCTTTTGATCCCGAGAGCAATACGCTGATCATCAAGGCTGAAAACCTAGCCTCTCGGCTGAAGGTGGTGCCGAAGGGGGACACGGCGGATGACGATGTCACCCGCATTGATTATCTGACCCGACCGCTCAAAGGCACGCCCTATGCGGTTGAAGGCGAGATTTTCATGTCGCCCTTAGGCATTCCCTGTACGCCAACCCCCTGGGGCACGCTCGCCGCCATTGATATGAGCAGTGGCCAGATGAAATGGCAGATTCCGCTTGGCCAGGTGAAACGCTTTGGCATAACAGTGCCGGCCTCCTTCGGCTGGGGCTCACCCAACATTGGCGGACCCATCATCACAGGCAGCGGATTAATCTTTATCGCGGCCACCATGGATGAAAAAATCCGCGCCATTGATATGTCCAGCGGCGATGAACTTTGGCAGGACAACTTGCCGTATATGGGCTCATCGGTGCCGATGACTTACATGGCCAATGGCCGTCAGTATGTGGTGATTGCCGCAGGCGGCACGTCTCGGGTGACAGAAAATCTGGGGGATGCGCTTGTCGCGTATGCACTGCCTGAGAAGTAAGGTCAACGCTGCTTTAGTCTTCGAGATATTCTAAAAACTCGGTTGCGGCAGACTGCTTATACGTCTGCCCAACCGGGATGCGTTTACCGCCCTTCAACACAATGTCAAACGACCGGCCACGTCGCACCATAATGTCGATGGCGTCTTTGCTGACCCAAAAGGAGCGGTGCACCTGCAAGCCATCGCAGCCCTGTTGTTCCCGCACTGCATCCGCGAAACGGTAATGAATAAGCTCTGAGCCATCAACCGAATGCACACGCACGTAATGATCTTCGGCTTCCAGCGCCGCGATTTCGTTTTGGGAAATGTCTTTCAGCCGTTTCAAAAACTCAGGATCGGGAAGAGGGTCCGCGTTTGTCCCTGCGCTTGCTTTGGTTGTGCTGACGAAACGGCCCAAAGGCGCATAGCCAAAACGTGGCAAATGTAATGGCCCGCGCATCATCAAATTGGCACCGATCCACAACAGCAGAATAACGGCGGCTTCCTGCAAAAAGCTCGCCATCCATTCAATCGACCAAATAAATTGAGGGGCCGCCACTGGCGAGGCATCGCCCCCTTGGGCCGCGCCAAGAAACGTCCCAATGATGTAAACCACAAAGGGGCGCGCGGCTAAGCCGCCGACCACACTGCCAATGATAATCACAGCAATAAATCGTGGAGACAGCGGACGCAGAATATAGGCGGTGGCCCAACTGCCCAGTTCAAAGGCCATCCATGTGGTCAACAGAATTGCCAGCCAATAGGTGATGGCCGTGGCCGAACCAATGCCGGTCACCGGAATACCGGCCCCATACCATCCCAGCAGCAACGCCGCGAACACGGGCACCGCAAAGCTCACCGCCGTTGAAACGACAGTGCTTTTATCTATCCAGGATGGCACAGCTTGGCTGTTCACCGGGTATCATCCCCTCAGCGGACTTATGTGGCACGCAGGCGTTGGTTTTAGCCCCAGACGCGTAGGCCATTGGAATTCAAGCATAAGTCTACCCCGAGCGGGCTATTTCGTGAACCTGCTTTACGCAATAGCGGTTATCCGCCGATCATAAGGGCAATAATCTCATTTTTTCATCCGAATAGTCTTTAGTGCCCTTAAGGACTCGGCTTAGACTTCTTCGCAGGTCTTCCTGAGACGGCACGAAATATAAACCTGATCTCGAAGATGCTGTTTATCACTCTGGGGAGGAGTAAAACCCATGGCCAACACAACAACGAGTAAACTCAAGACAGACCGCGCGACCTACGCGTCGG
>CAYGSZ010000258.1:0-1831 GCA_964352705.1 uncultured Rhodobacterales bacterium
AAGACCTGACGGGCATCGGTTTCCCCACCGTAGCGGTTTGTGGTTGTTAAGCCAGTGAGGGCCTTTTCATCGGCTTCCTGACGCCACAGGACTTTGGGCACGTCGGTTTCTTCAACAGCTTTTAAGCGCGCCGGAATACCGGCTTTACGGAAGTATTTTTGAGCTAAGACATCGCAGGCCACTTGTGACCAGTCCGCAGGGACCGCAATGGCGTCCTGAGAAAAAACCACAGAGCCGTCGGGGTTTTTGATCTCGCTCTTAATCGTTCGAAACGGGATATGCTCATAGGGTGAGGTGCCAGCCGTTGTAAACCTGCGCGTAATCCGCATGTCAAATCCCTCTTTGGCCGTTTCGGCCTCAAACTATGTGCTCTGTCGCCTCAGCCCGGGCGCGGAATCAAAGAAATTCGCACCATGCTCTGGTCCGTCACGACAGATCTGCGATTCAAGCGTTCCCCTCTGCCCATCGCGCCGGAAATCAACACATAATCAACATGTAGTAGGCTAAAATCCAGCACCCACAAGGTACGCCGTGAGGCCAGATTGTTCAACAATATTTTGTGCTTGTGGCCTGAAAAATAACAATATTTCGCTATATGTTGTTGTTTTCGATTATATAGTCCATTGATCCATCTCCAGCCATTTCTATGGTCCGCAGTGCTGGACGACACGTCGTAAAACGGCCATATTCCTGGCCGGTTACTTAATCTAATGAAAGACTCGATTATGACCCTCGGCACGAGGCTTTACACCAAATTTAAAGGCCAAAAGGTCGGCGAAGATGATCTCGGCAATGTCTATTACCGCTCAACTAAAAAGCGGGCGGGGAACCGGGAAGAGCGCTGGGTGATTTTTTCTGGCGATGCGGAAGCCTCTAAAGTGCCGGCAGAGTGGCATTCTTGGCTGCATCACACGACAGATGAGCCGATTCAGGCCCCTAAAAAGCCGTGGCAGAAGCCTCACTTGCAGAACGTGACGGGCACAGAAACTGCGTATCTTCCGCCCGGGCATGACCGCAAAGGCGGCGAGCGTGCTAAGGCAACGGGCGATTATGAAGCCTGGAGCCCAGATGGTTGATCTAAACCGCAGAGAAGTATCGGTTGGCGCAGTCACTCTTGTTTTAGTCTTAGGGATATTATCTTTGCTGATCTCCGGCGCACCGGACTCTGAGCCCCCGGAAGGCAGCGGGCTAAGGCTAATCGCTGAATTTAATCGCATCGACGGCCTCAGCGTTGACAGTCCGGTCAGAATGGCCGGAATTGATGTCGGTCGTGTAAGCCAGCTCAAACTTGGAAATGATAAGCAGGCCCTTGTGTCGCTTGAAGTCTTCGATCCGAATTTACCGATTCCATCAGACACCGCAGCAGTCATTGAAACCGATGGTATTTTTGGCGAAAAATACATTGAACTTCACCCCGGAGGTGAGCTTGAGGTTCTGAAATCAGGGCAAACGGTTGCCTACACTCAGGACGCTGTTGTCTTAGAGACGCTTCTGAATCAGGTTGTTGCCCGGGCAAAATCCAGTCGCAGCAAAGAGACTGGGGAGTAAAAAAAATGAAGCGGAACCCAATTGAAACAGTTCTTGGCGCTGTGGTGCTTGTTGTTGCAGCGATTTTTTTGTTTTTGGCCTATTCCACTGCTCAAGTCGCAACACTTGATGGCTATGAGGTTGAAGCGACCTTCTTAAAGGTTGGAGGGTTGCAGGTCGGCAGTGATGTTCGGATCAGCGGGATCAATGTTGGAACTGTGGTCTCTCAATCACTTGACCAGAAAACTTATGAAGCGCGGGTGAAACTCGTGATTGATCCAGCAGTATCTCTGCCTAATGATAC
>CAYGSZ010000258.1:1931-3937 GCA_964352705.1 uncultured Rhodobacterales bacterium
TAGTTGTGCTTGTTGTTTTTTTGTATCCGGCGATGGTCAACGCGACCTATCTGCCAACAGATACGGCTGTTCTACGTTGGCTGGATAAAGTCACCGGTCGGGTAAGCACACTAGAAGCCTGGGTCGGTGATGTTGTGCCGATTGGGACAATTTCGATCGAAATCCAGACATGTATGACACGGCCACCGGAAGAAACACCTGAGAGCGCCGCTTTCTTGAAAATCACCGGCCATGAATCTGACGACTCAGTCGTGGAAGTATTTTCAGGCTGGATGTTTGCGTCTAGTCCGGCTTTGTCCGCAATGGATCATGCTGTCTATGACGTATGGGTCCTGGACTGTGAAAATAGAAGGCGTTCAACTTCGGACTGATCCGGAATTGGACCAAATCGCCCCAGACGCGTTAGGGCATCGCTAAGTTGTTGCATGTATTCATCATGCGCGATTTCAACAGCGCCAAATTGCATTAGGTGTTCGGTAATGAATTGTGTATCTAGCAAGTGATATCCGCCAGATTTCATTAATGCGACAAGATAGCAAAGCGCAATTTTGGAGGCATTATCCCGTCGAGTGAACATGCTTTCACCAAAGAATGCGGCCCCCATAGCCAGCCCGTACAAACCACCGACAAGTTCTTCGCCTTCCCAAACTTCAACGCTATGCGCAAGTCCAGCTTCGAAAAGATCGGAGAATAATTCCACAATTTTATGATTGATCCATGTGTCTTCTCTATCAGAACTGGATTCTGCACAACCAGATATAACGCAATCGAATGCCGTATCTATTTTAACTGTGAATGCAGTGCGTCTAAGGGCTTTGCGCAAAGATCTCGGAATGTGAAACTCATCTAACGGTATTATGCCGCGTTCTTTTGGTTGCACCCAATATACATCTTTATCATGCCGGGATTTGGCCATTGGAAAAACCCCAAAGGCATAAGCTTTAAGAAGCAGTTCTGGGGTGATTTGTGTCACCTGTGCAGTTGTTACTTCCCAGTTTCAAGCACAAATTTCTCTAGCCAACGGATAT
The DNA here is from genome assembly GCA_964352705.1 of uncultured Rhodobacterales bacterium. Classification (GTDB taxonomy): domain Bacteria; phylum Pseudomonadota; class Alphaproteobacteria; order Rhodospirillales; family Rhodospirillaceae; genus WLXB01. The sequence continues at coordinate 2,960 of CAYGSZ010000258.1, forward strand.
CGTAAGATCCATCGATAAAGTCTGGCGCGTTTACAAGTTTTTCGTGCAGCGGAATGGTTGTTTTTATGCCACCAACCACAAATTCCCCTAGAGCACGCCTTAATCGCATAAGGCACTCGTTTCTATTGCGTCCATGCACGATCAGTTTTGCAATCATGCTATCGTAATAGGGGGGTACCATTGCACCCGCAAAAAGGCCGGAATCCACCCTAACTCCTAAGCCACCGGGCATGTGATACTCAACCACTTTCCCAGGGGAGGGCGTGAAGGTAACTGGGTCTTCTGCGTTTATTCGGCACTCGATGGCGTGACCTGACATAACAATATCTTCTTGCTTTAAATCTAGTGTCGCGCCGTTGGCTATTCTGATTTGTTCTCGGACCAGATCAATACCCGTCACCATTTCGGTAATGGGATGCTCGACCTGCAGCCTAGTGTTCATCTCAATAAAATAGAATTCACCGTTCTCGTATAGGAACTCTACGGTTCCAGCATTGCGATACCCTATCTCGCGCATTGCGTCGCAAACGACTTGTCCAATTCTTTTACGTTCGCTGTCGTTTAGGGCAGGTGATGGAGATTCCTCTAATACCTTCTGGTGTTTGCGCTGCAATGAACAGTCACGTTCGCCCAAGTGCACGACATTTCCAAAAGAGTCTGCAAGCACCTGAATTTCGATATGTCTCGGATTAGAAAGGTATTTCTCCATATAAACTTCGCCATTGCCGAAGGCAGACTTTGCTTCACTTGATGCAATCTTAAAGGCTTCGACAACATCGTTTTCTGTCTCAGCGACTTTCATTCCACGTCCACCGCCACCAGCAGAGGCTTTAATAAGCACGGGGTAACCAATTTCTGCTCCAACCTTGAGCGCGTCTTCCGGTGTTTCTACTGCGCCCTCGGAGCCCGGCACGACCGGGATGCCACTTCTTTTGGCAGCCAGCTTGGCTTCTACTTTATCGCCCATGATCCGAATGT
>CAYGSZ010000259.1:0-3929 GCA_964352705.1 uncultured Rhodobacterales bacterium
CGTCTTCTGAGCGATCGTCTTCATTGCCCATGGCTTCTTTAAGTGTGCCATCGCCCCCAGAGTCATCACGGTCCAACAGGGGATTTGTTTCTAGTTCCTGATCGACATATTCAACAAGCTCGACCGCTGACAACTGCAACAGACGAATGGCCTGCTGCAACTGCGGTGTCATGACGAGGCTTTGCGTTTGCCTGAGGTCTAAGCGAGGACCGATGGCCATGGCGTCAAGGGTCTCCCCGTTAGAGGCTGAACCGCTCTCCCAGGTACACCCGTCGCACACCTTCATGGGCAACAATTTCCGAAGGCACACCCTCCATCAACACCGTCCCTTCGTGGAGGATGTAAGCGCGATCTATGATGTCCAAGGTTTCGCGTACGTTGTGATCGGTTATCAAAACACCCAATCCCCGGTCTTTCAGATGCGATACCAGATCGCGAATGTCAGCAACTGCAATAGGGTCAATGCCGGCGAGGGGTTCATCCAACAATAAGAAACTCGGGCGTGAGGCCAACGCACGGGCAATTTCAACACGCCGGCGCTCACCACCTGATAACGCAATGGCAGGCGATTGACGAAGATGAGTGACGTGGAATTCCTCTAACAGAGATTCAACCAGTTCATCCTGCGCAGACTTATCTGACTCAATCACCTCAGCTACAGCGCGGATATTGGCTTCAACACTCATGCCGCGGAAAATAGACGCTTCTTGCGGAAGATACCCAATTCCGAGACGTGCACGTCGGTACATGGGCAACGGTGTGATGTTTTCACCGTCAAGATAGATTTGACCGACATCAGGACTGATCAACCCGGTCACGCAGTAAAAAGACGTCGTCTTACCGGCCCCGTTCGGACCAAGCAGACCGACCGCTTCGCCACGATGGACCGACAAGTTTACAGATCTCAGGACCGGGCGGCCCTTGAAGGACTTGCCAAGATTTTCGACTCTGAGACCTTCCTGTGCGGACGGCTCCACGCCATCGGCCCGCACCTCTTGTGTCTCGCTGCTCTTCACCGTATCCGGCGCCATAAAACTCTTCCTCTGCCATTCGGGGACTCGAATGGTGTTCTTTCTATACAGTCTAATCTGAATTCGCTGAGTCTGTGACCCCTTTTGGGCGCGGCACCAGCAGGGCCCTCACACGCGGCCCAGGTCCAGGCCCCGGCACCCCCGCTTCTGTCGCATTGGCGAACAAGGTGCTGGTTCCTTTTTTGGTATCGACCACGGCAAAGCCGCCGCTCAACTGGTTTCGATCTGAGGTGATGCGGACGTTGCCATCCAATGTGGCAATACCACTGGCAAGGTCATAGCGACCGCGATCTCCAAGGACAACATCGCCTTTGCTTTCCAGCCTGACATTGCCGTAACCTTCAATGCGCGATAATTCACTACTGCGCGGTGCAACACCGCCCGCGCCACCAGCTCCCTCGGCAGGCTCCTTAAAACGAGCCGTTAAGGTATCTGCTGTAAGTTTTTGGCCACCTTGTAACGCCGTTGCATTGCCTTCAGCGACCGCGACATTTTCCTGTTCCCAATACTGAATGGTGTCGTAAGCCGTAACCACACCATCCGCCGTTTCCAACCGAACGGGCGAGCCTTCCATCACCAGAACCGACTGCTCGAAATCATAGACCGCAGCGGAGCCGGTTGCCGTTTCGCCAGCAGATGTAATGGTCACAGACCCAAGCGCATCAACACGGTAAATATCTGTTCCGCCGCCCTCGGTTTCGCGGTAATGGGCGATCAACTCGTCCGCCCGTACTTCAACATCACCTTGGGTGGCACGGGCATCACCGCGTGCAATAAATCGCTTTTCATCCTGACGCCATTCAATGCCACGTTCAGCGACCACCTCAATGGGCTTGTCAGGGTCATCTGACTTAAAAGACAGCGTTTGCGCATGTGTTACCAACGGGAGCAAACACAGGACGGCAATGTATTTAAAAATGGGGCTCATGGTGTGCGTGTACTTCCACCACCGGTGTTCAGCACCAATCGGGCCGGTCCGGTAAAATGCACGATCTTCCCTTTGTCTTCCAATTCAAATCCTTGAGATTCGAGCACCCCAAACGGACCCTGAGTGCGGACGGGGGACGCGCTTGTCGCCCTACCCTTTTCCAACAGGATCGTTGCAGACTCAGTGTGCAGTTCGTAGCCTTGATCTTGAAACAAATTTACAGCGCCGGATAAATCTAAGGTTTGGGTTTCGCGATGATAGAGCCCCTTATCGGCACCTACCATCAACCAGGTGCCATCATTAAGACTGATATCCGCTTGCGGACCCTCTAAATCAATATTGTCTTTATCAGCAGACGATTCACGCACCGATTGGGCCGTCACCGAAAACTGTTGCCCCGCCGTATCAGTGCCAAAATAACGGGCATTGACCAGGCTGAGGGTGGTGCCAGAGGCATCGGTGGAAATATCAACCTCCCCCGCAATCTGTTCAGGCTTGCTGCGCAACTGAGGAAGAATAATGACAAGCGCCAAAAGCAAAACAGCGACGGTCGGCAACACAATTTTCATCGTTGAAACGAACCGGCTGTATTTTTGAACAGACGCCCGAATATCGGTGGTTTGAGTTCGCCATGCGCCGCGAGATGTTTTATCCTTGCGCTGCTGCGGACGTGTCGTGGTTTGAGGACCCTCCGCCGTCATACGACACCGGCTTGAAGAACGTCGTGCATGCGCACAATCCCCACAGGCTTGCCATCATCGACGACAAACAAGCAGGTGACTTTCCACTCGTTCATAAGGCGCAGAGCTTCCGCCGCAAGTGTGGTTGACTTGATGGTCTTTGGCTTTGTGGTCATGACATCGACCGTCGCCATACCGATGAGCTTATCCGCCATGTGCCGACGCAAATCACCATCTGTGACAATGCCAACCAAGGCCCCAGAGTCATCAACCACGCCAGCAATACCAAATGTTTTATTGGTCATAGTGATAATCGTATCACTCATCAGCGACGTCGGATGCGTTAAAGGTATGTCATCCCCCGTATGCATGATGTGGGTGACCTTGAGTAAACTTTTGCCCAACTTGCCGCCGGGGTGAAAAACCCGATAATCGTCGGCCGTAAACCCACGGTTTTCCAGCAGCGCAACGGCTATCGCATCGCCGAGTGTGATCATCAGCGTTGTCGATGTTGTTGGCGCGCCGTGCGGCCCGGCCTCTTCAACATCTGGCAAACACAAAACGATGTCCGATTGCTCTGCCAGGGTCGACTCACGCTTCCCCGTTATGCCGATCAACGGAATACCAAACCGGCGTGTATAGGAGACCAGATCGGACAACTCAGCCGTTTCACCGCTGTTTGACAACGCCAAAACGGCATCAATATCTGAGATCATACCAAGGTCGCCATGACTGGCTTCGGCAGGGTGTACAAAAAAAGCTGGCGTGCCCGTTGAGGCAAGCGTCGCTGCGATTTTATGACCAATATGGCCACTCTTTCCCATGCCCGACACGATCACGCGACCCTTGAGTGATGCGATCAACGTGACGCACTGAGCGAACTCGTCTCCCAGGTCTGCTGCCATCGCCGACAAGCCTGTAACTGCTTGCGCAATGACACGCCGGGCAACAGCGAGATCACTGGCCCCAGGATCAACAGTCTCAGGTGTTGTGCGTTTAGATGTGGGAGAAGCCATTAGGCGGTCCGATTACGATGCATGCGAGACGTTTGACCCGTCAATTAAGAGATCCAAGAGATTGATGTGGGGCACCAAGACCGTTCTGTCAAAGACTGACCAACACACCTAATCGTTGAACTCAGGATAAGAGTATGGCGACTCGACAGAATCCGGTCAACGCAAGGCTTTGAAGGAGTTTTAATTAATGGGCAAATATGTCTTCGTCTGGCCAGCCCGCCACGTCCAAAGCCGCCCGATCAGGCAAAAACCGAAAACACGCCTCTGCCAGATC
>CAYGSZ010000260.1:0-3905 GCA_964352705.1 uncultured Rhodobacterales bacterium
TTGCATATAATATGTATTGCCAATGCATGTTATATCCCGTATCCATAATATGTAATTTCTACACATATTAGGAGCGATTGTCCATGTTGAACGAAAAGACCATTGCCATCGTCAAGGCAACGGCCCCGGTCCTTGCAGAGCACGGCGAAACACTAACCCGGCACTTCTATAAGCGCATGTTCGAGCATAACCCTGAGGTCGCCCCTTATTTTAATCCGGCACATCAAGCCGCCGGAAAGCAGCAACGTGCGCTCGCAGGTGCAATCATTGCCTATGCCAATAATATCGAAAACTTGGAGGTTCTTAGCGGGGCTGTGGAACTCATTGCCCAGAAGCACGCCTCTCTCATGATAAAATCGGAACACTACCCAATAATCGGAGAAAATCTTCTTGCTTCGATCCGGGAGGTTCTGGGCGAAGCAGCCACAGACGACATCGTTAATGCTTGGGCAGAGGCCTATGGATTTCTGGCCAATATCCTAACTAGTCGCGAGGCTGAAATATACGCCGAGAACGCTAACAAACCAGGTGGCTGGGAAGGCTTCAAACCTTTCCGTGTCATTCGCAAGGAAAAAGAAAGTACCAACATCACTTCATTCTACCTTGCGCCCGCCGATGGAACGCCTCTCCCGCCCTTTAAGCCGGGGCAATACGTTACCGTGCGCCTGCCGCTCGCTAATGGCCAAACCACCATGCGTAATTACAGCTTATCCGATGCACCGGGACAAGAGTGGTACCGTATCAGTGTAAAACGCGAAAAAGGCATATCTGCTGAAACACCAAAGGGATACGTTTCCAATCTGCTGCATAACTCCATTGAGGTAGGCGCAGAAATTGATATCGCGCCGCCGTGCGGCGAGTTTTTCTTTGACTCAAATGAGAATGATAGTTCTAAGCCGCTTGTCTTGCTCGCAGGAGGTGTCGGGATTACGCCAATCATGAGCATCCTCAAATGCGCTCTTGATAAACAGCCTGAACGACGAATTGTATTCGTTCATGCCTGTTTAAACGAAGACGTTCAGCCATTCCGATCCACTCTTGATGCATTAGCGGAAACTCATCAAAACCTTACGGCGCTCTATCGCTATAGTGATTCTGAAGCAGGAACACAGCGCACTGGAAATGCCAGCACGGGCTTTGTCGATGCTGCGTTTCTTGACAGGCACTTAGCTGATCAAGAGGCCCGTGCCTACTTCTGCGGCCCTCAGCCCTTTATGGTCAATATCTACGGCCTTCTAAAGAAGCACGGGATACCTGAAGAACATTTGAAGTTCGAGTTTTTTGGTCCCCGCGAGGAATTGGAAGCGGCCTGAAGCTAATCGTTGTGCGCACCAGGAGGCTGTCGGTGCACACAACGTACGCTTGCTCATAAGTACTTCTCAAAATACGTCTTGAACAACCAACGACCTGATTAGAAATCCGCCAAAAGAGTATATTTTTCGGCGACCCAAGGGGGAAACCATGGAAACCTACAAAACGACCTTCACGATTAAACGGCTATGGATTCTGTTGGCCGTCAGCATGCTGGTTATGTTTTCAACCCTGTTATTATTCGGTCGCGAAATTTATCAACAAGCACCGCCCATACCTGAGAGTTACCAGACAAATTCAGGAGAGGTTGTTTATACGCGGGCGCACATTCAGCGCGGCCAAAATGTTTGGCAATCGATCGGCGGCATGCAGCAAGGATCGGTTTGGGGGCATGGAAGTTACCTTGCACCAGATTGGACCGCTGATTGGTTACATCGTGAAGCAGAAGCGTTGCTCGAGATCATGGTCAATGGTGCTAGCGCACTTACGCAACTTCCTAACACACCGATAGAAAAAGTTTACGCAATCGCCTTACGCGCCGAAATGCGCGAAAATACCTATGAGTCCGGCAGTGGCATAGTAACGATCAGCGAGAAACGAGCACAAGCGATTCAGGAGGTAGCACACCACTACCAAAGACTCTTTCAGGGAACCGACGAAGATTATTTCGACCTTCGTAAAGACTACGCTTTTCCATTACATTCGACTCTGAGCGAAGAAGATGCAGAAGATCTTGCCGCATTTATATTCTGGTCGTCATGGAGTGCCGTGACTAATCGTCCAGGCGATGACATCAGTTACACGAGTAATTGGCCACACGACCCGCTGGTAGGCAACACGCCCACCCCGTCGGTTTATATGTGGAGCATAATTTCGGTTCTATTGCTGTTGGCTGGCATTGGCGCACTCGTTTGGTACTACGTTCGTCAACACGACGTGTGGCGGGCGGATATGGAACCGGAAACGGGCTTCGCTAATAGCGATGTTCTGGCAACGGTAACCGTAACACCATCAATGAAGGCGACAGCAAAATACTTCTGGGTCGTAAGCGCATTATTCTTAGTTCAAATTTTACTTGGGATCGTGACCGCGCATTACGCTGTTGAAGGACAAGGTCTTTACGGCCTTCCACTTGTTGATTACCTCCCCTATGCCGTAACACGTACTTGGCATACGCAACTGTCAGTCCTGTGGATTGCTACTGCGTGGCTTGCTACAGGATTATATGTTGCCCCAATGCTATCCGGGCATGAGCCTAAGTATCAGCGGTTTGGAGTAAACTTTTTATTCTTTAGTCTGCTGCTTATTGTTGTCGGATCCTTTTTAGGGCAATGGCTGGCAATTCACCGTTTTATCTCTGATTTAACTGCCAATTTCTGGTTTGGCCACCAGGGTTATGAGTACATAGATCTTGGTAGATTTTGGCAGATTTATCTGTTTATCGGTTTGCTCTTATGGGTAGCGCTTGTCCTGCGTGCGCTCTGGCCTGCCCTAAAAAACACCAAGAACAATTCTCTTATATTCCTCGTTATTCTTGCAACCGTATCAATTGGTTTGCTCTATGGCGCAGGCCTGATGTGGGGACAACACACCCATATCAGCATCATGGAATATTGGCGTTGGTGGGTAGTTCATTTATGGGTTGAAGGCATATTCGAAGTCTTCGCAACGGCCATTATATCCGTCGTATTCGTACGCATGGGCTTGCTCAGAATTTCTGTTGCTGCAACGTCCGTACTGTTTGCAACCCTTATTTTCCTCAACGGAGGCGTACTAGGAACATTCCATCATTTGTACTGGAGTGGAACGCCAGTCTCAGTTCTGGCCTTGGGTGCGACTTTTTCCGCACTAGAGGTCGTGCCATTGATGGTTGTCGGGTTTGAAGCTTACAGCCATTCCAAAATGGAGAAAGAAGCGCTCTGGGAAAAGGCCTATCATTGGCCGTTCATGTTTTTTTCTGCCGTTCTCGTCTGGAATATGGTCGGTGCAGGTTTGTTCGGGTTTTTAATTAATCCACCGGTCGCTCTTTATTACATGCAAGGGCTTAATACGACGGCCAATCACGGTCATGCCGCGTTATTTGGCGTATATGGCATGCTAGGCATTGGTTTAATGCTCTTTTGCATGCGGGGCCTCACAGACGTGAAACGTTGGAACCACAGACTACTTAATATTGCATTTTGGTCGCTCAATATTGGTCTCGCAATGATGACCTTCCTTTCACTTTTGCCGCAAGGGCTTTGGCAGACCTATGCAAGCATCAAGCATTATTACGCATATGCCCGTACAGCCGAGTTCATGCATAGCCCAATCATGGAAGGTTTTGTATGGGCTCGTGTCCCTGGCGATATTGTCTTCAGCGTCGGTGTGTTTGCGTTCGCACTCTTCGTGTACCAAGCATTCACCAAAAGTGAGCGAAGCATCGGCGAACATGTGAAGGTATAGGTGGAGCATTATTTAGGAAATGCTGCTTAATGATAATTGATTACCCCCGTGATTAGTAACACGGGTGGCTCTCAATACATTTCCTCTGCCCGTCACGCTCTCCCATCCCTCTGAAACCAAGGAAGCCCAGGTAAACACCTGGGCTTTTC
>CAYGSZ010000261.1:0-3853 GCA_964352705.1 uncultured Rhodobacterales bacterium
GGTCGCATTGAACCACTTAACGGTTCCGCTCGGCATAGTATATTCTCCAGTAGTAAGTACACACGTAGGGCCTCTCCCACAGCGGGCATGAGGCCAATTAATAACTGCGTCTCACATGCTTTTTACCCACGCATCACCCTAAAGTGGCACGCAGAAACCATAATCAGACTAAGTCACACATAGCCTCGTACCTGTGTCTCGGCAATGAGTCAACTGAAACCGGGGTAAAAGTGGGGCGACTCGTTGAAATTGATGGCACGCTGATCTGTTTTTTGGGCGTGTCGATGGGACAAAGATTTTGGTCCGGGGCTCTCACCTCGGGTCGACCCCATGCACGACTGGTTCCGCGCAAACGAGCCCATGGACGTATGAATGGAGGAACGAGCCTATGGAAACGACTTTCGATACCCCCTTGGAACGAGCCCATGCACCCATTTCTTTTTGGGCTGACTGAAAATCAACTTGCAGATAACAAGATTTATTGTTATCATTCTCTCATGCTGGAAACCTCAACCCGTACTAAATCGAAGGCCTTGCCCTAGCGATCCTGCTGCGACAGGAACCTCAAAAACTCACGGCGGTTTTTAGGGCCGTAGGTAAGGTAACTGGGGTCTTGCCGCTCGGCGTACTCTTGCTTGGCTTTTTCCACCGGATCAGCTTTGGTGTGCTGGCGCACCTCGTCCGGAGACAGGTTATAAGCCGCCGCACCGTTGAGACCGAACACCTTGGCACGGATCTCCGGCGTGATTTTGGGGTAGCCGTATTTTTCCTGAAACTCCTCGGAAATCTGGAACGCACGGAAGGCCATAATCTGATCTTGCGGCGAGCCGTACCAAATGGAGTCCGTGCCCCACAACACGCGGTCTTCGCCAACATACTTCAACAACTTGCCCATGACATGCGCCGCCTGATCCGGATCGCGCATGAGATAGCGCCACGTGCTGCCGATTTCGGCATAGACGTTCTGTGGCGCGTTTGGCGTGATGCCGCTGTCCATCAGCGAGCTGATCAGATCATCGACCCCGGCCCCAGAATCCCGGGCATATGGCCCCTCTGGCACGCGCATGTCGTACCCTGCGTGATAAATCATAAACGTAATGTCAGGGTTTTGCGTCGCCGCTGGACCGACATCGCGGGAACTGGCGTACTTCAGGTTCTCGGTATACTGGAGAAACGGTAGCCCTTTATGGACGGCGATGCGGTTGATGCCGGTGTTGCGCACTTTATCGATGAAGGTTTGCCCAAGGTCATCGTCGAGAAAATAGCCGGTGTCGTTGGGACCGTGCTGTGTGTAGGTCTTCCAGGCTGCCACGTCCCAAGTGGCCGCCGTCTCGTCCATGGCGATGAGATCTTCTGCGTAGGTTGGCATGCAGCGGCCATGGACCATGAGGCGTTGCGTGGTGCCGAGCGCTTCGACAATGCGCATGGTCTCAGCGCCTTCAGAATACTGCGGCATCATTTCGTTGTTGGGGGCCGGGCCGAAAGACAGCACGGCAATATCGGTGTCGCTGTCCATAAACACTTCTTTGACGTAGGACTCCCCAGTCAGACATTCGATGTGACCCAGATCGGGATCATCGCCGCCGTAATCACAGCCAGATTGGGGTGCGAAGAATTTGAAGTTGTTGCGCGCCGGATACAGCGGTGTGCCTTCAACCCAGCTTTCAATGTTGCCGACGTGATGGCCTTGAATATCGAAGATAAACTCATCGCCATCCAACGCCTCAGCCGCTGCGGCTTCATCCTTTCCGGCTTCCCAGGGCAACTCATAAGAACTGCCGCGCTTGCCCGTGGCCGCGTTGACCTCGTTAAAGGCGAGCAACGTGGTGGCCGCTCCAGCGGTCGAGATCAGAAATTCCCGCCGCCCCTTGCCGACATGACGGGCGTTATCGTCCGCCGCCTGCAAAGCCCGTGTGTTGGCTTCTACATTTGCCGCTGACAGAGCGCGCGGCATGAACTCGCCATTGGACGTGGTATCGACCTTGATGGGTAAGCGAATGCCGTCGGGATCGTTTTGATACGCAAGAGATTTTTTCGCCATTATGACCTCCCCGCCGCGTGGCTATTAACAGACTACTCTGATGCAAGGGCTCTGACGAGACTGCTGTGTTCTGAAACTTACGGTTTGCTTTGTTCAGTTCGATTTCTTGTGCCGACCGTTGTCAGGAGACAGAACTTAAAGTCTCACTGAGCAAGGCCGTCAGACAATAGATCGAAGATCAGACGAATACGCGGGCTCGTTCTTAGTTCGCGATGCGCAACCAGCCAAGTTTCTATCTGTATTGGCTCGAACTCTGGCCATATGTTTTCAAGCTCTGGGTATTTCTTGGCAATCTCTATCGGAAGGAAGCCGACACCGAGCCCGTTCCGAATCAACTCCAATAATAAGGGACCACTGGCCGTAGAAAAGTTGAAATTCGCTGTGGTTAGATTAAGCCCGCGTGAGGCCAAGAGGCCAAGCATCCCCTCGGGATTCTCGACCCCTACGAATTGCATTGTGGAGAATTCAGAGGCTTGTGACGGACGGCCAGCCTCTTTGACGTATGACGCGGATGCATAGAGATGTGCCGTGGTGTCGCGCATGCGCTTTGCGAACAAGTTTTCGTCTTGTGGGCGGGCGTGACGGATTGCGATGTCGGCTTCACGCCGCCGCAAGTCGCTCAAGTGGTTCGATGTAATAATCTCGACCTGAAGTTCCGGTGCTTTGGTCCTGAGTTTTTTGAGGATTGATGGCAGGTAATGTGTCGCCATCAAATCCGTGGATGCGATCACCACGTTTCCAGTAATGTTTTGAGATTGACCCGTAGCGGCGATGGATATGCTGTTGGCTGCATTTCCCATGCTGCGAAAATGCTCCAGCAACTCTGTCCCTGCCTGTGTCAGCAGAAGGGCGCGCGATGTTCTTTCAAACAGCGTAACCCCCAGCGCCTCTTCGATGCCCGCCACCTGTCGGCTGAGGGTCGGCTGTGTTAACCCAAGCGCCCGTGCCGCCGCAGACAGCGACCCTTCTTCGGCTGTTACCAGAAAGGCGCGTGCTTGATTCCAATCGAATGCTGTTCTTTTCCACTCCACTATTTAAGCATACCAGAACAACACTATTATGCAATTTCGTATGATGTGGTTTGAGTTTAGCTTCCCTCTCATGGCAAGTCTCAAACATGTAGATTGGTTACAATGAGCGTTCCTGAGCAGTTGAAAGCCGCTTCAGTTGGGCTCTCGGGTATGAACACGATCCCGGTGGCAAGTCGTCAGTTTGGCTCTTGGCACGTAGCAATCAGCAGACGTATTCGGACCCCTTTTGAATTGGCCAACCGGTATGATGCACTTGCCGGAAGCTGGGCCCGAACGGCGTATCGTTTTCGGCTTGAAGACGCCTATCAAGAACCGCTGATTGAAAGCGGTGCTAGGATTGCTCTTGCGGGGACTGGGGCACAGGCACTTGATTGTGGGATTGGATGCGGAAGCCTGTCGATCGCACTAGACCGTATTCTACCCAAGCCGGTCGCCTATCACGGCATTGACGTATCCGGCGAAATGCTGACCTCAGCAGAAGTTGCAATGCAACAGGCCGGGCTCTCACCGAAACTCAAACAGGCCGACATCCTTTCGATACCCTACGCTGATCAGTCCTTTGATCTCGTGATGGCCGCACATGTCCTTGAACATCTACCGGACCCTTGCCGGGCGATCACCGAGATGCTCCGCGTGCTGAAGCCTGGAGGTCTACTGTTTGTATGTATGACGCGACGTTCGGTTTTTGGCGCACTTATTCAACTCCGTTGGCGGACTTGGGCTGTTACTCAAAGACAAGGCGTCGAGTGGCTGCGCGATTGCCACTTGTCGAATATCGAGT
>CAYGSZ010000262.1:0-3841 GCA_964352705.1 uncultured Rhodobacterales bacterium
CCAAGCATGTGTTCCAGCCCGCGAACAGTCTTCTCAAGCAAGACGGCTCGCTGCGTACGCCAAAGCGCGCTCATTTTGAAGCGACGCAAAAGAAAGTGATCGCCAAGTTGAGCAAAAAAGGGCTGATTTAGTACCACAACGCTATCATTCCAAACGCGATCACTAAGTTCTTAGGCCGGGTCTCAAATCAGATGTGAGTCTCTTTGGTGTTGCCGCGGTTCGTGCTAAAAACAATCTTAGGACGCAACCAGCCAAGAAGTGGCTGGCTTTAAAATCCGGGAGGAACTCGGAAAATGATCGACATGGACCGCCAAAAGGCGTTTGCCGTGCTTGGTCTGCCTGACGATGCCAGCAGCGATGAGATCGATGCCCTGGTGAGAGAACGGCGGCGAAAGCTTCGTCAGCGCATCATTTTTGCTTCGTCTGCTGAGCAGCGGCGTTCCAGTGAACGTGCGTTGGCCGAGCTTGAAAGCGCTCATATTGTTGCGTCGATCGCGTTAGAGGATACCCAAAGTCTTCCGCCATCCGGCTCAAAGATAAACTTTGCCGCGGGCCTCACCCTAGGTGATCGATATGTTATTAGAGATCGCATCGGTTTTGGTGAGAGCGGCGCAGTATTTGCAGCGCTTGATCTTTCGTCTGGCAAAGACGTCGCTCTTAAATTTATTCGGTCTGAACTTCTGCTTGTGCCCGGCACACGCAAGCGCCTGAATACCGCTATTGAAACGACAGCGAGACTAACCCACGAAGGCATCGCCAATGTTTATGGCCTGTCAGACCTCCTTGGTCATGCGGTTGTGCAAACGGAGTTGCTTCCTCAGCGCAATTTGCGTTCCTTGCTTGAGAGTTATAAGCACCAGCCTCTTGGCGCGCGCCGGGATGTTTTACCGATCAAGCAGGTTGTTAAGATCATTCAGGCGGTCTCTGCTGCCCTCGACTATGCGCGTCAGAAGACACTCCACTTAAACCTTAAGCCCGAGAACATCATTTTAACCGATGAGGGTGGCATAAAGCTGACAGATTTTGGCCTTGAATCGATCCTCGGGCCAGCGCTGCAAATTACCAACCCGACGGCGCGTGAGCAACGCAGGTATCGCGCGCCTGAAGTGGCGCGGCAGTCTGAATCTGGCACAAGTGGTGATGCCCCGGTGGGGGAACGGGCCGATCAGTATTCGTTGGCTGCCATTGCACATTACTTACTTTTATCAACTGCACCCTATCCTGATCCGTCGGCGTATTCGCTGCAGCACATGGGGCTGAGTGAGCCTATGGCAAAGGTGCTTTCACGTGCGCTCAGTGCGTCCCCAGCCGACCGATTCCCCTCTGTGCATGATTTTACGACCGCGTTTATGCGTGCGGCCAAGCGCCGTATTTCTCAGCGTGTCGTTTTAAATGCTGTTTTATCCATGACGCTGGCAACACTGGTGCTCTTTGGCGGAATTTCTTTTCTCACGGGTGAAGATAACCCGCTGTCTAAGCTTACACGGCCCTTGATTTCTATGATCCCTGGATTGGGCAATTTACCCACTCAACAGACTGAGGTTCTTCTACTTCAGGATAAAGTCTTGGCACTGTCTAGAGACCTGACCGCAGCGCAAAGTGCGCTTCGCAGAGCTGTCTTCGAGGCACGCATTGATGTGCGCGCCAAAGCTCAAGTGATTGATTTAGCCGAGACTGACGATCAGGTGCAGCAGGCTGAGGCCGATTACCGGCGGGCTGAGTCACATCTGCAACAGCTTTCGGCGCTTTGGGATGTCGCAAACCCTGAGATTTTTAACAGCCCGGATGCCCTCAATGCCGTCAACCTTATTGGGCTTGCAAATGAGCATATCACTCAAGAGCGGCCGGAAAATGCCCGCACCGTGCTGCTCCGCGCCGAGACGGTATTACAGGGAAAGTTAAGAGACTACACGCAAGCCGAAATGCTCATGACGCAGCAGGCCTCAAATTCTGAAGGCATAGACACTCAAACAGAGAATTTGCGTCGTGTCTGGCAGTCGGCGTCGCAAGATCGACGCCGTGCAGCAACAGAGATGCAGTCACGAATGGTGACGATCCCGCGCGGGTCTTTCGATATGGGAGACGTTGCCCGCGTAGGTAATCCAACAGAGCAGCCAATTAGGCCCGTGCTTGTGCCAGCATTTCAACTGTCTGCGTACGAAGTCACGGTTCAAGAATACGCCCTCTGTGTCTCAGACGGTGTCTGCGCAAACATCATAGATGTCTCTTCGGGTCTGTCTGAAAATACACCACTCACTGGCGTGAGTTGGTTCGATGCACAAACGTATCTGAACTGGATTTCCCAGAAAACGGGAGAAGACTATCGCCTGCCCACTGAAGCTGAATGGGAATATGCCGCGCAGGCGAACCTTGGACTGGCGTATCCCTGGGGTGCGCAAGCTGGGCGAGGGATGGCCAACTGCATCAATTGCGGCAGCGCGTGGGAAGGTGTGGGCGTGGCTCCGATTGCATCGTTCGCCCCCAACGCTTTTGGGCTTTACGATATGGCCGGAAATGTCTGGGAGTGGACGGCAGATTGCTGGTATCCCAACTATGAAGCTGCCCCGGCGATTGCGATTGCACGAGAAGACAACGCCCTATGCTCAGAACGCGTTATGCGGGGCGGATCGTGGGATAATGAAGCCTGGCTCGCGCGCACCACCTACCGGGGGCGTGGTCGGGCCGATATGCGTCAGGATCTTACCGGGTTTCGCGTTGCCAAATCCCTCAACTAGAATTGGCTTATTGCTCCCCTAGGCAGCCGTTTTTGCGATGTAAATTGTTTGTGTGAAGGTGTTGCCCTGAAGCGGGTTGGGGAACGTCACGTCTTCGGCTCTCGCTGAACTGAAAACGCTTTCTAGATGCGTCACAAAGGCTGCGCTGGGTAAATCATTAGACCACAGCCCAAACACGCCATCAGGTTTGAGATGTCTTGAGAGCTTGGTGAGCCCGTCGGCGGTGTAAAAAGATGCATTTTCCTGCGCTAACAGAAACTCAGGCGAATGATCTATATCGACCAGGATTGCATCAAATCTTCGCTGCGGAGTTTCCACATCAAATCCGTCCGTGCTGGCGGCGAGTGCAAAAAAATCAGCCTGTCTGAAACTGCACCGCTTATCAGCTGTGAGTTTTTGACCGAGGGGCAATAAACCTGACCTATGCCAGTCAATCACAGCGTCTAGCGCATCAACAACGATGACAGAATTAACGCGATCATGGTTCAACGTTGCCTCAGCCGTGTATCCCAGGCCAAGTCCACCTATGACAACGTCGCCACCACTGCTTGGTAGGTCCGCTAAACCCAAATTGGCGAGGGCGATTTCCGATGCCGTGAAAAGGCTCGACATCAAAAACTCGTCATTCAATTTGATTTCCAACACATCAACATTGAGCGCAGGCTCTCGGCGTTGGCGTAGGCTGATCGCGCCTATTGGTGTGTCGCGATAATCAAGTTCTTTGAATGAAATGCTCATGATCTACGTACTCAAAGCATTAAGCTTGTAGAGACTTTGGTCAATCAGATGAAATGTCTGGTGTTGCAGGTGTCGAGGCATCCGCTGGCGCTTCAGCCTGTTCGGGTGACTCTATGTCACCTCTTTTCTCGGCGGATTTTGCTTGTTTTGCGGCCAAACGTTCTGCTTTCTTGGCAGCTTTTTGGCGATCGCGTTCAAATCGGTCGAACTGATAATTAGGTTTTTTCGCCATCGGCAGTTCTTCCTTTAGATAAAGTTTGTGAACCAAGCCATCTATTGGCGAAGCCAGAATGCGATGATGCCGCCTCTAATGTTTTAGAGACGGCATCGCATTTTCGTTAGTCGGCGAGAGATAAATTCTCAGCAGA
>CAYGSZ010000263.1:0-3806 GCA_964352705.1 uncultured Rhodobacterales bacterium
CCGGGCAGTTCACAAAACACGGCGGTTGCTGACGCGCCGCTTGGTAAATGCCACAAGGTTTCAAAGTCCTTACCGGACCATGTCTCGGGCGCGCTGGCGGTCAGCCCAATCAAATCGCGATAGAAGTGCAGGGAGGCCGCCATGTCTTCAACGCCGATCACAGCCACGCTGAGCGGGCTGCCCTCTGGTGCAACGATGTCTCCCATCTCGACTCTCCTATTTAAGTGATCGTGGTGTTGGCGGCGTTAACCCATATGCCGACGCACAAAAGTGCCGATGCCACCAATGGCGCGCCGACCATCTGTGATCCAATCGGCCATCATGTGCCAGACATGAAACATGCCCGGCCATTCTTCTAATGTCACGTTTACATCATCGGCTTTGGCGCGCACCGCAAGCTTGCGACTGTCATCCAGTAAAACCTCGCGGCTTCCCACTTGAATCAACAACGGCGGCAGGCCCCGCAGGTCCCCATAGATCGGCGAGATCATGGTGTCTCTTGGATCGTAGCCGTTCAAATAATCCTTCGCCGCGCGCAGCAGGCTTTCTTGCGTGGTAATCGGATCATCCTTGGCTTTGCTCTCCATCGTCTCGCCATCGCACGATAAGTTGACCCAGGGCGAGAGCGCCACCAGAGCCGCAGGCTGATCAATGTTGCGGTCTTTCAGTGTCAATGCCGTCGAGATCGCGAGGCCGCCGCCAGCGGAATCCCCGGCAATGGCAATGCGTCCCGGTTTAAAGCCTTCCTTCAAAAGCCACCGGTAAACGGTGACGCAGTCGTCCAGGCCGTCTGGAAAAGGGTTTTCCGGTGCCAGCCGATAATCAGCTATTAAAACCCGCGCGCGGCAGGCCATGCTCAGATCAGCGGCAAGGCGTTGGTGTGAGGTTAAACTGCCCGCGCTGAAGCCGCCGCCATGCAGCAGCAACACAACGCGGTCCTCGTCCGCGCCTGCTAGGGTGACCCAACGCGCTGGCACACCGTTCGCATCAATATCTTCAACGGTCGCGTCGCTGGGCATTTCAAATCGGCTGAAAAAACCATCTATTAACGACCGCATGTCCGCCGCCGTTTCTTTGGGTTTGTCATCTATAAAGGCGTAGAGGCGCGTCAGCGTTGCGGCAACGTCTTCCTCGGCTGTCTTTTCACTGGCCGCGCCCGAAGGCGGCGCATCAAATCCCTGGTGATTAAAACCGTGCCCGGTTGCCGTTTCCTCTGCGCCCATCAGGCCGCTCAAAAAGCCACCTGCCGTGCTACTTGCCGTGCTACCCGTCTGGTGATTGGCCGCGCCGCTTGTTCCGGTCATGTTTTGGGCAATGCGGTTGTAAACAAGCGCGAAAAGCGTGGTGGGAAACAGCAGCACCATCAGGCTGCCAAAGGCTCCGGCGACAGTGCCAAACACAACGCCGGCGCTTTCTGACACGCCCTCGGACACCACGCTAAACACCGAGGCCAACACGATGGCAATCAATTGCAGCGGCATCATCAACAAAATGGCGGTGAGGAAACTGACGATAAAAATCGCGCCCATGCGCAAACCGAGTCCCTTGGTTCTGTTCCAAGCCTCGCCCAGGGAAACGGGTCTGTCTGTTGCGGCCATGGCCAGCACCAAAGACAAACGGCATGTGGCAGACACAATGGCGACGGCCCACGCGGCCATCAGCACTGAGGCCAGCGCTTGACCTGTGGCTTCATCACCGGCGGTTGCCGCTTCCGCCACGACGCCAATCAGGAACCCGCCGCCGCCGCCGACCGCCAGGACAATCAAAACAATAACCACCTGCCAGAACAAAAACTTGGTCTCAAGGCCGGTGAACGAAAACAGTTGCCGCTGGTTCAGCGTTTGCTCGCCCAAAATCACCATGCGGTACCAGGTCACGGTGAAGGGCATAAAGACCAGCGCGCCAAAGATGTTCAGCGCGTAAAAAGCCGGGCTGCCGATCACCGTGAGGTCAACCCCCATCAGCCAGACCGCCAGATTCGCGATCACGGTGAGACCCATGGGGATCACGGCATAGGTCAGGGCAATACGCCGCCGCGCCCAGCAATACTCCAATATTTCGCCAACAGTTTTGAGCACTGGTAGGTCCATAGAATTCCCATTTTCTGTGTTGTCCGGGGGACCCTACAATCCCACCACAAGAATGTGAACGGGTGTTAATATTCCCAGCGGTTGACCCTTAGCACGCGGAGGTCCACATAGACGTATGAAAAGCTCTGTTCAGGGCCTTAACATTGATGTTTTGAGGAAAGCCCATGCGTTTTTTCGGTGTATTTGGTCGCGCAGTCGTTTTCGCCGCCGCGCTTGTTCTTCCCCCACCCCTCGTTAAGCCTGCTCAGGCAGACGTGTTTGGCGCTGAAACCTTCATGCTCGACAACGGCATGCAGGTGGTGGTGATTCCCAATCACCGGGTGCCCATTGTCAGCCATATGGTCTGGTACAAAGTGGGTTCTGCCGACGAGGAACCGGGCAAGGCGGGGATCGCGCATTTTCTGGAACATCTGATGTTCAAAGGCACGCCGACATACCCTGCTGGCGAGATCACCGATCTGGTCGCCCGCAATGGCGGCCAGCAAAACGCCTTCACCTCATACGACTACACCGCCTATTACCAAAACATTGCGGTTGATCGCCTGCCCATGATGATGGAACTGGAAGCGGACCGCATGCGCAATCTGATTCTCAGCGAGGAAGATGTGCGCGTCGAACGCGATGTGGTTCTCGAAGAGCGTCGCATGCGGGTCGACAGTCGTCCGGCCTCAATCTTGTCTGAGCGCCTCGATGCCGCGCTGTGGGTTACTAATCGCTATGGGACACCGGTGATCGGCTGGGAAGAGGAAATTCAGGCGCTTAACCGTGAAGACGCGTTTGATTTTTACCACCGCTGGTATGCGCCCAAGAATGCCATTCTTGTTGTCGCCGGAGACATCACCCTTAAAGAAATTCGCCCCTTGGCAGAACGCACCTATGGCAAAATCGAACCGGTCGACTCCGTCGCCAGTCGTGAGCGCTCAACCTTCCTGCCGCAGTCGGCGGATGTGCGTGTGACTATGAAAGACGAACGTGTGTTTCAACCCCGTTGGCAACGCACCTATGTCGCGCCCAGCGTCAATGTGGGGGACCGCACAGACACCTATGCCCTCCAAGTCGCCAGCGAAATTCTCGGCGGCGGTTCAACCAGCCGCTTGTATCAGTCGCTGGTGGTGGATCAGGCGGTCGCCGCGTCTGCCGGGGCGTATTACATGGACGATATGGTGAGTTGGGGGCGTTTTGTGTTGTCCATTTCACCTAGCCCTGGTGTCGATGTTGCCGATCTCGAGTCCGCGATTGACGCCGCCCTGGCGACGATTGTGGCCGACGGCTTCACCCAAGACGAAGTTGATCGCGCCAAGACGCGTCTGCAAGCCGAAGTGATTTACGCCAAAGACTCCCCCACCGGAGCAGCGCAGGCCGTAGGGTCTTTGTTGTCGGTCGGTATGACACTTGATGAAATTGAAGCCTGGCCGGAACGTGTTGCCGACATCACGCTAGAGCAAGTCAATGACGCTCTGCGGGCCTTGTTGTCTGACGCGCCCACCGGAACCGGTGTCTTACTGCCAAAGGGAGATGTCTGATGAAGGCGCTCACTCGTTTCTCTGCAACTCTTGCAGTTGCGCTGATCAGTTTTACACCTGTTGCTTTTGCCATCGACGTTGAAGAAATCAAAACCAGCGATGGCATGACGGCCTATCTGGCAGAAGACTCCAGCAATCCTTTGATTGCCTTCAGCTTCGAATTTCGCGGTGGCTCCAGCATCGACCCGGATGA
>CAYGSZ010000264.1:0-3777 GCA_964352705.1 uncultured Rhodobacterales bacterium
ATGCGTCTTCTGATCATCGGAACGTTAGGCGGTCAGATCGGTGCGGCAAGTAAGATCGCCGTTGCCAGGGGCGCAAAGGTTGTGCAGGCCGACACCATCGACAACGGATTGAAGGTGATGCGCGGGGGCCAGAGCGTCGATCTTGTAATGATTGACGTCAACATGGATGTGGATGGGCTCATTGTCGCCATGGCGGCCGAGCGTTTGCATTACCCGGTCATCGCCTGCGGCATTGAAACCGATTCTCAGGCGGCTGTCGCGGCTATTAAAGCCGGCGCAAAAGAATACCTGCCCCTGCCCCCGGACGCTGATCTGATCGCTGCTGTTTTCCAAGCCATCAGCGATGACCAAGACGCGTTGATCTTCACCGACCCCGCCATGCAGAAGTGCGTCGATATGGTCGAAAAAGTGGCCCGCAGCCAAGCGGGTATTCTCATCGTTGGGGAATCTGGCTCTGGTAAAGAGCTGATTGCCCGATTGGTTCACCGCAAAAGTGGCCGCAAAGACAGACCGTTTGTCGCCATTAACTGCGCGGCAATCCCTGGTGAGCTTTTGGAGTCTGAACTCTTCGGTCATGAAAAAGGGGCCTTCACCGGCGCTATCGCACGGCGTATCGGTAAGTTTGAAGAAGCCACCGGTGGCACGCTTCTGCTGGACGAAATCTCAGAAATGAATTTGGGCTTGCAAGCCAAGCTTTTGCGCGCGATTCAGGAAAAAGAAATTCAGCGCGTTGGCGGCAATACGATCATTGACACCGATGTGCGTATTCTGGCGACGTCAAACCGTAATATGGAAGCGGAAGTTAAAGGCGGCCGGTTCCGCGAAGATCTCTATTTCCGCCTGAACGTCGTCAGCGTTGCCATCCCGCCATTACGCAACAGACCTGCCGATGTCCCCTTGCTGGCAAAGCACTTTATGGAAAAATACGCCGAAGAAAACGGCGTTACCATTCATTCTATTGAGGACGACGCCATGGCAGCGCTGTCGGGCCACACCTGGCCGGGCAATGTGCGCGAGCTTGAAAACACCATGCACCGCGCCGTTCTCATGGCGACGGGGTCTGAAATCACGGCTGACGCGATCCTCATTACAGGTGGGATGGGCAGTGATACGGCGGGTGATGGAGCGAACGCTCAGAGCCTGGTCGGGCGGACTGTGGCCGATGTCGAACGTGATCTGATCATCGACACTTTGAAGCACACCATTGGCAACCGCACCCATGCGGCAAAAATCCTGGGCATCTCGATTCGCACCCTTCGGAACAAATTGAACACTTATGTCGAACAAGGTGTTCCCGTTCCCTCGCCCGGCGACGCCTAAAGCCATAAAAATCTCAAGAATCTTGGCTTTAGATAGGCATTTCTTGCCTATCTAAACACCTTGTTAACGCTCCCCAGGTCAAAGTGCAGGGGTATTAAGCGGACCTTCCGCCGCGCCCCGGGACGGGCCTGGAAATCGCTGAAAACTGGGATTTATTGAGCTCTTTAGGGACTCCGGGACTCACATGGCTGAAGACAACTCTTCTGGCGCTGCCGCAAGCGGCGCGCCCCCTACAGACAGCGCAGCTCTAGCTACGGCAGGCAATCAGGCTGCCGGACCAGGGTTCGACTATGATGGTGCCCTAAGAAAGCTCGGCAACGCCGCCAAACGGGGCGACATTGGCTTCGCCCTTGGCTTGGTGATGATCCTCGTCGTGCTCATCATGCCGATGCCACCCTGGCTTCTGGACATCGCACTCTCCCTGTCTTTGACCCTGTCAGTTTTGATTCTCATGACCGTGGTCTTTATCTCTCGCAACATCGAATTTAATTCGTTTCCTGTTGTTTTGCTGATTGCCACTATGCTGCGGTTGGCGCTCAACCTGGCGTCAACACGTCTGATTCTGGCCAATGGTCACGAAGGTCCTGATGCTGCCGGAGATGTGATTGCCGCATTCGGCAGTTTCATCATGGGCGATAACTTTGTCATTGGTATCATTGTGTTCGCCATTCTGGTGATCGTGAACTTCATGGTCATTACCAAAGGTGCGGGCCGCATAGCCGAGGTCACCGCTCGTTTCACCTTGGACGCCTTGCCCGGCAAACAAATGGCCATTGATGCAGACATGTCAGCGGGTCTCATTGACGAACCCACAGCCAGACTGCGGCGTGATGAACTGCAAAAAGAAAGCGACTTCTTTGGCGCCATGGATGGGGCCTCCAAGTTCGTCCGTGGGGACGCAACCGCGGGTATTTTGATCACCGTCATCAACATCATCGGCGGCATGATCATCGGTATGGCCCAGAATGACCTGAGCTTTAACGAAGCCGCGAACACCTACACAATGTTGACCGTCGGTGATGGACTGGTCAGTCAGATTCCGGCCCTCATCGTCTCCGTCGCAGCCGGCCTGATGGTGTCAAAAGGCGGCCTGGATGAAGCCGCTGACGTGGCCCTGACAACCCAGTTCACCCGTTATCCAAAAGCTTTGGGAATGAGCTCTTTTATGGCCATGTGCTTGGCGTTGCTGCCAGGCACACCCATGGGTCCATTCCTGTTCTTAGCACTTCTTTCGGGCGGGGCGGCCGGGTGGCTGAGCTATAAAACTAACCTTGCCATAGCCGCTGAGGCCGACTTGGACATGGAACTTGGCCAGAACGAAAACGCGGTTTCAGAAGAACCGATTTCTTCGGCCATGCGCATCGACCAGGTGCGACTGGAACTCGGCTACGGCCTGTTGTCGATGATTAACAACGACAACCATCGTCTGACCGATCAAATTAAGAGTCTCCGTCGTGCCCTTGCCACCGATATGGGCTTCATCATGCCGTCCGTGCGTATTCAAGATAACATGCAACTGCCGGCCAACTCTTACGCACTTTACGTCAAGGAAGTCGAAGCCGGGCGTGGCGATTTACGGCCCAACATGCTGTTGGTCATGGACCCGCGCGGTGAAGAAATTTCTTTGCCAGGTGAACGCACGCGTGAACCAACCTTTGGCCTTCCCGCGCTATGGATTGATCCGTCTGCGCGCGAAGAAGCCTTGTTCCGTGGCTATACGGTTGTCGATCCGCCAACCGTAATCACAACGCACTTAACCGAAGTGGTGCGCGACAACATGCAGGAACTGCTGTCTTACACCGAGACACAGAAACTCCTGAATGAGTTAGACAAAGAACAACAAAAACTGATTTCTGAAGTTGTGCCAGCCCAAATCAGCGTCGCGGCCATTCAACGTGTCCTTCAGAATCTGCTGTCAGAACGCATTTCAATTCGCGACCTACCGACCATTCTTGAAGGCGTCGCCGAAGCCTGCGTAACAACCCGCAACGTCATGCAGATCAGCGAACATGTGCGCACGCGGCTCTCCAGACAACTCTCAGACCTCTCCAGCGATGACGACGGCGTGATCCCATTGGTCACACTCTCGCCGGAATGGGAGCAAGCCTTCGCCGAGTCCCTGGTGGGCCAGGGTGAGGAAAAGCAATTGTCTATGGCACCTTCCCGACTCCAGGAATTCATCACTGCGGTGCGGCAGAACTTTGAGCGATTTGCGATGCAAGGGGAAACCCCCGTATTGCTGACATCGCCCTCCGTTCGCCCCTACGTCAGGTCCATTATTGACCGGTTCCGGCCCATGACGGTGGTGATGTCGCAAAACGAGATACATCCAAAGGCAAAAATCAAAACAGTCGGACAAATCTGACTTATAGTGAGTTTCGGGTATTAAACTGAATGTCACTAGAACCGCGATGGGGAGCGCGATAGGTCGTACGCTATGCGCCTGAAGTCCTACAC
>CAYGSZ010000265.1:0-3754 GCA_964352705.1 uncultured Rhodobacterales bacterium
CATGACGAGTCGTCGCGGCTCAATTTTATCTCCAATCTCAATATTCATATTGGATCAGCCTTGTTTCCCGGCGTCAGCGCAGCCTATGAAAACAAGGTGAAACCGGCTTTCGTTAAAGAAAAAGGCCGCGAACCTAAAAATTCTGTCGAAGTGCGCGATGCCATGAAAAAAGATGTCGCCTATCAAAATTGGTCGGCCATTCGTCGCAACACCATGGAAATGCGCCACCAAATTGGTCGCTCTGTCGTATTCCGGCAAATCGACACGCTGATCGACAACGCCAAAAAACTGAATGCAGGCAGCAATCGTCTGCGATTGGACCCTTCGGTTGTCGTGCCGCGCTATGTCGCCGCTGCCGACAATCACTGCATGCCAGGCAGCTATTACTCTGAAGTCTTCCCTGATGATGTTTCTGGTCCGGCCAATTACGAAGCGGGTCATTACACCACTGTTGCGGGTGGCACGGGGCCTAAAAGCAACCTCGTCGGGCGCACCATGGTCGAGTGGTTGAAAGAGAACCATCCTGATCTTAAGCCTGGGCGTATCGTTGATTTTGGCGCAGGCGCAGGCATCAACACGCTGCCCTTAGCTGAAGCGTATCCGGACGCCGAAGTGTGGGCGGTGGATGTGGCCGCGCCGATGCTCCGCTACGGTCATGCCCGCGCTAAAACTATGGGGGTTGAGAATGTGATTTTCCAGCAGGCTGATGCTGAGACGGTCGCTATCGAACCGGGTAGTGTTGATCTGCTGGTCTCCGCTATGTTTTTCCATGAGACCTCAACCAAGGCCATGCACGCCCTTTTGAAAAAGGCGCATACGCTCCTCAAGCCCGGTGGTCTGATGGTACATATGGAGCAACCGAACTTTGATCCCGACACCTCCGCCTACGAGCAATTCGTGCGCGATTGGGATTCTTGGTACAACGCCGAGCCCTTCTGGGCCAAGCTGCACACCATGGATGTGATTGAGGAAATGGTGAAGGCTGGTTTCGATGCCAAAGACACCTTTGAAGCCTCACAACAGATGAACCGCGATAACGAAACTTATCCCTCGTGGGCCGGAGTGTTCAGCCGCCACGCCCATGAAATCAAAATGCGTGAGGGGGCAGAAAAGCCAAACCCTAAAAAGTCTGGCGGTATGTATATGTTTGGTGCCTTTAAGCAAAAATAGGCACCAGCTTGCGCTTGTGGCGGGGCCGTCAACCCCGTTAAAGTCCCGTCCATAATTAACGCGTGCATCCTTTTCAGGATGACGAGAGCATTATTAGGGACAAAATTTATGGCCGAAGCACCAGCGGAAACGCCCTCGGTTTCCCATGCCACCAAGTGGGGTAAGTTTGTTTGGGAAGATCCGTTTCTCCTCGAAGACCACTTCACGGAAGAAGAACGCATGGTGCGCGATACGGCCCGCGCTTATGCCCAAGATAAGTTGATGCCACGTGTGATCGAGGCCAACCGCAACGAAACCTATGATCCTGCGCTTTACCCGGAAATGGGTGCGCTTGGATTGTTGGGGTCGTTGGCCCCAACGCAGTATGGCGGGTCCAAGCTTGGTCATGTTGCCTATGGTTTGATTGGTCGGGAAATTGAAAAAGTAGATTCCGGCTATCGCTCGATGATCAGCGTTCAATCATCCCTGGTGATCTATCCCATCGCGGCCTACGGCACGGAAGATCAGCGTCAAAAGTATCTGCCGGGTCTTATCAAAGGTGAGTTGGTTGGGTCCTTCGGATTGACCGAGCCTGACTCTGGCTCCGATCCCGGCAGCATGGCCACCAAGGCGATCAAAACCAAAAATGGTTATACGCTGACTGGCACCAAGACCTGGATTTCCAACGCTCCTGTGGCAGATGTTTTTGTGATTTGGGCGAAAACCGAAGACGGCGTCATTCGTGGCTTCATCCTTGAAAAAGGTATGGCAGGACTTTCGGCCCCTAAGATCGAAGGCAAGTTGTCATTGCGCGCGTCAGTCACGGGACAGATCGTGATGGATGGCGTCGAAGTCGGCGAAGAGGCTCTGATGCCAAACGTCCAAGGACTCAAAGGTCCATTTGGCTGTTTGAACAAGGCGCGGTTTGGCATCGCCTGGGGCACCATGGGCGCGGCGGAATTCTGCTGGCATGCGGCGCGGCAATACACGCTGGATCGCAAGCAGTTCGGTAGACCCTTGGCGCAAACCCAGCTGATCCAGAAAAAGCTGGCCGATATGCAAACCGAAATCACGCTTGGCCTGACGGCGGCATTGATGGTCGGCCGCAAGATTGATGCAGGCACCTGTGCACCGGAAGATATTTCGATTATCAAACGCAACAACGCGGGCAAGGCGCTGGATATCGCCCGTCTCGCTCGCGACATGCACGGTGGCAACGGCGTTGCCGATGAATATCACATCATGCGCCACATGGTGAATTTGGAAAGCGTCAACACCTACGAAGGCACCCATGATGTTCACGCTCTTATTTTGGGGCGTGCCCAAACCGGGTTGCAGGCGTTTTTTTAGGAGTTTTCTATGAACTACGCTTTTATCTGTACCGACGATGGCGACCAGGGTGAAACCCGCACAAAGCATTTGTTTGAGCATCTCAGATATATTGAAAGCGTGTTGGATAAAGTTGTTATCGCTGGGCCCTGCGCCCCGTCTGACGCCTCCGATGAACGTCAGTTTCAGGCCTCGATCATGGTGTACGAAGCTGACACCGAAGACGAAGCCCGCGCTTTGTTTGACGGCGATCCTTACGTCAAAAATGGCGTCTGGAAAAAAGTGCGGGTGATGCCGTTTACCCCTGTTGCCGGTCAGATGATTGGCGGCAAAACCTGGAAACTCGATGGCGATACAATGACTCGCGCTGAGCCTCACGGTCTGTAAAATAGGCCTCCTCAGATTTTGCATAAAAGAAGATTAGAAAAACAGGGAATACCGCAATGAACGCCGACCCCGCCGCCAAGAACGACCGCTTGATTGAAACACTGACCGAGATCCTCGGTGCAGATCAGGTCATTACCGGAGAGGCCGAGCGCGCGTATTACGCGACCGATGTGTACTCGGTTGGGGCCACACCCGCCGTCGCCATTAAGCCGACCAGCAAAGCAAAAGTCTCGGAAGCTGTGGCAGCGGCAACCCAGCAAGGTTATGCGATTGTGCCACGCGGTGGCGGTATGTCTTATACCGGTGGGTATCGTCCCGTGCGCGAAGATACGGTCACGCTCGATCTCAGCGCGCTGAATAAGATCATCGAGGTCAATGAAGAAGATCTCTACATCACCGTCGAAGCGGGCGTAACCTGGCAGCAGATTTACGAAGAACTGAAACCGCGTGGATTGCGTTTGCCGTTTTTCGGCACCTTCTCGGGCTCTAAAGCCACAGTCGGCGGCGGTTTGTCTAACGGCGCATTGTTTATGGGTACGGGCCGTTATGGCACAGCGGCAGAAATTGTTCAGTGTATGGAAGTGGTTCTGTCCGACGGTACCTTGCTGAAAACCGGCCAGCCCGGATTTAAAAACGTGAGCAAACCGTTTTACCGGACCTACGGCCCAGACCTGACTGGTCTGTTTGTCCATGATGCCGGATCGCTCGGCTTTAAAGTCCAGGCCACCTTCCGCATGATGCGGCCGCCTGCGGTCACAGATTTTGCATCTTTCTGTTTCCCCGATATGGAATCGACCGCTAAGGCGTTGTCAGAAGTTGGCCGCACGGGCGCTGCCGAAGAAGCCTATGTGTTTGATCCGGGCTCAACCAAAAAGAACATGGCCTCCTC
>CAYGSZ010000266.1:0-3719 GCA_964352705.1 uncultured Rhodobacterales bacterium
GCGCCACGTCAACCAGACGACGCGTCAGGTAACCAGAGTTAGCCGTCTTCAGAGCTGTATCAGCCAAGCCTTTACGAGCACCGTGAGTCGAGTTGAAGTACTCAAGAACGGTCAACCCCTCTTTAAAGTTAGAGATGATTGGCGTCTCAATGATTTCACCAGAAGGCTTGGCCATCAACCCGCGCATACCGGCCAATTGTTTCATCTGGGCAGCAGAACCACGGGCACCAGAGTGAGCCATCATGAACACAGCATTGATTTCTTTGCCGTCTTCCATCTTGGAAATTTCGCCCATCATGGCTTCGGCGACACGCTCCGTACAGTGAGACCAGGCATCAACCACCTTGTTGTATTTCTCACCTTGGGTGATCAATCCATCTTGATATTGTTGCTCAAATTCTTTGACCTGTTTTTCAGTATCACTGACCATTTTGTCTTTGCTTGCCGGGATCAAAAGATCATCTTTACCAAATGAAATTCCTGCTTTCGCTGCATAGCGGAAGCCAAGCGACATAATATGATCACAGAAAATAACGGTCTCTTTTTGACCACAGTGACGATAAACAACGTCGATAACTTCCTGGATGTCTTTCTTACGCAACAAACTATTGACCAAAGAGAACGGCACCTTTGGATTACGCGGCAGTTCCTCAGACAAAATCATGCGCCCAGGCGTCGAATCAACTGTCAACGTAACCGGCTCACCGTTTTCATCAACAGTATGATAGCGCGCCTTGATCTTAGCGTGGACGGAGACCTGACGTGTTTGTAGCGCATGCTCAATCTCGGCAAGGTCGGTGAACACCATACCTTCGCCTAACTCGCCATCACGCTCCATAGACAAATAGTAAAGCCCAAGAATCATATCCTGAGTCGGAACGATAATTGGCTTACCGTTCGCCGGGCTCAGAATATTATTCGTAGACATCATCAGAACACGTGCTTCCAACTGCGCTTCAAGCGACAGCGGAACGTGCACAGCCATTTGGTCACCATCGAAGTCAGCGTTAAACGCTGTACAAACGAGAGGATGCAATTGGATTGCTTTTCCTTCGATAAGCACCGGCTCAAAAGCTTGAATACCAAGACGGTGCAAAGTCGGCGCACGGTTGAGAAGCACAGGGTGCTCTCTGATGACTTCTTCTAGAATATCCCAAACTTCAGGGCGTTCTTTCTCAACCATACGCTTGGCGGCCTTAATCGTCGTCGCCATGCCGTACAGTTCCAGCTTGGAGTAAACGAACGGCTTGAACAACTCCAGCGCCATTTTTTTAGGAATACCGCACTGATGCAGTTTTAACTCGGGTCCAACAACGATAACTGAACGACCGGAGTAATCGACACGCTTACCCAGCAAGTTCTGCCGGAAACGTCCCTGCTTGCCCTTAAGCATGTCAGACAAAGATTTTAACGGACGTTTATTCGCTCCCGTAATCGCACGACCACGACGTCCATTGTCGAACAAGGCATCAACAGATTCTTGCAACATCCGCTTTTCGTTACGAATGATAATGTCTGGTGCACGAAGCTCAATGAGGCGCTTGAGACGATTGTTTCTATTGATAACGCGACGGTATAGATCGTTTAAATCTGATGTCGCAAAACGACCACCATCCAAAGGCACCAGAGGACGCAGTTCTGGCGGAATAACAGGAACGACTTCCAGAATCATCCACTCCGGACGCGCGCCCGAAACCAGGAAGGCCTCAACGAGCTTGAGACGCTTGACGTACTTTTTACGTTTTGCTTCTGAGCCTGTTTCACGAAGGTCGACCTTTAATTGGTCACGCTCTTCATCAAGCTCAATTTGCTCCAGCATCACCCGAATAGCTTCAGCACCGATGCCAACTTCAAATCCATCTTCACCATATTCATCAACAAGGCGTTGATATTGCTCTTCGTTCAGCAATTCCTTTCTCTCAAGCGGAGTAACGCGAGGGTCCATGACGACATAGCTCTCGAAATACAAAACGCGCTCGAGATCTTTAAGGGTCATGTCCAGAAGCAAACCAATACGACTTGGCAGTGACTTCATAAACCAAATGTGTGCGACAGGGGCCGCGAGTTCGATGTGCCCCATGCGGTCACGGCGCACTTTCGAAAGCGTAACTTCGACACCACATTTCTCGCAGATAATGCCTTTATACTTCATGCGTTTGTACTTACCGCACAGGCATTCATAATCTTTGATGGGTCCAAAGATACGCGCACAGAACAGACCATCCCGCTCCGGCTTAAAGGTCCGGTAGTTGATGGTTTCCGGTTTCTTAATCTCACCGAAGGACCACGAGCGAATTTTCTCAGGACTGGCTATAGAAATTCGGATCTGATCAAAGGACTCCGTACCAGACGGCTGTCCGAAAATTTTCATCAATTCGTTCATCTGCGTTCTCCTTGGAACCATCGACGTCCTTGCCGGGTTCCTATTTCGTGTGCGTCTTCCCTCAAGTCTTCAGCAGCTCATCCTAAACTGCCTGTAACTTAAAGACGCTTTTACGATGTTCCGCTGTGGCTTAATTCAACATCCAAGCAAAGTGACCGCATCTCTTTCACCAAGACGTTGAAAGATTCTGGGATACCAGCCTCAAACGTATCATCACCGCGCACAATGGATTCATAGACTTTGGTTCGGCCAGACACGTCATCGGATTTTACAGTCAACATTTCCTGAAGCGTGTACGCAGCTCCATAAGCTTCCAACGCCCAGACTTCCATTTCACCGAAACGCTGTCCGCCAAACTGGGCTTTACCGCCAAGAGGCTGTTGCGTAACCAACGAATACGGACCAATGGACCGCGCGTGGATTTTGTCATCGACCAAGTGATGAAGTTTCAGCATGTAGATATAGCCGACAGTTACTTTACGATCGAACGGTTCGCCCGTAGTACCGTCATAAAGCGTAACTTGACCAGACGTATCCAGACCAGCCATCTCTAACATCTCAGCAATATCGCTTTCTCGCGCACCATCGAAAACCGGTGTCGCGATAGGAACGCCGTTCTGCATGTTGCTCGTGAGCTCTATCAGTTCACTTTCTTGAAGCGGATCAATATCTGCTTTGTAAGCTTTTTCTCCGTAGACATTTTTCATAAACGCCCGGATATCCTTGTCAGACTTACCTGTTTTATATGCCGCAAGAAGTTCTCCAATCTGAACGCCAAGACCACGGCAAGCCCAACCAAGATGGGTTTCAAGAATTTGGCCCACGTTCATCCGCGACGGCACACCGAGAGGATTCAAAACAATATCGGCCTGCGTGCCATCTTCAAGGTATGGCATGTCTTCGATCGGAACGATCTTCGAGATAACACCCTTGTTACCATGGCGACCGGCCATCTTGTCACCAGGCTGAAGCTTGCGCTTAACGGCAACAAAAACCTTAACCATCTTGAGCACGCCCGGGGGGAGTTCATCGCCGCGTTGCAGCTTCTCAACTTTGTCATCAAATCTTTCTTGAATGACAGCAACACTATTTTCGAAGGACTTTTTGAGTTCCTCTACGTCTGCCATGACTTGGTCATTGGCAATCACAATTTGGCGCCACTGACCTGGCGTCAACTCAGCCAGAACGTCCTCTGTCACCATCTTACCTGCTTCCACACCCTTTGGCCCGGAGACAATTTTTCTGTTTAGAATAAGATCCTTAAAACGCTCATTCAAAGAACGCTCTAGAATTGCTTTTTCATCATCACGGTCTTTGACGAGTTGCTCAATTTCCA
>CAYGSZ010000267.1:0-3701 GCA_964352705.1 uncultured Rhodobacterales bacterium
TGCGTGTGATTTCGATTGGAAATCAGAGGTTTAGGTTGCAATTAACAATTTTTGTTGTTATAATTCGCACGTGAAACTATGGTTGATAATGACTCACCCAGAGGTGCTCTCCATGCCGCTTACCACCCTGAAACCGCGATCAAACCTATTCGCGCCGCGTGATCATCGTCTAGGCGGTGGCATAGAACTTTGGTCGAAACAGCCAAAGTGCAAAGGAACCTACGCCGGCAAGAGAAAGACCTAAGACGCACACCCACCCGATGAAGGGGATCGCGCCGATGACTCCGACCGCCAGAGCGCCAACGCCTGCCGCCAGTGCTCTTGATCCAAAACTCTTAGGTTCCGACCGCCCCATCGCCATGAGCAGTCCAGCACCAAGGGCATAGGCAGCAACGACATAGCCCGCAAATGGGATTGCCAATGCGGCGGCCAACGTCGCCGGGGCCAAAACGAGGCCAACGACCGTCAAAATCAGGATAACCGTTGATCCGACCATGACCGACTCCGCAAGAATGCCGAACCACAGAGTCCGAAATGGGCGCTCAACAATACACCGGCGCAACTCTGCGAGCTTGGCTGGAGCGACCGCTGCAATGACAATGCCCAGGACGGTAACGATCACCACCCCGCTCAAAAACTCAGTTAGGGCGCTGCGCCCCTCCAACTCCACCAAGTCCATATCGGCCTCTAGCCACTCGGACATCTGGCGCCGATCAATACGCGCTTCAGGCACAACGGACTCTGGAACCTCTACATCCCCCTCGTCTTCTTCGTAGATGGTCAGCGTTCCCTGAATTCGGGCGCCTTCGACAAAGTCCACGTCCTGGGCCACCAGTCTGACGTCGCCTGTGATGACCGATTCAAATCGCACGTCATCTCCGGCAACCAGCGCATATCCAGAGACAGGCCCCGAAATGATAATGTTGGTGCCGGCAACTCTGAGATCTCCAGCCACGTCGGAAACTTGGACATTGTACCCGCTGACGGTAGCATCACCGGCAACAGGGCCGTCGAGAGTCACATCCATTCCCGCCACGTAGGCATCGCCGCCAACGGCGCCCGTCATAATCACCTTGCGTCCGGCCAAATGCGCGGAGCCGGTGATGGCTTGTTTACTGCGCACGGTTTCTCCGGCCATGAAAAGGTCGTCAACGCCCACGGCATCATGGACCGGTGTGGTCCCAGCCAGAAAACGATCTCCGCCCAAGGTGAATTCGTTTTCGTTCTCCTGTGCCGTTAAAGGCGTTGCAACGGTCACAAACACTATCGTCATCAGCAAGAATCTAAACATGACACTTCTCCGACAAGAGCTTGTTGGAATAACGACTCACTCTACAGGCTGAGAACTGTAATTCTTTGACGCTGATCAATACGGAGTGTTTGGCCGTGCGCTTGACCGCGCCCTCAACCGGAACAGCCTAAATTGAGAACGAGAGAAAAATGATAGAGGCCGTTCACCGCACAAACATTGAGATTTTCAGGCGGGCATCAGAGAGTTAACCTGCACCTCGCAAATTGTTTTGCTATGCGTCACTTACTCTCAAAGCTCTGGAAGCCGGTAGGCGATGATCGCGTCGGACTGCCTGGTTTCTGCCATGCCGTTGCCTCCGGCCGCCACCACCACATACTGCACGCCATCGACCATATAGGTCATGGGCACAGCCATGGCCGGCGCAGGCAAATCAT
Source organism: uncultured Rhodobacterales bacterium (assembly GCA_964352705.1). GTDB lineage: Bacteria > Pseudomonadota > Alphaproteobacteria > Rhodospirillales > Rhodospirillaceae > WLXB01. The sequence continues at coordinate 1,687 of CAYGSZ010000267.1, forward strand.
CATCGCGCCACAACGCCTCGCCCGTATTCATATCCAAAGCATGAAAGGCGGAGTCCATGCCCGCGCCAATAAAGATCAGACCCCCAGCCGTGACAATCGGACCCGCGATGTTTGGTGAGCCCCATGCCTTTGGTGTTTTAAACGGCCCCACCTCAATGCGGCCCAGGGGCTGACGCCACAAGTGATCGCCGCTATTCAAATCAATGGCGATGAGTTCGCCCCACGGCGGTGGCGTGCAGGGCACCCCGAGCGGAGACAGAAAAAATTCGCCGTCCAGACGATACGGCGTACCGTTGAGCGGCTTCTGCAAAAACTCAACCGGCGGACCCAAAGGCCGTTCTTCATTAAGATCGGCGGGCACCAGCTTGATGATGGTGGCGAGGTTCTGGGTTTTGACAATCAACGTAGCGGTTTTGGGGTCAACCGCAGCCCCGCCCCAGTTACCGCCACCCAGGGCCGAGGGAAGTTGCAACGAGCCTTCAAGACTTGGCGGCGTATACAGGCCCTCGTAACGCAATTCAGAAAAACGCTGACGACATTGGCCACGATCCCAAAAGGTCAGGCCCCACACCTCGTCTTCGGAAATGTCCTGACGGGCGAAGGGCGCAGGCGCGACCGGGCGTGGCTGGGTCGGCGATGTGCGTTCACCGGGAACATCCGTTGCGGGAACGGCAATCTCTTCGATGTCAAAGAGCGGCTCGCCGGTGAGGCGATTGAACACAAACACGAAGCCCATTTTGGTGATCTGCACGACGGCGGGCACAGAGGTTCCCTCACGCGCGAGGTCAAGGAGAATGGGTTGGCTCGGCAGGTCATAATCGAACACATCGTGATGGATGATCTGCTGGTGCCAGACAACCGTGCCCGTGCCTGCGTCAAGCGCAACCAGGGCATTGGCATAGGGGATGGGTGCCAGGCGCAAGCCGCCATAAGGATCAACGCTCGGGCTGGAGGTGGGCAAGTAAACGAGCCCGGCGGCTTCATCAACAGCAAACATGGACCACACATTGGCACCGCCGGTCTTATCGCTGAGCTCGGCGGGAATGGGATTGAAGGACCACAGTTCTTCGCCGGTGCGGACATCAAGACCGCGCACAATACCGTCTGCCGCATCCGCGTACATGTTGTCGCCAACACCGCCCCCGACAACAATGATGTTGCCGATGATCGACGGTGGAGAGGACATAAAAATGCCGCCCGTGCCACCGTAATTAAAGGCATTGAGGTTCAAAATCCCACCCGTGCCAAAGTCCTCGCACAGGGCTCCGGTTTTGGCATCAAGCGCATAGAGATTGCCGAAGATATCAGGATGAATGACGCGGGCAGAACATGTGGCGTTTTGCATCTCTTGCATCGCGTCGGCATCTCCGGCCCAAAGCGCAACACCCCGGCAGTTTGCCGCAAACACGGGCATCCCTTCGGGCAAAACGGCGTAGCCATCAAATGCCCAAATCTCTTTACCGGTTGTTGGGTTTAAGGCGAGCACGCGGTTCTTCGGCGTACAGACATAAAGGGTGTCGTCCCAGATCACGGGGGTCGCCTGAAACGAGGAGCCACCGTCTGCTGCGGACCCTTCAACAACATCGCCAGTGTGATGAACCCAAGCGCGCTCAAGGTTTGCCACATTGGCAGCCGTGATTTGATCTAAGGCAGAGTATTGCCCCCCCGAGGGCGCCCCGCCAAAGGACGGCCAGGAGGTGTTTTCAGTCAGTGCTGCATGTGTTGAGGAGTCAGCCGCAAAGGCCGACACTGAGCCAAGCAGTAAAACCGCCATCGCCATCAGCGGCGAAATTCGCAACGCTGGAGACTGTGGTGTGCCCATGGAAGACTCTCCTGCTAACAACTGACATACGTCATATAAAGAAAAATGCAGCGACGTAAAAAGAAAAACCCGGCCAGACCAAATGTAAAATGGTCCGGCCGGGTTTGGTATGAGAAGCCTTATGAATGAAAGACTTGGTGTTTTAGCGCTTAGAGGCTGACTTCGAAGTTCAGCTTCCAGGTGGTTGGCTCGT
>CAYGSZ010000268.1:0-3690 GCA_964352705.1 uncultured Rhodobacterales bacterium
GCAATGCCACCGGCCAGATTGCGATAAGACGTGCAGCCCAGTCCTGCCTCTTCCATCATCTCTTTCAGCGGTTCCTGCGTTGGAAACTTTCGAATGCTCTCGGCCAGATACCGGTAGGCGCTGCCGTCTCCGGCCACGGCCTGGCCCAGTCGCGGCAGAATGCTGAACGAGTAGGCGTCATAGGCCTTGTCCAGCCCTGGAACCACAACCTGACTGAATTCCAGGCACAGAAAACGTCCACCGGGTTTTAAAACGCGCCGCGCTTCATTCAGCGCCTGTTGAACATTGGTCACGTTGCGCAGGCCAAAGGCGATGGTGTAGGCATCGAAATGCATATCGGGAAAAGGTAGAGACTCCGCATTGCCAACAGCCCAGTCCAGGCCGTGCAGGCGTCCCTGGTCTAAGGCCCGGTCACGTCCCTGTTCCAGCATCGCTTGGTTGATGTCGCAGACTGTCACCTTTCCGGGGGCGTTGGCGCTCCCCATGCGGTCGCGAATCCGAAACGCGATATCGCCGGTGCCACCGGCCACATCAATGGTCGACCAGCCCGCTTGGGGGGCCAGCCAATCGACCATGGCGTTTTTCCACAGCCGATGAATGCCGCCACTCATCAGGTCGTTCATCAGGTCGTACTTGGGGGCGACCGCATCGAACACCGCGCGTACCCGTCCGGCTTTGGCGGTGACAGGCACAGTCTCGAAGCCGAAATGCGTTGCGTCTTCCGAGGCTTGATGATCCGTATTACTCATGGCGCGCACTTTAAACGAAGCGATGTGCGGGAGCTATCCCCTATCCCGATCCACCGGAAGCCAACCTGGTATGTTCAGTAAGGGTATTTGGACTCTCGACAAAGCCAGGGACCTTGGCGCAGTGTGCGCCGCATGCCGGAATTGCCTGAAGTTGAAACCACCTGTCGCGGGCTTGCGAACGTCTTTGACGGTCGCCGCCTCACGGCTGTCCAGGTGCGCCGACCCAATCTGCGCATTCCCTTTCCCAAAAACCTGGCGCAAGTGCTCACCGGTCGCCGAATCGAGCAGGTCACACGTCAGGCCAAGTACATCTGTATCTATTTGGATGATGGCACTGTGGCCCTGGCCCATCTCGGTATGTCCGGGCGCATGACCATCACCGATCCCTCTGCGGTCCCCGGTCGCCATGATCATGTCGTATTTGATACCGATGATGGCGTTCGTGTGTTTTTCAATGATCCGCGACGCTTTGGCCTGTTAACCCTCACCACGGCCGAAACATTGTTGCAGCATAAACTGTTGGCGCGCATGGGGCCTGATCCCCTGACAGATGCGTTTACGCCTGCTGTTTTGTCTGCGGCTCTCAAGGGCAAGGGTACAACCATCAAAGCGGCTTTGTTGGATCAAAGGGTGGTCGCCGGATTGGGCAATATCTACGTCTGCGAAGCCTTGTTCCGGGCGGGTATTTCACCGCGCCGCAAGGCTGGCAGCGTGGCGGGTAAGCGGGCCGAACGGCTCGTGCCGTTGATCAAGGATGTGTTGTCCGAAGCCATCGCGGCAGGCGGATCAACTTTGCGTGATTACGCCCAGCCATCAGGCGAATTGGGCTATTTTAAATTCAGTTGGAGAGTCTATGGCCGCGAGGGCCAACCGTGCAGATGCGATCCAGACGGCAAAGAGGGTATAAAGATAAAGCGGATTGTTCAGGCGGGTCGCTCAACGTTTTTTTGTTCAAGCTGTCAAAGATAAGGTTTCAAACATCAAGGTGTCACAGATGAAGAATTTCTTGGTCATTTGCCAAGTCGTTTTCCGAAACGCATTTGCACTTACTACAGTCCTTGCCGTTTTTTTACCGGTGTTGTCCCTCAAGGCCGCCGATACATTTGTGTATGGCTTTGAAGATCTGCCTCTGATGTCCGAATTGTCTCAGGTGCCGGGCAACAGCGTCCTGTTTGATACCCCTCAGGGTCGTATTATTCAGGCCACGGCCATCGGCAACGTGAGTGCGGCTGAGGTCACGAAATTTTACGCGGAAACCTTGCCGCAACTGGGGTGGAACAGTGTCTCAGCCCAGGAGTTTAAGAGAGAAGGCGAGGTTTTGATGCTGGAATTTGCCACCCTCGAAACTGGCCTTGAGGTGAAATTTCTTGTTGAGCCGGTTGCAAAATAACCGTTTCCGGTTTATCGCCCCCCTCACCAAACTTACCGCAGCTTAAAAACAGCCTCTAAAAAACATAAGGACGCACGCGCGCAATGGCTTACGAAAACATCTTAGTAGAAACCCGGGGTCACGTTGGCCTCATCACTCTCAATCGGCCCAAAGCGCTGAATGCGTTGTCCGAGGGCTTGGTGTCGGATCTCGGTCAGGCGCTCGATGGTTTTGAAAACGATGACAATATCCGCGCGGTGGTTATCACCGGCAGCGAAAAAGCTTTTGCGGCTGGGGCCGACATTAAAGAGATGGCTGACAAGTCTTTTGTCGATTGCTACGTGGGTGACTTTATCACCCAAGGGTGGGAGCGAATCACCACCTGCCGCAAGCCCATCATTGCCGCTGTGGCCGGATACGCTTTGGGCGGCGGCTGCGAAGTCGCGATGATGTGCGACATTATTCTGGCGGCAGATACCGCCAAGTTCGGCCAGCCGGAAATCACGCTCGGTATTATTCCGGGTGCGGGCGGCACCCAGCGTCTGACGCGGGCCGTTGGCAAGGCCAAGGCCATGGATATGATCCTCACCGGACGCCAAATGGACGCCGGCGAAGCTGAACGTGTTGGCTTGGTCAGCCGCGTCATTCCAGCCGATAATCTGCTTGAAGAAGCCCTTAAAGCCGCCAGCCGGATCGCCGATATGTCACTGCCCTCTGTCATGATGGCGAAGGAATCCGTTAACCGGTCCTTCGAGTCTTCTCTGGCCGAAGGAATCCGGTTCGAGCGCCGGATGTTCCACGCCACCTTCGCTCTGGAAGACCAAAAAGAAGGCATGGCGGCCTTTGTTGATAAGCGCCAGCCGACCTTTAAGCACCGCTAAGGCCTTCATAAATCTCGCCAATAAGGTTGACGTGGGTTGACGCAGGCCGGTCTCGTAACTATAAGCCCGCGACGAACCACTCATTATCGCAGGACTGACCTATGGCCCATCATGCCTCGGCCAAGAAAAGAATTCGCCGCAACGCGCACCGTTTTGAAATCAACCATTCCCGCATCAGCCGCATTCGCACCCGTGTGAAGCAGGTTGAAGTGGCCATTGCCTCTGGTGACAAAGCCGCTGCTCAGGACGCCTTCAACAAGGCCATGCCTGAACTGATGCGCGGCAAGACCAAAGGTCTATTGCATGCCAACACCGTGTCGCGGAAAATTTCCCGACTCAACGCCCGCATCAAAGCACTTTCAGCCTAAATTTTTTATAACAGATTGAGTCGCGACTCATCTGTAACTGCTGAAAGTCGAAACGATATTATTATCCTCCAGTGACTTAAGTGTCCTGGAGGATAAATTTTTTCTGCTGTTCATTTTGGCGTGCCCACGGCTTCGCAGTGCAGCAGCGTTTGAGTTGTGAAGTGACTCAACGAGTCACGCCCTGTTTGTCTAGAATCGCGAATCATACCCCTGATTTGAACGCCAAACTGTCAAGCTATCTTTGGTCTTGTCTTTCAGTCCGCGCCGGATAAAGTTCCGGTCTTCGCAGCGAACTGTTCTTCAGTTTTTAGGGCTTGATGTCA
>CAYGSZ010000269.1:0-3683 GCA_964352705.1 uncultured Rhodobacterales bacterium
ACAGTTTCCGAGTGACGATCCCAAGGTTTTGCCAGAAGCAAGCCCGACCTATGAGTCAAATGTCCCCGGCCTTTATATCGTGGGCGCCCTTGCCGGATACCCGCTGATCAAACAAGCCATGAACCAGGGCTATGAGGTGACCGCCTACATTAACGGCGACGACATCCCTCCGGCTGACGAACCGCTGCTGATCGAGAAGTTTTCAGTCATGGGCGACGTCGAAGTTGATGACGTGCTCTCAGCAATTCGCAAGACCATTCCTGTGTTCTCAGAACTCAACACTTTGTTGCTGCGTGAGACCATGCTGGAATCGCAAATTCATGCCTTCAAAGAAGGGGAAACCATTTTTGAACGCAATGATTATTCCAGCACGTTCTACACGATCTTTACGGGCCAGGTCGGCATCCAAATCAATCAAAATGACCCGAGCCAAGTTGTTAAGCTGCGCGAGGGTGAGTTCTTCGGTGAAATGGGACTGATCTCGGGCCGGCGGCGAACAGCGACGGTTGTTGCTGTAACGGATTGCGTTGTCTTCGAAACACCAAGACGCACAATGTTGAAGTTGATTCAATCTGTGCAGAGCGTGAAGCGGGCGTTGGATAAAACCTCAATTCTGAGGCAGATCCAGATGCATATGACTCCTGGAGTCCCGGCAAGCGATCTGGAAGAACTGGTGGAAACGGCTGAAATCCAAAACTTCAAGGCGGGCGAAACCATATTTGCTCAAGGCGAAGTTGGCAATCATATGCACCTGATTCGGTCTGGTTCGTGTACGGTTTCAAGCCGTATCGGTGGACGAGACGTCGTGTTGAGCTATGTGCCATCCGGCAATTATATCGGCGAAATGGCGCTCCTCTCTGACATGCCGCGCTCGGCAACAGTTCGCGCCGCCAATAGTACAGAAACCATTTGCTTGTCCGGCGACGCCTTTAACAAGGTAATGAATGATAACATTGCGATACGCAGCAGTATTGAAGCAAAATTTAGAAACCGCCTTCGCCAAAATGAACAGATGGAGTCGCGCCCTGAAGCAGGCAACATTATTCAATTTCTTATTGAACAAGGCGTTGGTGAAGCGACTGATGTTTTACTTATAGATGAGACCCTCTGCGTCCACTGTGACAATTGCGAAAAAGCATGCGCCGAAACCCACGGCGGTTTGTCTCGGTTAGACCGTGAAGCGGGGCCATCGTTTGCGTCCATTCACGTCCCCACCTCGTGCCGCCACTGTCAGCATCCTCACTGCATGGCCGATTGCCCACCTGATGCGATTCATCGCGCCCCTGACGGTGAGGTTTATATTGATGACAGTTGCATCGGCTGCGGCAATTGTGAAAGCGCTTGTCCTTATGGTGTTATTCAGCTCGCCTCTCCGCCAGAAGCGAAATCAAACTTATTTTCATGGCTGCTGTTTGGTCGCGGACCGGCCCCAGGAGACGAAGTCTCATTTGAAGCAGACATGCACATGGCTGACAGCAACACGCCAACTCAAAAGAAAAACGGCATGGCCAAAAAAGCTGTAAAGTGTGATATGTGCAAGGACTTAGCTGGCGGAGCCGCGTGCGTGAATGCCTGCCCGACAGGCGCAGCAGCCCGGGTCAGCCCGGAAAAATTCATGAACCTTGCCACGTTGAATCGATAGGGATCGTCGGCACATGCATGAGTCCCTTCTTATCTATCGAAACCTTCGTTACTTGAAGGTATCGCTCCTACTCGTGATCATCACGGGTGCGCTGTACGTTATGCATTCCCCCGTTGGCAGTCCAAACGGGGGAACCTGGCTTGGTTACACTCTTGGCGTTATTGCCGCCGGCATTATGATATGGCTCGCCTGGTATGGCGTTCGACGTCGGGCCTATGGAAACACTGCAATTCGAATGGAAGATTGGGCCTCCGCCCATATTTACTTAGGCGTGGCCCTTGTCGTTGTTTCCACATTCCACAGCGGGTTTCAATTTGGGATTAACATCCACACCCTGCTCTACTTCTTAATGCTTGTCGTCGTCTTGAGTGGTGCCGTTGGTTTGTACTTCTATATGCGCTTTCCCCGTTTACTCTCGGAGAATAGACGCGGGCTGACCACCGAAATGATGTTAAGCCAAATCGCTGAATTAGACCGTGAGCTTAACAGCATCGCTTTAAAGGTTGAGGATCAAACGGGGCAAGCCGCACTCAATGCCGTGCAAAACACCATAATCGGTGGAAACCTGTTTCAGCAGCTCTCTATAAATCATCCCGACTGCGCAACACGTAAGGCAAGAAAGCTTATTGAACAGTCTGATGGTTCTTCCGACGAGGCAACGCGACGCAAGCTATTAACGCGATTGACAAAAAAGGAAGGGCTTTTGCGCCGTATTCGACAAGATATAAGGCTTCGTTGCCTTTTGAAGATATGGCTTTACGTTCACGTCCCCTTCACATTTGCAACCCTGGCGGCGCTGATTGCCCATGTGGTTGTTGTTTTTTATTACTGGTAGATCACTGTGAAGACTCTTATCCGACATGGCACAAGAAGAAGCCGCGGTGACATCGCTATTCGAGAAGAATGGATTGAATGTGATTCCATTCTGTTTGGACGCAGCACGGCCTGTGACGTTAAACTTGTCGACCCACGCGTTCTGCTGGAACATGCCCGCATCACAGTGCGATCTGACACGATTTATATAGAATCCCTAAATAACGGCCCACTTTCCGTTAATGACAATCTCGTTGATCTGGCCAAAATCACCGAGCGTGATGAAATCAATATTGGGCCGTTCAAAGTCACCGTCGAACCGAAGAACGCTGACAGCGATATAACGGTCACGGTTGAACTTATCAGCGAACTCGGAGACGAGCTGGAAAACCTGAAAGCGACTGCAAAAACTGAAATTGCTTCAGTTGGCCTCAGCAAAAGGGCTTGGTCTTGGGCCGCATTCGTCACTGTGCTGGTCGCGCTTCTGGTCGGACCTATGGTTGCATCCTGGTTTATGCCCGAAGCTGTTGTGAATGTTGAGCAAGCCAGCACCTTTGATGCTGCGTTACGTCCGACAGCATTCTGGACCAGCGGATCAATATCTGGCGCGCATAAATTTTTTGGTGAAAGTTGTGACGTTTGCCATGAGAAGCCGTTTATTCCCGTACAAGACGCGGCCTGCGTCGCTTGCCATCAGGCTATAGAGCATCACACAAACCCTGTTCTTTTTCCGACCGCTTCGTTTGAAGGCGTTAAATGCCAGAGTTGCCATAAAGAGCATCAAGGCAATCAAACCGTTGCTCGCAATGATCAAGGTTTCTGTGTTGACTGCCATGCCAACCTGACAGACCAGGAAAGCTCAACCACACTCAGAAATGTGCGCGACTTTGGCTCCGACCATCCTGAATTCAAACCCTCGGTGATTGTCGATGCCGCGTTTCATGTGATGTCAAACGAAAGGATTATCGGCACCTCTGAGCCACCGGTTGAAAATTCAGGGCTCAAGTTTTCACATGCAGACCACCTGAGAGACGCCGGCGTTCAACACCCAAAACGAGGGATGATCGACTTGGGCTGCCGCGACTGCCATGTGTCCGACGAAGGCAACGTTTCCATGCTGCCAATCAGTTTTGATCGTCATTGCCATCAATGTCACACCCTAAGCTTTGACGCTCAATTACCGGGCCGCGAATTGTTACACGGCCAGCCAGAAGAATTGTTTATGCAA
>CAYGSZ010000270.1:0-3682 GCA_964352705.1 uncultured Rhodobacterales bacterium
CTTTGGCGGCGGTCGTGCCGATATCTGGCAGCCTGAGGAAGACATTTACTGGGGTCCGGAAACCGAGTGGCTGGCCAACAACCGCTACAGCGGTGACCGTGATTTGGAAAACCCGCTTGCTGCCGTGCAGATGGGTTTGATTTATGTGAACCCGGAAGGTCCGGACGGCAACCCTGATCCGGTGGCCTCTGGTCGTGACGTCCGTGAAACCTTTGGTCGTATGGGCATGAACGATGAAGAAACCGTTGCCCTAGTGGCCGGTGGTCATACCTTTGGTAAGGCGCATGGGGCCGGTGATCCATCTCTTGTCGGACCCGCTCCTGAAGGCGCTCCGATTGAAGAGCAGGGCCTTGGCTGGACCAACAGATTTGAAAGCGGCAAAGGCGTTCACACCACAACGAGTGGCATCGAAGGCGCATGGAAACCGAACCCAACTCAGTGGGATAATGGCTATTTTGAAATGCTGTTCACCTACGATTGGGAACTGACCAAAAGCCCCGCCGGTGCGCAACAGTGGGTGCCTATCAATCCAAAACCCGAGAACCTGATTCCGGATGCCCATGATCCGTCTAAATTGGCGCCGCCCATGATGACGACGGCGGATCTGTCGTTAAAGTTTGATCCGATTTACGAAAAAATCTCACGCCGGTTCTATGAAAACCCGGATCAGTTTGCCGATGCGTTTGCCCGGGCTTGGTTCAAGCTTCTGCACCGCGATATGGGACCAAAAACCCGTTACCTCGGACCAGAAGTGCCAGAGGAAGATTTGATCTGGCAGGATCCAATCCCAGCTGTTGATCACAAACTGATCAGCGACCGGGACATTGCCAATCTGAAAAAGGACATTCTGGACAGTGGCCTGTCGGTGTCCGAATTGGTGAGCACGGCCTGGGCGTCGGCCTCGACCTTCCGTGGGTCTGACAATCGCGGCGGTGCCAATGGCGCGCGTATTCGCCTGGCCCCGCAGAAAGACTGGGAGGCCAATCAACCGGCCCAGTTGGCCAAAGTGGTGTCGAAACTGGAAGAGATCCAGAAAGACTTCAACGACAGCGCGCGTGGCGGCAAGAAAGTCTCCATGGCTGACCTGATCGTACTGGGCGGCGCGGCGGCCATTGAAAAGGCGGCCAAAGACGCGGGTCAAACGGTAAAAGTGCCCTTTACCCCCGGCCGTATGGATGCCACCCAAGAGCAAACTGACATCGAAAACTTTGCCGTGCTGGAACCGGAAGCTGATGGCTTCCGCAACTACCAGAAAGCCAACTACACGGTGACGGCAGAGAAAATGCTGGTCGATAAAGCGCAGTTGCTCAAACTCAGTGCGCCGGAGATGACAGCTCTTGTGGGTGGTCTGCGTGTGTTGGGCGCGGGCAACACCAAGCACGGTGTGTTCACCCAGCGTCAGGGGCAACTGACCAACGACTTCTTTGTCAACCTGTTGGCTATGGACACCGTATGGCGTCCGACATCTGATGCGGGCGATACCTTCGAAGGGGTTGACCGTGAAAAGGGCGAGGTCAAATGGACCGGCACCCGTGTGGATTTGATCTTCGGGTCAAACTCACAACTGCGGGCGATCAGTGAGGTCTATGCCCAGAGCGACGCCAAAGAGAAGTTTGTCAATGACTTCGTGGCGGCATGGAACAAAGTCATGACTGCGGACCGCTTCGATCTCGTTTAAGACCTGGTCAAACTAAAGCCCGGTTTCGATCCGGTTAAACACAACACTTAAACCCCGCTCGGAATACTCCGGGTGGGGTTTTTGTATGATTGTGCGTGTTTTCTGTATGGCGTCACACTTTCGCAGAACGACTCAGCCCAGCGTTATGCAGCGTGGCACTTCCGTATTTCGATGATCGCGTGCGCGATGTTCAGGCTTTTTGGAATACGTGCGCGGTAGTCATCCGGTTGATGTGTCTCATGACTGACAATCACAATCTCGGCGGCATACTTACCAGGCGCAATGCTCCACATGTGAACGTCCGTAATCTTATCATCGCTCCCATTTTCTATGGCGTCATGCAATTGGGTAAGTGTTGAGTCTGAAGCTTGCCAGTCCAGGAGTGTACGGCTTGAGTTCCGTATCAGTCCGATCGACCACTGAGAAACAAGCAGCGCGCCGACAATTCCCATGGCGGGGTCCATCCAATTCAAGCCAAACCACTTGCCCGCCATCAATGCGACAATTGCTAAAATAGAGGTGAGGGCGTCAGCCACGACATGAAAATAGGCTGACTTAAGATTGTGGTCTTCTTCCCCGGACTGTTGGGTGTGCTCATCTGCGTGATTATTTCCAGGCGCGTAATCATTTTTATGTGAGTGCTCATGCGAGTGGTCGTGACCATGATCGTGGGAATGAGTGCCGGAAGCGGCCAGAATCCAGGCGCTCACCACATTCACCACCAAGCCGACTCCTGCCACAAATAAAGCTTGGTTAAAGGCGATCTCAACCGGATTAAGAAAACGGTCGACGCTTTCCACAGCCATAGTTAAGGCAAATCCTAATAAAAGGATCGCACTGGTAAATCCGGCCAAGGCATTCACTTTACCTGTGCCAAAACTGTAACGCCGGTCGGCCGAGAATTTCCGGGCGTAGATATAGGCGAATACGGAGATGCCCAGCGCCACGGTATGGGAGGCCATATGCAAGCCATCCGCCAGCAACGCCATGGAGCCGAACAAGGTGCCGGTCACGATTTCGGCAACCATCATGATGCTGGTTATGAGAATGACGAGAATTGTCGCCCGTTCCCCGGCTTTGACTTCATCCTGGCCGAAGGTGTGATCGTGCTGCCATTTGCTGAGGTCTGTGGTGTGCATGAGCTAATCCGTAATTTATCGTTTGAACATTACACCGGCTGACTTATTACAAAGCGCGTGACGTTTAAAGGTCACTCTGAAGTACCAAGTTGAAATGAAAATAAAAGGCGGGTCCTCACTTCATGGATATGATTGCAGTATTCTTCACGGTGTTTCTTGCTGAGCTCGGCGATAAAACCCAACTCGCGACTGTACTCTTTGCAGCAGATAAAAAACTTGGACCCTGGGCTGTGTTCGCCGCCGCGTCGGCCGCACTGATCTGCTCGACCGGGCTCGCCGTGCTGGCGGGAACCTATGCGGAACGGCTTATGACGACCGTGCCGATCAAATTGATTGCCGGTGCCGGATTTATCATCATCGGAATTTGGACGATTGTCGGACATTTTAGTGAAACATAAAGTTAAAGCGTCACTTTGAGTTTTCCAGGCTCACTCCTGCAGGCCGCTTATAGAGCCTCAATAATTCGGTGGTCGCACGTAGGGCTTGGCGATCTTTTTCAGATCATCGGGCAGGGACGGATTAAACGGTGGGTCCCAGGTGAAGGGTTTTTTCTCCTCGCCGATGTCGTTGGCCAGCGGGCCATTCACGGTGCGTACCCAGAGGTGATAGCCGACCTCTGATCCTGCCGGTCCGTGATACACGCCGTCGATCCACCAGGCGTAGCCGCCCGGTCCCATGCGGCCGCAATCGCCCCACACGTATTCGCCGTCGATGGCGTAAATCTCTTCGATCATCGGGTGCGTCCATTGGGGCTTCATCATACCTGCGGGCACGCGATGGGGGCGGGTGCAATACAGGAACGAACTTTCCTTGGTGTAGGGGTCATTGCGCAGCGGTTTGATGGCGGTGCCGCCAGCGAACTTGG
>CAYGSZ010000271.1:0-3672 GCA_964352705.1 uncultured Rhodobacterales bacterium
AGGCTCAAGGCTTTTTTGATAAGATCAAAGACTTTTTTGAAGACCTGACTGAGAAATAAGTGCGCTAGAGTTTACCGCGCAGTCTTTGCGACCACGTTAGTTTTTGTGGTGTTTCTGCTTTGCCGTCCAGATAGCTCCAGAAGAACGACATGGTGTATTTCACCTCTTGTGCCGGGCTGACACCGCGATGCAGGTGGGTCCAGTACGGGGGAAACACAACAACCTTGCCCGTTTCCGGCTGAATCTTTTGGCCCTGATGCATAAATTCAGTTGCGCCCTCATTTTTCACATCAGACAAATACAGCAGGCACGCCAGAACACGTTCAGCGGTGTCCATCCCTGCATTGTCTGCATGCCAGGCAAACCCCTGTCCCGGATCAACACGTTCAATGCGGGGGTAGCGGCAGCCGACGCGGCCTGATGAAAGGTGTTCAGTGAGCGCCGGAAAGGCCGCCGCATAGTCTGCAACCGCCTTAGCAACGGCTGCATGGGTCTGAACAACCGCATCTTTCCAGTCGTCCATCCTGTCATTCAGAAAAAGAATTGTGCCGGTACGGCCCGGGTCTTGCCGTCGATCTGAGTTCCCGACGGTTGAAGGATGCTTGCGGTCATCCGCCTCAAAGCGGTCAATCAGCATCTGGCAATACTCCGGCCCGAGCATGTTAGGATATTCTCGGATAAAAGAGGGATGAGCGTGTGACACCAGTGATTGCCCAGCTGAGAAAACGGAAAATGACGCCACACCCTATCTTTTTCTATCGCAAGGTTGAAGCATGATTGGTTTCATCTCTAAATTCTTCAATTCTAAATCAGCCGCCTCGCGCGATGTCACAGATGATACAGAAGCAGCGTTGCACACAAGAATTACAAAACTCTTGTCACTTGCTCCGTCTGCAGTTGCTGAAGGACAAATTGCCACCGAGGCTCTCACGGATGCTTTATATAAAGCGGGCGCAACAGCCCTTGAGGTTGGATATTCGGGACTGGCCGCTAGTGCTCTGTCACAGGCACAAAGCCTGGGCTGCCAAGAATCCTATCTTGATTACAACGTGGCACTTGCTTACAGCCGCAGCGGTCAAGCGACCCAGGCCCACGAGAGTTTCAGGAAAGCGTTTGTCAGCTCCCTCAATGATGAAAAAGGGGACGGCTACTATCTGAGAAACCTTCACGCGCTTGAAAGTGTAACGCTGAAGCACCTCTACGAACAAACCGGTCTGTGGGCACAACGGTATGCCAAAGGGCTGACGCCGTACAGTTATGAGAAAACTCATACCCAAGAGCGTGTCAAGCTGCGCGCCAAGCAAAGCGCCAAGCTTCGTGTTGGTCTTTTGTCCGGCCGGTTTTGCCGTCATGCAGCAGGGTTTCTGACGCTAGCCGGTCTTGAAAAAGTTAATCCCTCTAAAATTGAGTTTTTCCTCTACGCCAATGCGTCCCCAGCAGACGACTACACCGAGCGCTTCAAAATGCTTGCCTCGCAATGGCATGACATTACTGAATTAGACGATACCGCTGCAGCAAGCCTCATACACAGCCATGATCTTGATATTCTAATCGATCTGGCGGGCCATTCTGCCGGCTCTCGCATGGGGGTGATCATGCGCAAGCCAGCGCCCGTTCAAGCAAAATGGGCGGGGGGTCAACACGGTACGACGGGCGTCGTCGCGTTGGATTATTTTATCACAGACGTTATCGAGACCCCGGAGGACCATGACCCCTATTTTTATGAAAAACCAATACGTCTGCCCAATGCGTACGCGTGTTATACACCACCGCCAGACGCGCCAAAGGTCGGTCCATTGCCTGCAATCCGGAACGGCTATCTGACGTTCGGGAGCTTCAACAATATCGCTAAAATGAGTGACTCAACTTTTTCTGTGTGGGCTGAAATTCTCAATCATTTACAAAACAGCCGTCTTGTCCTCAAGCATTCGGCTTTATCAGAACAGATTACACGGGACCGTATAGCATCCCGCCTATCAGCTTATGGCATTTCCCCCTTACGTTTGGATTTAAGAGCGCCCACCGGCCATGTGGCTCATCTCGAAGCCTATGCAGATATCGATATCGCGTTAGACCCTTTTCCATGGAGCGGTTGCATCACCACCTGCGAAAGCCTGTGGATGGGGGTGCCGGTGCTTACCTTATTGGGCGATGCGTTTTGTCACCGGCACTCGGCAAGTTTCCTCACAGCGGTCGGTCTAGAAGACTGGGTTGTAAAAAATCAAAAAGACTACATCGCTAAGGCTTTGACGTTTGGACAAAATGTGTCGTTCTTAAGCGAAATGAGGGCTGATCTAAGGTCAAGGGTTATGCAGTCGTCCTTATGTGATGCGCAGCAGTTCGGCAACGATTTTGAAAACATTTTGTTCAGTATGATTGACACTCAAGATTCTCTTTAGCGCAACAAAACTAACAAGCAGAACGCTGTCGCAGATAAAGAAATGGGTGAACCATCGCAAGTGCGTTTAAGTTATCTGTGATGTCATTTCTCAAATGTTCATGTTTTTGCAGGGCTGATTCATTTAGCAACAGAAGGGTATTTTGCTGTAGCCACCAAAACACAGACTCATCCCCCCAGATCATGGGCCGGATCACATCCAGGGTTTTAAACCCCCGTAAGGCAAACTTTTCAGCCCAGTAGCCCGGCCATTGTTCGTTCACATGGCCGTTGCCACCCTGAAAGGGAATGGCCGCGGAAAACAAAATAACGTCTCCGTGTCTGACAACACTATCGACAAAAACGTCTGCGGCAGTTTTCGGTAGATGCTCTGCAACTTCTAAGCTGATCACCAAGTCAAATTTTTGGTCGAGGTCCAAAGGGTCTTCTAGGGATTGAGAAGAGAAGCACGAAGATGGAATCAGCAATTCACTTTGCTCTATCCACGGTCCATCTATGCCCTGAATGGTGTCGGCCCCCAATTCCTTGGCCACTTGTAACCAGGCTCCATGTCCACATCCAATATCAAGCACGGAAGACGGTGAAAACGTTGGGAACACGGAGGATAAAATTTTTCGGGCTGATGCTAGCCGGGCATTCGCGTTGGCGTCTAACATTGCGTTATAACCGTTCGGGTCGCCCGGCGTTGAGTCTAGGTTTTGAGTCATGTCTTTAGTATAGAGACACAGTCGTCTGAGAAAAGCACAGAGAGTTGTGCTAAATTAATACTATTATCCTCGTGTTTAACTGGAGAGTGTTCATCATGACTGTCGCCATAGGTGTTGTTGGCTGCGCCGGTCGTATGGGGCGCGCTGTACTCCAAGAAATTATTGCCACGAAAGGATGTGCAGTCTCAGGTGGCACAGAAACGCAAAGCGATTACATAGGCAAAGATGTTGGCGATTTGATCGGTGCCGGTGCAATAGGGGCCTATATCACCTCTGATGCCCATGCGCTTTTCTCGATCTCGGATGTTGTAATTGATTTTACGGTCCCGGCGGCAACTCGCACTCATGCACAAGCTGCCCTCGAAACTGGAACGGCGCTTGTGGTCGGAACCACGGGTCTGAGTGATGATGATCAAAAAGCAATACAGTCCGCTGCACAAAAAGTAGCGATGGTCCAGGCATCCAATTTTTCTGTCGGTGTTAATCTGCTTTTTGCTCTAACCAAACGTGTGGCGGCAACGCTGGGTCCGGACTACGACATAGAGATTGTCGAAATGCATCATCGCC
>CAYGSZ010000272.1:0-1166 GCA_964352705.1 uncultured Rhodobacterales bacterium
CGCTGCTGCGTGAGGGTGATTTACCGGTCTCAGCCGCATTTACCCGCGAAAACCGCTAGTTTTTAAGCTCTAGGCATTATGCTTTGTTTGCTCAGACACTTGAGTCGATCAACAGACTTACTTACCTAACACCTAAGTGCGAACGAAATGGTTCGCGGCGTATTTTTAAGCCGTCTTACGACGGGCGTACTCAAGAAGGAATGTGACATGATTCGCAGATTCACCAATTTTGTCTCCGCAACATGCACCGGTGCCATTGCACTGGCTGTTGTCGGTGGTCTGACAAGCCAAGCGTGGGCCATTGCAGGCGTAGACTTCCCCCTGGAAGACGATCTGGACTTCGCTGAGGTTCAGGAAATGATTGATGCGGGTGAGTATCAAAAAGCGATTTCATATCTCGATTATGAAGTTATCGAATGGTACCCGGAAAATGCCGAAGCGCTAACGCTTAAGGCGTACAGCTTGCGCAGCATGGGCCGCCATGAAGAAGCCATGGAAACCTACAACGCTGCCCTGGCCTCAGACCCAACGCATCAAGGCGCTTTGGAGTATCAAGGCGAGCTTTACCTGAAGATGGGCGATCAAGAGGCTGCCCAGGCAAACCTTGAAAAATTGTCAAATCTCTGCCCACGGGGCTGTGAAGCCCATGACATTTTGCAAGCCGCGATTGAGCGCTTCAAAGATGGCGAGGTGAGCTGGGTTCCGCCAAAAACCCGCGAAAACATCGGCGAATAATCAAAAGATTTTAGCCAGCTGCTCAACCGGGTAGCTGGCTAACTTTTTGTCTTGCTCATGAAATACCTCCACACCGCCGTCCGGGTTCCGGATTTGGATGAAGCCTTAAACTTCTATTGTGGCCAAATGGGCATGGTGGAAGTCCGGCGTTTTAAGGGCCATCAGCGCCCCTGCGATATCATCTTTTTGGCAATGCCGGGAGACGACCAAGCCCAGATTGAAGTGGTGTACTACCATGATGCGGAAGACCGCAAAAAATATGCTGGCTTCAGCCATGTGGCCTATCAAGTAGAAGATATCTTCAAAACCTGCCGTGAGTTGATGGATAAAGGCCTTACCCTAAACCTTCCGCCCCGCGACGGATTTATGGCCTTTGTGAAATCGCCGGACGGCATATCATTCGAACTGCTGCAGAAAGGTGGGCCACGCCC
>CAYGSZ010000272.1:1266-3671 GCA_964352705.1 uncultured Rhodobacterales bacterium
TGCTGATCATTCAGAGATGTGCGGTATCCGGGCATCCGATAGGCATCTGGCGTGCCATCAACAATCAGCCTAGACGAACCATTCAAGACAATGTTGATCAGCGATGCTGGATCTGGGTCCATAACGGGCGGGTTTCCGGCTAAAGGCGGCAGGTAGGGTGGATAGCCCTTGCCCGTATCAACATGGCAGGATTCGCAGTTCTGCATGTAAAGCGTTGCACCTGGCGTTGACGTTCGTTCTGCACTCTTAAGCAGCGCCGTTGTAGACTCGTCATAGACGTACTCGCCATCATCGTGCGCGGCCGGCAAAGAAGCCAAATACGTCGCCATGCCATCAAGGTCTTCATCACTCAGGTATTGTGTGCTGTTGATGATCACTTCATCCATGGTGCCGAAGGCTGTGGAGTGCATATTGCGGCCTGTTTTCATATAGGTCGCAATGTCTTCTTTGGTCCAGCGGCCCAAACCAGCCCGGTTGGACTGCGTTAAATCAGAGGCATACCAGTTGTCGAGGAAGGCACCGGCAAGATAACCATCTTCCTGTTCGTTAAAGGCCACTTCGTTCCAGGCCAGCCCCCGAGGGGTGTGACAGGCACCACAGTGCCCCAGACCCTGCACCAAATACGCACCGCGATTCCAAGCCTCGCTTTGGCCGGCATCATCGGCATAGTGATCGTCGTCAAAGAAGAACACGTTCCAAATCGCCAACGGCCATCTAAAACTCAAAATCCAAGGGATTTCATTCTGCTGATTTGGTTGCCGGACCGCCGGCACTTCATTCATGAAGTAGTCGTAAAGGGCCTCGATATCCTCAGGAGAAATCTTAGCATAAGACGGATACGGCATGGCCGGATACAAACGGTGGCCATCCGGCGTAACGCCTAGACGCACGGCAGCGTCGAAATCTTCCAGGGTATAGGTGCCGATGCCTGTTTCGGGATCAGGTGTAATATTGGTGACAAAGATCTCGCCGATGGGTGTAGCCATGCGCAGACCGCCTGCGAACGCCTCACCGCCAGGGATAGAATGGCAGGCGACACAGTTTCCTGCTCGGGCCAGGTACTCGCCGCGAGATACGTCGCCATCTTGTGAGTGCGCTGGTGCTCCGCACATCAGAAGAAATCCAAAAACGGTACTAGCTAAACTCAACGTTTTCATTCGTAATCCCCAGAGTCCCGACTCATCAAGTGCGATCAGTTCTCCGTGATACTAGTCGAGAGAGAGCCCCACGCCAAGACAGGTCGTTCTGTGAGCAAATCGCAATGTTAGTCGCTGTTAAACTGGACCTCTTAATTACTCCACAGCATAATTATCTTTCGATTCGGTGATTTATGCACTGGCACTCCATACCGAATAACAACAGTATTACAGAGAAAACAGGCACGCTATCATGAAAAGACGAACCTTTATCGGCACAGCCGCAGCCGCAACAGTCGCCTCTGGCGCAACCACCGGGTTAGCGCAGGGGAAAGACTCAATAGTCTGGGATTACATCATTGTAGGTGCCGGAACGGCTGGCCTCCCCGCTGCTATTTTTGCGTCTCGTCGCGGAGCAAGGGTGCTGCTGATTGATGCAGCTGAATCCGTAGGTGGAACATTGCACCTCGCAAACGGTCAAGTGAGTGCAGGCGGCTCACGCACGCAAGTGGCTAAAGGCATCATCGATAGCCCAGAGGCCCATTATGACGATGTGATGCGCATCACCGGCGGACTTGCAGACCCCAATGTTGTGCGCCGCACTACAGATAACGCACCAGATACAATTAACTGGCTGATTGATAATGGTCTGACGCCCCTACCAGAGCATCCCGTCACTGGTTCTGATCCAGGTCGCCCAACCTATAGAACCGCCCGGTACATCTGGGCAAAAAATGAGGGGCGCGACATATTGGCCGCTATTATTAAAGAGCTGGAGCCAGAAATCGAAAGTGGCCGGGTCGTGACGCAACTCAACACGGAAGTGACCGCTCTGCTGACATCGGACAATGGCGCAGTTGAAGGCGTAAGAGCTAAATCAGTTGACGGTGAGCATACGTATCGCGGACGACACGTTCTTATCACGACCGGGGGCTATGCCATGAACCCCGACCTGTTTGAGGATTTGGTAGGACAACCTGCGTACGGTGCCGGTTCTTATCCCAGCAACCAAGGCAAAGGGCTCGCACTTGCAACGTCCGTAGGCGCTGCCTTGCGCGGCAAAGAGCTTCATCGGGCGGGTACGGGTTCTGTATTAACGAGTGATACTTTCCCAGCAACGTTTTATGCGCGATTTAACACTAATCCGTTGCAGCGGCCGCCGTGGGAAATTTGGGTCAATAACGCCGGCGAACGTTTCATCAGAGAAGATGAGCCAATGGCAGAAACACGGGCCTCCGCGCTCGTGAAGCAGGATAAATTTCGATACGC
>CAYGSZ010000273.1:0-3652 GCA_964352705.1 uncultured Rhodobacterales bacterium
TAAGGCTTCTCAATCTTTGATTTGAATTCAGCAGCGATTATTGCCCATCGCTTGGGTTCGGTCATAAACGCCAAGATGCCGCCCTGCGAAAATTCCATGTACTCAAAATCTGGCCGCATTTTTGCAACACGCACGTCGATTGGGTGAAGTGAATCACCCGTGTCCGAGAGGATCAGCCCTCGCGCTTTAATCGCCTTCAGGTCAGGTAGCATGTCGTAATGAAAGACAGCCCAATGTGCGAGATTGGGGCCGCTGATAAAGCTGGTAATCGTCATCCATGTACGCGCATCAAGAATTTTCTGGCCGTCTGAAGGGTTCCGCCGCTCGAAAGGCCGGCTGAGATGAGATCCGTCGGCCAGCGGAGTACGGGGCTTGGGATGGAGCGAAGGATGGTCGCTGGACTCTTCTGCTGTGAGTTGTGGTACGCCGTGCATGATGATTGCTGTAACGCGGTCAGGATAGTCGGATGCAAACGATGCTGCCATAGCGGCTCCGGTATGGTGGCCGGCAATCAATACTTTATCCAGTTTGAGGTAGTCGATCACATCTACCAGGTTGTCGGCGTAGTCCTTAATTGAAGGCTGCTGTTTGAGCGGATCGGACATACCGTATCCCGGAGTGTCTATAGTGATCGAACGCACACCTATGTCGGCCAAGGCGTTTTGGACTTCTGCAAATTGAATCATCGACATCGGCGACTGATGCAGCAAAACGATGGGATGATGGTCATCGCGCGGCCCAACGTCGCGAAAATGAACCTGACCCATTGCGGTGGGTGCATAACCTTTACCCCCTAGCAACACGCCCCAACCTTCCCATTCATCGGTTGACGTGCCGCGCAGTGGTGCTTGGGCTACTGCGGGGAGCGCAAGCATTGCTACACTTGAGACAAAGCTCAAAAATTTCTTATACGCCATGTTTATCTGGCTCCAAAAAGTTAGGGGCTGTGTCTAGGCTAACTCGATCCTCCCAGGATCAGAAGCCTTACGGTATGACCTGAGAAATGTCTGCTTTGGGTCAGTAGCGGACACAAAAATAATTGGTAGGATTCACCTCAATTTGTCGGGACTAGTATTGGTATTCTAATTAACACTAATACCCTCTTGCGGAGCATAGTAGTCGCTCCTGAAGCCCGCCCATGGTTTGCCGAGTTGGGCTTAAGAGATTGTAATTGAACGCGGCTTAAAGACGCCAGTACGACGTTCTAAGTTAGCTGCAGAGCCCATATAATGCATTCAGCACATAAAAAAACGGTCTCTCCATCCTAGGAGGGGCCGTTTTTATTTATTCGTGGATATAACTACACTCTCAGCGTATCGACTGAGGTTTTTTAGAAATCTGTATAGAGGCCTGACTAATTCAAGCGGCCTGGCAGATCCTGGATTGATTGATCAACCAATGCAGCCTTGCGGTCGCTGCTCATTTGAGTGGTGATCAATTTCTCTGTCGCTGCGACAGCCATATCGACTGCGGTGTTCCGGACGCTGGCGATAGCCTGGGCTTCTGACTGCGCAATGCGTTCTAAGGCTTGGCTCTTGCGGCGCTCGATAGAGTGTTCGAGGTCTTTCTCGGCCTGAACTTTCATGCGGCTGGCTTCTTCTTTGGCCAGGGCCACAATGTTCTCGGCTTCGGAGAGCGCGTCCCGCTGTTTGCGTTGATACTCGGCCAACAGGGCCTGCGCTTCTTCACGCAGCTTCCGCGCTTCTTCAATATGTGTGCGAATTTTATCTGCGCGACCGTCGAGTGAGGCAGAAACACTGCGGGCGATCGGACGGGCCAAATAGCCGACAACCAAAACAAAGGCGAGGCCAACCCAAAAGGAGGGATCTGAGAACATCAAGCGTTCCCCTTCATCGCTGCGCTTACGGCGGCTTCAGCATCGCTGTTGCTGACCTCTAGACCAGCCAGACGGCGAGCAGCATCTTGAGCAGCATCCGCCGCAATTGTTGTAAGGCTAGCTAAGGCTTCGTCACGGGCGGTCGCAATGCGCTTTTCTGCATCGGCGATTTGCGCTGTGACTTCAGCCCCGACTGCTTTGTTGCGGGCTTCCGCTTCCGCTTTTGCCTGACTGGTAACCGCAAACATCATGCTGCGGGCCTGTTCGCGGGCATCAGCCATGGCAGCTTCATAATCAGCCAGGGCTTGCTCAGCTTCTGTTTTGAGGCTTTCAGCACGGTCGAGATCGTCTTGAACGACGCGCTCGCGTTGCTCCAGAATGTCTGCAATTCGCGGAATCGCAAACTTAGAGACCACCCAGTAAAGAGCAGCAAAGCTGATCACCAGCCAAAACAGCTGAGAAGAAAAGGTCGACGGGTCGAACTGTGGCATGACGCCTCGCAGTTTTCAGAAAGCTTAAGTCCCGCCACTCACATCAAGTGGCGGGGCGGTATGATGGCTCAGGTAAAGAGAACGATGAGCGCAATCACGAGGGCGAACAGTGCAGTTGCTTCTGACAAAGCAAAGCCCAAGAACGCGTAAGTACGCAGTTCGTCTTTGAGTGAAGGGTTGCGCGCGGCGGCAGTCATGTAATTGCCGAATACGATACCCACACCAACACCGCCACCGATAACACCGATAGCAGCCAAGCCGGCACCAATCATTTTTGCAGCTTCTAATTCCATTTTAGAGTCCTTCCTTCAGGGTGATATCTTAAAATAATACGCGGTTGTTGTAGTGCTATTCTCAGTGAAGATGAACAGCGTCGTTGAGATAGATGGTCGAGAGCAAAGCGAATACATAAGCTTGAATGACAGCCACCATGATTTCCAACATGGTGACGGCACCAACGGCGAGGAACGGCACAATACCGAATACGCCCAGCGAAATAACGAACCCAGCCAGCACTTTAAGGAGTACGTGTCCGGCAAGCATATTGGCAAACAGACGCAGGCTCAGGCTTACGGGGCGAATGAAGTAGGACATAATTTCAATCGGCACCAAAACAATAGCCACAGGCAGAGGCGTTCCGGGAGGGCAGAACAGGCGCAAATAGTGCAAGCCGTGGGTGGCAAACCCGATGATGGTGACGGCGATGAATATAAACACCGCCAAGGCCCCATTCACAATGATGTGGGACGTAAAGGTGAAGCTGTAGGGCAATAGCCCTAGGACGTTGCCGAAGAGGATGAAAAAGAACAGGGCAAAAATGAAGGGGAAGTACTTCATGCCTTCCTTGCCCACATTTTCTTTGATCATTCCGGCGACGAATTCAAACATCAATTCGCCGACCGATTGAATACGACTTGGCACCATGGTGCGCTTACGCGTGGCAGCCCAAAACAGGCTGAACGTGCAGATTACGGCCAGTGTCATGAAAAGAGCAGAGTTGGTGTACGAGATGTCATAGCCACCCAGATTGAGCTCAATCAGGGGCTTAATCTCGAACTGTGCCATTGGGCCCTGTCCTGCTGCCATGATGTTCGTCCGCTCCGTTTTATGGTGTCTTGGCCGATGTGACCCAGACCACTTTAGCTTTTCGTCTCAGTGTCCGGGTTTTCTTTATCCCGGGCTTCTTTTTCTCTTATTGCGCGTCCGAGGCCAACAGCCTCATCAAGCCCCTTGGCGATGCGCAACACATTCATAATGCCTGCAGCAAATCCAAGAAACAAAAACACGATCATAAAAAGCGGTGTTGTGCCGATCCAATTATCGA
>CAYGSZ010000274.1:0-3646 GCA_964352705.1 uncultured Rhodobacterales bacterium
AAGTGAAAGAAAAGAAAGACCGCGTTGACGATGCTCTGCATGCCACGCGTGCAGCGGTTGAAGAAGGTATCGTCCCAGGTGGCGGTGTTGCTCTTCTGCGTTCAGCCAGTGCTCTGATTAAACTTTCTGTCGACAACCCTGACCAAAAAGTTGGTGTTGAAATCATCCGTCGTGCCTTGCGTGTGCCGTTGAAGCAGATTGCACAGAACGCCGGTGAAGACGGTGCGGTTGTTGCCGGTAAGGTCGAAGAAGCAAAAACCCCGACGATGGGCTTTGATGCTCAGTCAGGCAAATATGTCGACATGGTGAAGGCCGGTATTATCGATCCGACCAAGGTCGTGCGTATTGCTCTGCAGGACGCAGCATCCATTGCTGGTCTGTTGATCACCACGGAAGCTATGGTTGCTGATATTCCTGAGAAGTCGGGTCCTTCGATGGGTCCAGGCGGCGGCATGGGCGACATGGGTGGCATGGGCGGCATGGGAATGGGAATGTAATCCCACTCACCGTCAGTTACTTTCGGGAAAGGGCCACGTTTTACGACGTGGCCCTTTTTCTATGCGTGGTCAGAGGTTATATGAAGACCTGAAAATGGAGCGTGCAAATGCCGTCTAAGTCTTTTGTCAAAGTTGTTGGGTTAATTCTGCTGCTGTCCCTGGGACCTGCTTCAATTTATTTTATGTACAAGCGTACTGGTGGGTTGGAATCTCGAGATGAATTGGCCTTTCACCGCAATCTTCGCTTCTTGTTTATGGCGGGGACAGAAACCGTAGATCCTAGCCTGCTGACACCCTGGTCATGGGAGCGTGTATGCGCTTTTGGCAGCGGAATGAAACAGGCTGAAGTCGACGAGCTTGTTGGGTTTTCTTACGACAATTTTAGCCAACTGACCTGGCGTGATCTTGATGACCATTGGACACTTTTGTTCATAGATTCCGAGCGTGAAACCAATTGGGGGCGGCACAGGCCGGTTATGCCAATTCGTATTCCCATGGATGATATTTCTGGGTTTCAAACTCCAGAAGGCCAACTCGGCAACTGTGCAGATAAACAAGGTGCACGCCTTGCACTAGAGCGTCGTGAAGCACCTCTTGGTAAAACACCCATCGTTGCACACCTTGTCGATATTACGCAGACCTCAGCCGACTGATCCGTTATCTGCCAAAAACAATTTGGTTTCAGCAACGGCTTCGGCCAATCCAATGCGATGTACGGGTGTCCCTTCAGGAAAGGCGCCTAACAGTCGTGATGGCATCATGGAATCGAGCAACACGAAGACACCGCGATCTCCTTCACGGCGAATGAGACGCCCAAAGGCCTGTTTTAAACGGAGACGTGTGATCCGATCATCGTAAATGCGTCCTCCGAAAGCGGCCCGTCTGGCACGGTGAAGAATATCAGGGCGGGGCCACGGCACCCGGTCAAACACCATCAGGCGCAGCGCATTTCCCGGAACATCAACACCGTCCCGCATGGCATCGGTTCCCAAAAGACAGGCGTGTTCTTCCGCTCGAAAAATATCCACCAGGGTTGCGGCGGGTAGAGCATCGATGTGTTGGGCATAAAGGGGTAGCCCCTCAGCTTCCAAAGCTGGCGCAATTTGGTCAAAGGTCGCCCGCAGTCTGGAAATGGCCGTGAATAGCCCAAGGCCGCCACCGCCCGCCGCCAGAAACAAATCACGATAAGCGTTCGCCACTTGCACGAGGGCGTCTTTGCGAACGTCCGTCACGATGAACACGCGGGTTGCCTTTTCATAATCAAAGGGTGACGGCAGGGTGGAACGTATAGGCGTGCTCGCAAGGTGAAAAGCCCCGACCTGCTGGTCGGCGCTTTCCCAATCAGCCGCGTCATCCCCGGTGCCATCCCGCAAGGTGGCTGAGGTGATCGCGACGCCTTGCGCAGGGTCCAACACGGTTCTTGCGAAGGGCAAAGTTGGATCGACCCAGTGGCGGTGTAGCCCGATGTCGATGTCGCGGCCGTCTATGCGATCGACCCCCAGCCAGTCAACAAACTCGTCTGGCGTGTCATTTGAAAGCGCTTTGATCATGTCGCGCCAGGCCGTGAGGGGGATAACCGCCCGACGCTCCAGGCTGCGGCAGAGGCCTTCAATTCTAAGACGGGTCGCGGTCTCCAGTTCTTCCGCAGGACGGTCAAGCTGAGCGGTGAGCGTTTTCACCATAAACTTGAGCGGATCTAACAACCGATACAGCGCGGCATCCAGTTTGGCTGAGGTCTCCAGTAAACCGTCGATAGGCTCCACCGCGTCCGTTTGCAGGCTGTAGGGAGACTCTGGATTGTCACGGGTGTAAACCTGCGTGCGGACAAGGCTGAGAAACTCTTCTGCGGGCCCGCGCGGTGCCCCCTCTTCTATGCGCGTCAGCCAACCAGGTGCGGGCAGGGACCGCGCCCCTTGTAGAATACCGTCGAGCGCTGTCGGCAAGGCATCGCCATCCGTTTCCAGTTCCGAAAGCAGGTCATCAATACGACGTTTCAGTCCGCGCGAACGTGTTGGGCGTCCACCCGCTTCAGCGCCAACAAGCCATCGCCGCAGGTCGGCGGTTTCAGCCGCACTGAGGTGGGCAGAGAAAGCGCTATCGGCAGCGCCAAACAAGTGATGCCCTTCATCGAACACATAACGGGTTGGTTGCGTGCCATCATCCAATCCTCCCATGGCCGCTTGCACCATCACCAGCGCATGGTTGGCGACAACAATATCTGCGGTGCGTGCTTTGCGAACGGTCTTTTCGACGAAGCATATTTTGTAATGAGGACAGGCCGTAAAGATGCATTCTCCACGACGGTCTGCGAGAGAGAGAACGCGTCCCGTGCCAAACAGATCCGCCAGCCAGGAGGGGAAGTCTCCTCCAACCATATCACCTGATTTTGTGGCGATGACCCAGCGTGCAATCAAGGCGAGCGGAATTGCGGCACTTGGGTCTGTGCCAGAGCGGTTCAGAGCTTCTTCGAAATTCAACAGACAAAAGTAGTTTTCTCGGCCTTTGCGAACCACCACACGTGCGGATTTTGTTTCTGGGTCTGGATAGACACGGTCCAGTTCTTGATCCAACTGCCGTTGCAGGTTGCGGGTGAAGGTCGAGACCCAAACCGGCCCGTCGTTCTTGGCCGCCCAAACACTGGCGGGAGCCAAGTAGCCAAGAGTCTTGCCAATCCCAGTTCCCGCCTCAGCCAACACCAAATTCGGCTCGTCCGGCGCGGGTTTGGCCTTAAACGCATGGGTAATAATATCTGCGTAAGTGGCTTGTGACTCTCGTTGCTCAGCATCATCGCCGAGCACTTCAGTCAGGCGCTCCCGGCTTTCTTGACTGGAAACAGGGTCGTTGCCTGGCGGTGGAGGCGGGGCTAGGTCTTCAAACGGAGTTAGCCGCGTCCAAACCCGCAAGGGAGATAAGCCAATGCCGCCACCCTCTGGGTCGGCCCCAATCGCCGCCAGCACACTCTCGCCCCAGGACCAACCTGCGCGTTCAAGCACGTGGGCAATGGCTCTGGCGTGACGCACCCCAGCATCTGTCCAAGTTGTGACCTCGGACAGCAGAACCTTGATCGACTCAATGATGGCGACACCGTCATCCTCTATGGATCGTGGCACCTTTACCCTGGTGGCTTCTGCGATGCCGCGCACGGTGGG
>CAYGSZ010000275.1:0-3617 GCA_964352705.1 uncultured Rhodobacterales bacterium
GCCGCGAACCATACCGGGCTGGCAGGCGTTTCTGTCAAGGTGATTCGGTTGACGGGCAGACAAAGCTGCCTCACCCTCTGCTGTGTCGCCCTTTAATCCATCACCCTACCCGCTGAAAGGATAAGCCGTGCCTCACATTTCCCTCATCACCCATCTTACTGCCTTGGCCATCAGCTTTATCGCATTCGCAGCCTCCGCAGCCGACACGGCTTCTACAAACGCCGGTGCCGCGTCGACAAACGCCGGTACCGCGTCGACAAACATCGTGCGTAACCCCACCGGCGGTTACACACAGCGCAGTGTTGAAATTCCACCTGGCTCGCGCATCCTCTTTATCAGCGGCCAAACAGCCACAGATGCCGAGGGCTTCACCCCTGCGGATGCCGAAACACAGGCAGATATGGTTTATGCCAAGGTGGGGCAAACCCTGAAAGATGCAGGTATGGATTGGGGCGATGTGGTAAAAACCAATCTTTATATGGTCAACCCGGCAGATATTGTTGCTGTTGTTAAAGCCGGTCAGAAGTATAATCCGGGCGGCACCCAAGCCGGCACCTTGGTTTATGTCAAAGCGCTGGCCCTACCCGAGGTGCTTATTGAGCTGGAAGCCGTTGCTGCCAAAAAAGAGTAGTCATTTTACGCAACATTATACGTCCATAATCGTTTAAACAGTGCTCGACTGTCCTGCCGCATGCACCTTGGAGCACGGCACACCCTGGAGCAATTTGCTTCCTAAAATCTGGAGACCATGAGATGCGTCGCTTTCTCATAAGTGTATTTATTGGCCTGTTAACAGCCACTCCCGCGTTGGCCGAAACGCCATTCGTTCAAACCATTGTGATCGCGCCGGATGGACTGCTGTGGCCCGGAGAAGCAACACGCGTAGAGGTGATGTTTACCAACTCATCAGATGCCCCCGTTGAGGTTGAGGTTCCCGGCTCTGTATCTTACGTGCTGAGCGGCGGTACTGAGAGCATACAAGGCCAGTTGACCCGCCTGAACCTATCAGCCGACAGCAGTCTGGAACTCGCCCCTGGGGCCTTCGTGAGCGAGACCTATGAATTAACAGTGCCTGCGGCCTGGACTGGGTTCGCCAGGTTGGAAGTGGATTTGCCTGAAAAACCGGTGACCCTCGTTGAGGTCGCAGCACCTGCTCGGCAACCCGTCATGGCTGCGCGCGTTGCAGAACCTGATCCGAAAGAACTTGAACTGACGAATCAAGATGAGGCCGTGGATGAGGACTCAGTTATCGAGACGATCTCTGCGGCTGTAGACGACGTCTACCAGCCTACCGAGCAAGCGCCTTTTAGCACTCACGAACCAATGTACTTTGTGTATGGTCTCAATCCTGAAGAAATCAAATTCCAAGTCAGCTTTAAATACAGACTGTTTCACAACATCAAAGACACGTCTCCACTGCGGTGGCTGCAAAACTTGCACGTGGCCTATACACAATTGTCGTTCTGGGATTTTGATACGGCCTCCAAACCGTTCCGTGATTCTTCCTACAAACCCGAGCTTTTCGTCGATATTGGCGACCCCGCCAATCCGGAAGGATTGATGTTCCCCGGCCTTGGGCTGCGCAATGTGCGCATCGGATTTATGCATGAGTCTAACGGGCAAGACGGCCTGAAATCACGTAGCCTGAATTACGCCTATTTGCAGCCGGAATTTATTTATGATTTCGATCGGCCCGCCAGAGGCTGCCGCGAGTGCGAATGGTGGGAGTTAGCCGTTAAGCCAAGAACATGGGTGTATGTGGGCAGTACGTCAGACAACCCAAACATTGACGACTTCCGTGGTCATGCAGAAATAGCGGTGCGCGTGATGCAGCGGAACGAACAGCGCCAGAGTGGCTTAGGGCTCATGGCCTCACTCCGCAAAGGCGACGCACAGAAAAAAGCGACGCTTCAAATTGATGCGACCACGCCGTTTCCTTTTATCCAGAAACTGTTCACGCCGAACCTGCATGCTCAGTTTATCAGCGGCTATAGCGAGAGCCTGCTTGGCTTTGATCAGAAAGAAACGCGGTTCAGATTGGGGATCGGCACACGCTGGTAGGATTTAATAAGAATAGCTGGAGAACTTAAGGATCATTTTTTTGAGATCCATTTCATCAACCAGGTCTGCCGCTTTGTCGCCCGTCACCCACATGCGTTTGCGTTTTTGACGATCAGGATACTCTTTTAATTGTTTGCTCACTTCGAGCGGAAACACTTTGACGTGGTGCAGCAACTCCTCATCGCCCACTTCTTTGTGGTAAGCGTAAGAACCGACACTGGCATGATGCAGCTTGCCCGTTACTCCGGCTTCTTCGAAGGCCTCTAATTCAGCAGATTCCCGAGCGGACAAACCGGGCTCGATATTCCCTTTGGGTATAATCCAGCGTTTGGTGTCAAGCGATGTAATCAGCAAGAACCGCCGCCCCGCCGTTCCATCTTGAAATGGCATAGCCGCGCACTGTCTAAAGCGAGGTAATCCTAACATTCTCTGCCGTTTTGTAGCCTGGACATTGACCATACCGCCTAAACATCGTTAGTTCTGTTTCATAATTATTACAGATTTATGACATACTCCCAAACCTTCACTTAAAAAAGCTGATTACTGCCCTATGTCATTGCTCACGCCTCCTTCAGGCTCGCCACTAGAGACACCTAAGAAAACGGCAATCGACAAAGACCTGAAGCGCATTGTTCAGCTAGAGAAGGCAACGAACTATGCCGGCTTAAAAAACCTCGACATGGGTTTTGGGCTGCTCTTCGTGATGGCCGTCTGGCTCTACACCTACCTACAATCAGGGTCTTCAGACGGCTATGCCGTTATCGCGATTGCCTCCATTGTTGGGGCTTACATGGCGATGAATATTGGCGCCAATGATGTCGCCAATAATGTCGGACCAGCGGTGGGCTCAAAAGCTTTAACAATGGCCGGAGCCTTGATTATTGCCGCCACCTTCGAGGCTGCCGGTGCGCTGATTGCCGGCGGCGATGTGGTGAACACAATCTCTAAGGGGATCGTCAGTCCGGAGTCTTTTCCGGATCAAGACACCTTCATCGCAGCGATGCTGGCCGCGCTGTTAGCGGCGGCGCTGTGGGTGAACCTTTCAACTTTGATCGGCGCGCCGGTATCGACCACGCACTCAATTGTTGGCGGGGTTATGGGGGCCGGCATCGCAGCGGTGGGTATAACCGCTGTCGATTGGCCTGTGATGTCCGCTATTGCCGCAAGTTGGGTGATCTCGCCGTTTTTAGGAGGTGTTATCGCCGCCGCCTTTCTGACCTTCATCAAGTTTGCGGTGCTCTTTAAAACAGACAAAGTGGCGGCAGCGCAGAGATGGATTCCGGTGTTGGTGGGAATCATGGCCGCTGCGTTTTCCGTATACTTGGTGATCAAAGGTCTAAAGAGACTCTGGCAGCCTGAACTGTGGGCCCTTGTCTTGATTGGAATCGCTGCCTTTAGCATCGCCTATGGCCTGATTCGATATTCAACCTTAAGAAACACGACCCGTATTGAAAATTCGCGCAAAGCCGTCGGGCAGTTGTTCCGCGCTCCCCTGATCTGTGCTGCGGCTTTATTGTCTTTCGCACATGGCTCAAATGATGTCGCCAACGCCGTCG
>CAYGSZ010000276.1:0-3593 GCA_964352705.1 uncultured Rhodobacterales bacterium
CCGGATTCTGCGATTGAGGCGCTGCGCCCGGACCACCAGTAGCTCCCTGCTCCATCCACGAAACAGCCTCTTGCCCCGTGGCCGCTGCACCGGCTTGGTCTCGCATGGATTTACCGGAGAGTGGGGCTGCCTGCGGGCCGCCATAACCTTTATCCTCTCCAGAAGTCATTGAGGTCGCCTGTCCAAGCGGTGCGTCATTGCGATCATCCATAAGGGACTGAGCCGCAGCTGGACTGCCGCTTGGCGGCGCGCTTCCAGGTCCACCTGTAGCACCTTGCTGTAAGGCAGCGTTTGCGGCGGCAGCAACAGCAGCCGTATCAGGCGTTCGGCTGCCTCCTTTAGGCTTTGCCGCAGGCTTTGCTGCAGTCTGTGGCGCTGGGTCTGCTACTGCAGCATCAGGTTTTTTGGCAGCACCGCCCATGTCTTTGGCGGCATTTTTTTTCGTCTCAGCCAACACATCAGCGAGATCAATTTCATCAACTATAGCCGCCTGAAACCACGAATGGCCGCATGTGGCACATTTAAGACTTCTGCCTTTGCGACCAAGCAGCTGAGTGGGAATCTCAAAACCTGCGGTACAATTTGGGCACGTGATACGCATGCAACGTCCTGTGTTGGATACCGCTTAAGTATACCATATAAAGTGTTTAACCCAGTACACAGCGGCTGTGACCCTGGGTTTTGATTTTGAAACATACAGTTAAGTTGTTCTTATTAGGTTAAGATAGCTGAGAAATACAGGCAGACATAGCAAGTGAAAGATAGCGAGTCACATCAGACTATGAGTCAGGCCCCGACCGTGACACTGAATGACGTGAGCCTTCGGTACGAAGACGGACCGGATGTTTTGACGAACCTCAACCTGACTCTGAAGCAAGGGGCTTGCCACTTTCTAACAGGACCCTCTGGTGCTGGAAAAACCTCACTGCTGAAACTCCTCTATCTCGACCAGCGCCCAACCAACGGAGTGGTTCACCTCTTCGGCACGAACGTCACCGCCGCTGCTCGCAGCGACCTTCCTGCAATTCGCCGCAAGGTCGGGGTGGTCTTTCAGGAGTTTCGTCTCCTTGATCATCTTTCAACTTTTGACAATGTTGCTTTGCCCTTGCGCGTGGCAGGGCTATCGGAACCTGAAATCAAGAGCAATGTCACCGAACTGTTATCATGGGTTGGACTTGAAGATTACATGGACGCCAGTCCGCCTATTCTTTCAGGGGGGCAGAAGCAACGCGTGGCCATCGCCCGCGCCGTCGTCAACCGGCCTCGTTTGATCCTGGCGGATGAGCCAACAGGCAATGTGGACGACCAGATTGCGCTGCGTTTGATGCAGCTGTTTATTGAACTCAACAAGCTGGGCTCCACAATCGTCATCGCAACCCACAGCGAGCAGTTGCTACAACGGTTTGGTTTTCCGCGTCTTACTTTGGCAAATGGTCGCCTTACGGAGCTGCCTCCCTTATCGCGCGTCCCTGACGACCAGAGCTCTGTTGTGATAAGACCAGCGCCATGATTAGCCTGAGAACCGATCTCCCCTTAGGAGGGGATAGCGCCTCCAGATTCATACCGTGGCTCGTCGCGATCATGGTATTTCTCGGGATATTATCTGTCAGTGGCGTGACTGTTTTTAACTCTATTCTTTCGGGCTGGTCTCGATCTGTTACGGGCACGGTAACAGTACAAATCCCGGCCCTTCCCGCAAGCACTGAACAAGACGCAAATGAAGCGCGAACAGCCCGGGCGCTGGATGCGTTAACGGCCCTGCCAAACGTGGAGTCTGCCCGCGTCCTCTCAGACGAAGAAATTGACGCCCTTCTCGCGCCGTGGCTCGGTGAGGGCGCTGCCACAAGCAACTTGCCGCTCCCGGATCTCATAGATGTTTCACTTTCAGATGAATCCGCCGACGCGTTAGCGAATTTGAATAGGGCAGTCGTCGCCGTCGTTCCAGACGCCATTATCGACGATCATAGACGATGGTTTGAACACCTGATCGACCTGACCGAAGGGTTCAGAACACTGACAATCGGCGTGGCAACAGTCGTGACACTAGCGCTCGCGCTCACAGTTATTTATGCCACGCGCGCCAGTCTCGCCGAGTTTAAAGAGGTCATATCTGTCCTGCACTTCATTGGGGCCAAAGACATGTACGTGGCGAGCCAATTTGCCAAAAGAACACTGGTTGCCGCGGCCAAAGGATGCGCTGGCGGCCTTGCATCTGGGCTTTTTGCTCTGATCGTTATCGGCTTGCTGGCGAGCAATGTTGAAAGCGGATTCTTGCCTGAAATTAACCTGGGGCTCTTGTTCTGGCTCACCTCACCGCTGGTCGCCATTCTGGCTGCTGGATTGGCCATGGTCACAGCATATCTGACCGTGCTGAGCACATTGCGGTCCATGATTTAGCCATGGCATCACGATCTTTTTCATTGAAACGCATAGCATTCACGCTAGGGACTTTATTGGCTTTAAGTTGGCTCATTGGCCTGATTGCGTATGGACAACGCGTGCCTGAGGACATCGAAGACACGGCAACGATAACAGACGCCATTGTGGTTCTGACAGGCGGAAGCGGGCGTGTCGATGAAGGCCTTGCCTTACTACAGCGCGGCCTGTCACCTCGGCTTTTTGTATCGGGTGTCGGCCCTTCAGTGAGCATCTCTGATATCTTGGAGACGAGCACCTTTGGACAGGATGATCTGTCGGGCCGCATCTCCATCGGATCGGACGCGGAAGATACGCCGGGCAACGCCTCAGAAACGTCGAAATGGGTTGAGCAAAATAACATTCGCTCTATCCGGCTTGTGACGGCGGCTTATCACATGCCCCGCAGCTTGCTCGAGTTTCAACATGCCATGCCAAACGTCCGCATGATCGCCCACCCTGTTTTCCCAGACCAAGTCAAAGCCGATTGGTGGAAGTATCCGGGGACAACAAGTTTGTTGGCACGTGAATACACGAAGTACATCTTTGCCTACGTCAGAGTGAAGCTGAGTCAGAAAAGGTAGCCATACAGTGATAGCTCTAAGATCGACGGTCTACCTTGTTTTGTTTTTGGTCTGGACTTTGGCTATCTCAGTGCTTGGGCTGCCGTTTCTCGTGACCCGATTAGGCGCGCTCTCCGTTACCCGTTTTTGGTCGCGCGGTGTGGCCGCGATGGCCCGGTGGATTGTTGGCGTTCGGTTTGAAATTCGGGGCCGCGAAAATCTACCCGACGGTCCTTGCATCTTGGCGGCACAGCATCAATCCGCGTTTGAAACCTACATGCTTTTTCTGATGTTCAAATATCCGGTCTTTATTCTCAAACAATCACTTCAGTGGATTCCCTTCGTCGGCTGGTACATCCAACGCGGTGGCCTCATCCCTATCAACCGGGGTGCTGGGGCCAGTGCGATGCGCCAGATTTTACGCGGTGCCAATGAAGCCCTGGCGCGAGGTGAGTCGTTGCTCATCTTTCCTGAAGGCACGCGCACGGCACCAGGACATTACGAAGAGTACAAGCCTGGAATTGCTGCTCTTTATGCTCACTGCAACGCACCGGTCATTCCAATGGCCCTTAACACGGCAGAAATTTGGGGAAAAACCCGCCTCAATAAATTACC
>CAYGSZ010000277.1:0-3580 GCA_964352705.1 uncultured Rhodobacterales bacterium
GCGCACCATAGACGCGACCTGTGCAGCATCTTGTTTCGTTGATTTGTCCCCCAGTGTGATGGCGATGTTTTCCATCACCCGGCAGTTCAAAAAAGACGCAACAGATCAGCGCGCGTACCAATGGATCGGCCAAGCGCTGCATGCTGATTTCACCTTGCTGGACGGCGGCGGCAGTGATGTGCATGTGCACGCCGTGCACGCCTACGAAGGCTTGGACATTCTGCAGTTTGTCTTTGACGAATCCTTGCCCGGCGACGTGCCGGACGAAACCGTGCGCGCGTCGTTTAACCTGTACGTGGATTCCAACTACCGCCCGCTGGCCTTTATCAGCAGCGGCGGCACGGTGGGATACAGAACGGGCTATGAGGGCATCACAAAGATTATCCCACCCTCATTTCAAAAGTAGCTTTTCAGTAACTCACTTACTTAATGTGCGCTCACCCTCTTCGCTCGGCAATAGCCTGTCCCGCCGCGACGCCCGACGACCAGGCCCATTGAAAGTTATAGCCGCCGAGCCAGCCGGTGACATCGACCGCTTCGCCGATGGCATACAACCCGGGCACGGCGCGCACTTCCATGGTTTTGGACGACAGCGCAGCGGTGCTGATGCCGCCAGCGGTGACCTCGGCCTTGGCATAGCCTTCGGTGCCGGACGGCTTGAACGTCAGGTGGCTGAGGCTTTCAGCTGCGGTGTCCAGCACGGCGTCAGCCACGTTGGCTAACTCGGTGGTAATGTCCGTCGTGACACCAATGCGGGTGGCCAGCGCTTCGGCCAAGCGCTTGGGCAGCAGTTCGGCCAGAGCGGCTTTGAGGTGGGCGCGCGGCATGCGGCGTTT
Source organism: uncultured Rhodobacterales bacterium (assembly GCA_964352705.1). Classification (GTDB taxonomy): domain Bacteria; phylum Pseudomonadota; class Alphaproteobacteria; order Rhodospirillales; family Rhodospirillaceae; genus WLXB01. The sequence continues at coordinate 837 of CAYGSZ010000277.1, forward strand.
GGCATCGCGCAATTTGGCGGCGGCATCGTCCACCAGTTGTAGCGAGATGGGCTGACCGGGCGTCCAGTAGGATGAGACCTGAAGGATCGCAGGACCGGATAACCCCCTGTGGGTGAACAACACAGCTTCTTCAAACGCCACGTCGCCAGCCTGTGTGCTGACCGTTGCGACCGCCGGACAAGCCACGCCCGAGATCTCGCGGAACATCTGCTGGTCCGGGCCGAGGGTGAACGGCACCAATGCGGGACGCGGTGTGACCACATCAACCCCGAACTGTTTGGCGATGACGTAGGCTCTGCCGGTCGCGCCCATTTTAGGAATCGAGGGACCGCCGGTGGCAATCACCAACTGCGGCGCGGTGACGATCCCACTTTCAGTCTCAACATGGAAATGCCCGTCCGCATGGCTGATCTCGCCGATGGGTGTTGAGAGTTTAATATCTACGTTTCCGGCGCGGCATTCCTCCAGCAGCATCGCAACGATCTGCCGGGCGGAGCCATCGCAGAACAATTGCCCGAGTGTTTTTTCATGCCAGGCGATTTGATAGCGCTCGACCAGGGCGAGGAAATCCCACTGGGTGTAACGGCTGAGGGCGGACTTGGTGAAGTGCGGATTTTCAGACAGGAAGCACTCGGGCGTGGCCCCCATATTGGTGAAGTTGCAGCGCCCGCCGCCGGAAATGAGAATTTTTTTGCCGGGCTCATCGGCGTGATCGAGCAACAGAATACGCGCACCCAACTGGCCCGCCGTCGCCGCCGCCATCAGGCCCGCGCCGCCCGCGCCCAGGATCATTGCATCGTAGTTCATGTGCAGATTCATGCGGGCGTTTTACGGCATCGCGGGGATTTGCAAAACCCCGCGTGCGTAAGTCTGTTACGAGCGAAGCGTGCTCTTAGTCTGAACGATGCGTGCTCTTAGTCTGAACGATGCGTGCTCTTAGTCTGAACGATGCGTTCGTTCCATCCGCTCATGGCGTTCTTGCGCTTCCAGGCTCAAGGTGGCGATGGGCCGCGCTTCAAGTCGTTTGAGGCTGATGGGCTCATCGGTTTCTTCGCAATACCCGTAGGTGCCCTCTTCAATCCGTGAGAGCGCCGCATCGATTTTTGAGATCAGCTTGCGTGCGCGATCGCGGGTACGAAGCTCTAAGGAGCGTTCCATTTCCGCCGTGGCCCGGTCGGCCAAGTCTGGCTCTTGCAGTCCGCCGTCTTGCAGGCTCTCAAGAGTTTCCTCGGTTTCCTTCATCAGTTCAGTGCGCCAGGCCAGTAACTTCTGACGGAAGTACTCCTGCTGCTTGGCATTCATGAACTCTTCTTTTTTGGTCGGACGGTAATCTGGTGGAAGATTGACAGTCATAAGCCCCTGAGCCATGAGTGGTTGGGTTGATGGCGCGGGACTATAGGGACAGGGTTTTGCTGCGGCAATAGGGAATCAGGCCCAATTCACAACCTTGTCATATCAGCGGGCCGGGCAAAGCCGTGATATTCTAAGTATTTGATTTTATTGATAAATGTTTTTAGTCGCGTCCGGACAACTTCGTCTAACGTCTGGAGAGCTTGGCCAATTCGACCTCTGCCCGCAGTTCAATCTCGTCTAACAACTGCGAGATGAGCGGATCTGCCCCCTTTTCGCGCTTTTCGCGGACCAGTCGGGCAAGCTCGGCGAGTTTTTCTTTGGGCACATTGCCCATGAGAAGGCCTTTGCGGACTTCCTCGAGGCGGTCGAGGATATCCTCCCCTTTCCGCGCCCGGCGCTTGCGCTCGGAATAGTCAGGCGTTGCGCCGGTTTGAGGGGCCACGGACTGGGCTGCCAGAATACCCCCGACATTGGCAACGCCGCCCGCTTGCTCGGCTGGGGCAATCTCATCGCCCGTAGACGCGTCCACGCGACGCAGATGCGAGGCAAATTCGCCCGGTTTACCAGACTTTTTTGCCTTATCCGTCTTAGAAGATTGAATGCGCGAAGGGCCACTGGGCCCGCCCACCTTCATCGTCATAGAAGTGATCCGCCTGCGGTTTGGAAACGTTTCATCACACACTCTTCAATACCATGGCTTGGGCTGCCGTCCACTCGGCAAAAACTGCCGGGTCAAAGCCGCTCAAGTATGGTGTGGAGACACTTTACACACTCTCTACCCCACAGAAAATCTTTTATTTCCATAGGGTTAGCCCAGAACCAAGGGTGGCATGGATTTCGCATATGAGGGAACGGGAAAACGTATTCCCGGTCGCATCTTTATTTTTAGTGCGATTTGGGAAACAGGAGCGAAAAAGAGGACAGAATGTTAGATCTGCGCCGCATAACAGACGCCTTAGCACCGCAAGACCTGATCAACCGGGTTTGGATGGTCGGAATACATGTGGTTATGGCCGCCATGATATTGGCCAGCGCCAGCCACGCCGAGGCGTCTTCACGGATTAAAGACATCGCCACCTTCGAAGGGGTCCGCGACAACCTGCTGGTGGGCTACGGCCTGGTCACGGGCCTGCAAGGCACCGGCGACGAACTGAATTCCATGGCCGCCACGCGGGAAAGCCTGATTGGTATGTTGGAGCGCCTCGGCGTCAACACCCGCGACGGCAACCTGGATACCGACAACATCGCAGCCGTGTTGGTGACCGCGACCATGCCCCCCTTCGCTCGTCAGGGCACGCGGGTGGATGTTACGGTGAGTTCCTTAGGCGATGCGGATAGCCTGCAAGGCGGCATGTTGGCGGTGACCCCGCTGATTGGGGCCGATGGCGAAG
>CAYGSZ010000278.1:0-3528 GCA_964352705.1 uncultured Rhodobacterales bacterium
AGCCCAGGTTGCGTCACATCGCCTCATGCTGCGGGCGGGGCTGGTGCGTCAGCATACGGCGGGTATTTACAACTGGCTGCCCATGGGCACGCGGGTTCTTAGGAATATCGAGCAGATTGTGCGTGAAGAGCAAAATGATGCCGGGGCGCAAGAGATTCTCATGCCCACCATTCAATCGGCTGAATTTTGGAAAGAAAGCGGGCGCTACGACGATTATGGTCCAGAAATGCTGCGCATGAAGGATCGGCATGACCGCGACATGCTGTACGGCCCGACACATGAAGAGGTGGTGACTGATATCTTCCGTAATAATGTTCGGAGCTACAAAGACCTGCCGCTGAACCTGTATCAAATCAACTGGAAGTTCCGCGATGAAGTGCGGCCCCGTTTTGGGGTGATGCGCGGGCGTGAATTTCTGATGAAGGATGCGTACTCTTTCGACCTCACCTACGAAGCGGCAAAGCATTCCTACAATCAGATGTTTGTTGCCTATTTGCGGACCTTCGCGCGCTTGGGTCTTAAAGCTATTCCTATGAAAGCGGACCCTGGCCCGATTGGCGGGGATCTCAGTCACGAATTTATTGTGCTGGCGGAAACTGGCGAAAGTGCTGTGTATTGCCACAAAGCCCTGTTGCAAAAGCCAATTCCGTTGGTGGTCGATTACGCCAGCGATCTCCAGCCGATTGTTGACGACTGGACGAGTGAATACGCAGCAACTGATGAAGAGCACGATGAAGCCATTGGAAAAAAACTTGGCGATGATTTGGTGTCTGCTCGCGGGATCGAAGTGGGACACATTTTCCACTTTGGTAAAAAGTACTCTGATCCTATGGGAGCGCAAGTGGCGTCCCCCAGCGGTGAAATGGTTACGCCGTACATGGGCAGTTACGGCATTGGTGTGTCGAGGCTCGTCGGGGCGATTATTGAAGCCTGCCACGATGATGACGGCATCATCTGGCCGGATACAGTTGCGCCGTACCGCGTTGGCCTGATCAATCTGAAGATGGGGGACCCGGATACGGATAAAGTGTGCGGCGACTTATACAGCAAGTTCCAGGAAATTGGTCTGAGCACACTCTATGATGATCGTGATGAACGCGCCGGTGTGAAGTTTTCTAACATGGACCTGCTCGGCTTGCCCTGGCAGTTGATCGTTGGACCCAAAGGATTGAAAGAGGGTGCGGTTGAACTGAAACGCCGTGCAACCGGAGAACGTCAAACGTTGCCGCTGGATCAGGTGCTATCGGTTTTGACGGGATCTACACCTCAAATGGGTGCCATCTAAATGTTTGGTCCTTTTGAACGTATGATGGCCGGGCGGTATTTGCGCGCACGGCGTAAAGAGGGTTTTGTCTCTGTTATCGCTGGTTTTTCTCTGCTTGGGATAGGCTTGGGTGTTGCCACCTTGATCATTGTGATGGCCGTTATGAACGGCTACCGGCAGGATATCATGAGCCGGATTCTTGGCGTTAACGGTCATATCGAAGTTCAGGGCGTGGAATTCTCCATCGCGGATTACGACGCGCGCGGTGATGCAATCAGGCAAATTCCGGGTGTGGAATCGGTTTTGCCTCAGATTACCGGGCAGGTTATGGCCACCACGGGCGGCGTGACCTCTGGGGCTGTGGTGCGGGGCGTGCGTGGCGAAGATCTTGCGGCACGGACGGTTGTCTCCGGAAATATCATTCTGGGGTCGTTGACCGACTTTACCCGCGGCGAAGGCCTGATGATTGGTGTTCGGATGGCCGACAGGTTTAGAATCTCAGTTGGCGACAAACTGACGCTGATATCACCTAAAGGAAACGTGACGGCGTTTGGCACCGCGCCACGCCTTAAAGATTATCCCATCGTCGCTATTTTTGACGTCGGCATGAGCGATTTCGATTCCTCTATCATCTATATGCCGCTCGATCTGGCCCAAACCTATTTCAAGTATCCTGGCTCGGTCACAGGAATTGAGGTGCAGGTGACAGACCCGGATCAAGCCCGTTTCATTGCCCGGGAAGTGATGGAAACAACGGGACCTGGGGTGAGGGTGCTATCGTGGGAGCAAACCAATTCGACGCTGTTTAACGCGCTGCAAGTTGAGCGCAACGTGATGTTCCTGATTCTCACGCTGATTATTGTGGTGGCCGCTTTTAATATCATCGCCGGACTGATCATGCTGGTGAAAGATAAGGGGCGCGACATTGCGATTTTGAGAACCATGGGGGCAACGCGCGGTATGATTATGCGCGTGTTCTTCTTGGCCGGGGCAAGCGTTGGGGCAACAGGTACGATTTTGGGGCTGATTCTCGGTATTGTGTTCTGCGAAAATATCGAGGCGGTCCGCCATGTTTTGGAAACGCTGACGGGGACGGATTTGTTCTCAGCGGAAATCTACTTTTTGTCCACCATTCCAGCGGATATGGATTGGGCCGAGGTGACATCTGTTGTGCTGATGGCGCTTGGCCTCTCTTTAGCGGCAACCCTCTACCCATCTTGGCGGGCGGCGCGAACGGATCCTGTTGAAGCGCTGCGCTATGAGTAAAATCACAGGTAACCCAGCGCTGCAGCTTCAAAGTGTTTACAGAACCTTTGAGCAAGGTGGCAAAAAGCTAGAGGTGTTACGCGGCGCGAACCTAACCGTGAACGGAGGCGAGGTTGTTGCTTTGGTTGGCCCGTCGGGGTCGGGTAAGTCGACTTTGTTGCACTTGGCGGGGCTATTGGAAAAACCGGATCAAGGCGAGGTGATCATCGCTGGCGAAGCGTGTGGAAATGCCTCTGAGGGACGCCAGACAGAGTTACGGCTCAAACACCTTGGTTTCGTTTACCAGTATCATCATCTGTTGCCAGAATTTTCGGCGGTTGAGAATGTGGTGCTGCCGCAAATGATAGGTTCTGTTGATAAAGGGGAGGCGACACAGCGCGCTAAGGAGCTTTTGACAGACTTGGGCCTGGCGGAACGCTTTGATCACCGGCCTGGGTTGCTCTCTGGCGGAGAACAGCAGCGTGTCGCAATTGCACGCGCTTTAGCGAACCGTCCAGACTTGCTGTTGGCCGATGAACCAACAGGTAATCTCGACCCTCATACGGCGGATGGGGTTTTCAGCGGTTTGATTAAGCTGTCTCGCGAGCATGGATTGGCGGCGCTGGTCGCGACACATAATCCTGAGCTAGCAAAGCGCATGGATCGCATAGTACGACTGGAAAATGGCCTTTTGGTTGAAGCGTAAGCTTTTTAGGGCTCTTCAAGCCTTTTGAGTTGAAACAATAGGCGTTACACGCTGTTACCTTAATCCTTGTAGGGTTTAAGCCGGTTTGGGGTATTATGTTTAATATTCGCGGTTTGTTTGCATTGATGTGGGGGACATTTCGATATGCCAGCAGAAGTCAGCACGACACCCGGAGTATCTAAACCAAGTTTTTTCACCCGACCGCCGTTCATCGGGTTGTTTGCCTTTTTCATCGTCTTCGTGTTCCAGGGATTGGGACATACCATCATGATCGTGATGGAAAATGTATTCGGTGAGGAATACGTTTACCAAT
>CAYGSZ010000279.1:0-3502 GCA_964352705.1 uncultured Rhodobacterales bacterium
AATGTGCTGCGAAACCAAGGTTCGGGAGATGTTTTCTCACTTGCTATGGAGGGGAGAGTTTACTGAAGTTCTGTTGCCAGCTTACTGCTTTGCGGGCATTGCTAGGGCCATGAAAAAACATTTCAGTATGATTGCCGCCGTTGCCGTGTCCCTGCTGCTGGCCGGGTGCGGCGATGAGGACGCCAAGACCGCTTCAAATACCGTCCCCAATGACACCTTGCGCGTCGGAGTGCTGGGGTTGCCGGCCATGCTGGGCAATCCCTATGCCTCGCTGAACGCGCCGACGATTTATACCTGGGCCGCGATTTTTGACGGGCTGACCTATGTCGGGCTCGACAGCGAGGTCCAGCCTTGGCTGGCCACATCTTGGGAGCAGACCAGCCCAACAACCTGGGTGTTCACTTTGCGGGAAGGTGTGACTTTCTCGAACGGCGAACGGTTCACGTCTGATGCTGTGGTCAATGCCGTGGACTATCTGACCAGTCCGGAAGCTGTGACCGAGGTTGTGGCCCAGATGCTGAGTTCCCTGGCGGGCGCAAGGGCGATCGATGACTACACTGTTGAGATCACCACCAACGTGCCGAACGTGCTGTTTCCACGGGAGGCGGCCTCTCTGCGCATCGTCGCGCCCAAGCATTGGCGGGCTCTGGGGCCGCAAGGCTTCGCCCGTGACCCCCATGGCACGGGTCCGTTTCGGGCGGTGGAGTGGAAGCCGGCTGAGGTGAACATGGTGGCCTTTGAGGAGTCCTGGCGTCCGCCACACTTCAAAAAGCTGGAGGTATATGCGGTGCCGGAAGGTCCGCAACGCATTCAGGGCGTGATCAGCGGACGGTTGGATGTGGTTTTGGGAACCATTCCAGACCAGATGGAGGAGTTGGAGGCTGCCGGGCATCAGTGGGTGAGCGTGCCGGGCACGGGAACCTATGTGTTCGCGTTGATCCTCAATCCCGATCATCCGGCGTTTGGGCCGAAAAATGCGCCGCTGGCCGACAAACGGGTGCGTCAGGCCCTTAATTATGCGGTCAACCGCGAGGCGTATATTCAGGTGCTGCTGGACAACAAAAGCCGCGCGCCCTCACAGCCCGCCCCGGCCTCGGCCTTTGGCTATAACCCCGATCTTGTGCCCTACAGCTATGATCCGGATCTCGCCCGCGCGTTGCTTGCGGAGGCGGGATACGCGGATGGGTTTGATCTGACCATTGAGGTGGTGCCGGGGACAACTATTCCTAACGGCGAGGCGATTTATCAGCAGGTGGCGGAAGACTTGCGCGCGGTGGGCGTTAATATGGAGCTCAAGACGTTTCCCATATCTCAGTACTTTAATGCCATCCACACCGGCGATTTTAAGGGCCAGGGGTTCATGATGGATTTCCCAACCGCCCCGCAAATGGACTCTTTAAGGGGTATGAGACTTCATAGCTGCCTCTGGAAAACGCCGTGGCTCTGCAATGAGGCGGATCAGGCGATGATTACGGCGGCCATGGCCGAGCCTGATCTGGAGCGCCGAAAAACGCTGACGCAAGACCTGATGCGCCATTATCACGAGCAGGCGTACATGCTCTATCTGTTTGAATCGGTCGATTTTTATGGAGTGCGCGCGGGCCTTGAGGGCTTTGAAGCCGAGGGTCTGTTTATTCAGTACGATAAGATTTACGAAGCCGAAAAAGGACTCAATTAGAGTCACTTAGCAGGTGTTGTTGACGTATTTTATGAATCTCGGGATGGGCTCACATCTGCCCTGAGGTATAGCGGTTTTCGATGAACTGCATGCGGTCTCGTTCGAACTCGATCTTTGGCGCGATGGCTGTATTTGAAAAGTCCAACAGCACATCTTGCTCGGTGGTATGACGCGGCCAGTCGGGCAGGCCCGCCGCGTTGGGATTGCCGGTCTTGGCAAAATTGACCCAATACGCGCTGATCAGGTTGGCCATTGCCCGATCTGAGTCTGATACCGGGTTTTGAGATGTCGCATCTATGGTTTTAAACACATAGGCTGTTTCGGCGCCGTGCGGCGCGCCGGGCATGGTGCCAAGCTTTTCCTCGAAGACGTAGTCGAAGCGATACAGGTAAGTCGGTTGAGCCGTATTGGCATGCTGGCGGGCGAGCCAACGCTGGGAGCCGAAGAAGGTGTCGAATTCGAGATTGTTCAGGATCGTGCGGTCGTCCACATCGCCATAAAGGTCTGTGATCTCTTCCCGGCTGATTTGCAGCGCATTGAGGAGCAAATCCGCCTTGTCCAGCCGCATCAGCAGGCTGCCTTCCCAACTGGTCGCGCCGGTGAGATACGGCACCGGGTGCTGGCGACCTTCGGAGAACACCGGCCCCAGGCCTTCCGGCAGATAGGCGCTATCAACGGCGGGGTTCAGAGAGCCAAAGGCGGTTTTGTTCTGGTAGTCCAAAACCTGCTGCCAGGGGAGCGCCCGCAGCCCTGCAACAATCGCGGCGTCGGACTCTTTGGCCTCGACGAGTGCCGTGGCCATGGCCGCACCAGTGGTTTCCAGAGACTGAGACCCATAGCGATCTATGGATATATGTTTGGCCTTATAGGGCCGCACATTTGAGCTTTGCGACATGGCTTTATGAAACAGGCCTTTTGCGGCAGGCAGGCCCATCAGGTAGTTGACCGCCACACCGCCCGCCGACATGCCGAAAATGGTCACATCGGCCGGGTCTCCCCCGAAAGCCGCGATGTTGTCGCGGACCCATTCCAAGGCCCGGACCTGGTCTGAGAGATAGTAGGTGCCGATGGCGTCCTCTGGTGATTGGCGGGCCAAGGCCGGTTGGGCGAACTGGCCGAGATAGCCCAGGCGATAATTAAAGGTCACCACGACCACGCCCTGTGTGGCCAAGGCAGAGCCATTGTAGACCGCCATACCGCTGTCACCGCTGGTGAAACCGCCCGGCAGCATCCACACCATGACGGGTTTCGGTTCAGAGGCGGGTGTATTCGGGGTCCAGACATTCAGGGTCAGGCAGTCTTCCTGCATGGAGCGGTCGCTGAGGTCTTCAGCGTTGTAGCCGGGCCGCAGGGCTTGCGGGCAGACACCGCCGAATTGTTCTGCGTCGCGGGTGCCCTCCCAGGCAGTGGGCGGTTGCGCCGGACGCCAGCGTAAATCGCCAACCGGCGGCGCGGCATAGGGAATGCCTTTAAACACCTTGAGGTCATTTACCAATGTCCCGCGGACTTGGCCCTGCTGAGTGTATGCAACAGGCCGGTCTTGAGCGAGGACTGCGCCAGTGAACTGGCTGACAATGGCGAAACAGAGCAGGAGGGCTCTCATTGAGCGGGTGCTTGTTTTTCGGGGTCTTCCTGGGCGCGTTGAAAGGCCGCTTTGCCCTCAAGCAAGAGGTCGTAAAGCCGGGCACCGTCGGCTCCGGTATCGTCGAGAATACGCTGCAGGCCGCTGGCGGAGGCGTCTTTCCAGAGCTGGCGCTGCTCAGACGTCAAATCGAAATAGGACATGCCGCTGGCTTCGCCTTCTTTGACGACGCCTTCCACGTA
>CAYGSZ010000280.1:0-3501 GCA_964352705.1 uncultured Rhodobacterales bacterium
CTTCCTCAATCCAAGCTGCTTGAACCGGGTGACTGCGATCTTCCGACAATCCCTCGATGGTCGTAATTTCTGTGCCAGCCGCAAACTCAACGGGTATGGAACAAGACCGTTCGGCCACACCGTCCACATGGACCGTGCACGCTCCACAAGCCGCGATGCCGCAACCGTATTTTGTGCCGGTTAATCCAAGGTTGTCTCGTAACACCCACAACAGCGGGGTTTCTGGATCAACATCCACCGAATGCTCTGTGCCGTTGACGCGCAACGTAATCGCCATCTAAACCTCCTGAGAAAGCTATATGTAGGGTGTAAGACCCAAGTCACGTCTTTTCAACTATTTCATTATTGTATCGACCGCCCTGTGGGACGCAAGAGAGACGATTCGTCAAAAACTGTCTTTTTTTAGTCATCGGACCGTTACATAGCTTGGTCGAAAGCCCCAAAACGTGAAGTCTGCATAAACCAGGAATTCACCAAGGATTCAGGCAGCTTACAATGCGTACACCATACTATATATTGTATATATAGGGCTTCTTCATACCAATAATAGTGACAATTCTGAAAATTTTTGGAACACTCTTGGCTGTGAGCGACGGGTTTCTTGGGGAATGAGTCAGCAATGCCACAGCAGGTTTCAGTAACCAACTGGCAGAAATGCGACCAAACCAATGTGGCAGATGAGTCCTCCTGTCCACGCCTCACAGTCTATCTGAACAGTTTGAGTATGATTTTGTTTTCGCGGGGCCGGCGCTCCTCGTCAAACATGAGCACGTTGACGTGTGAACGCCTGGGCCCCGACTAGAGGTGCGTCCCTGAAACTTGGGGCGGGGCTTTTAGCCCCGCCCACTTTTTTTTGTGATGCTCTCTGCTCAAACGCCATATCCAAACAGCGCGGCTAAAGCGTTTCCGGAATCAAATAGGTCACAACTTCGCGCCTGGGCCGGCTGATGGCCCAGACCCGCTGTGGCTCAACAGGATCAAACGCGAACGCTTGGCCTTCTGACGGCACCCTCAGGGTTGCCACATGCACCATCGTTGGCCCCATGGGCGGAAAGTCCAGAACATACATTTCGGGTAAGTCATGCCCCATAACATAAAGACGGCCGTCTGGTCCGATGGCTCCGCCGGAGGCCGCCTGAGGGGCCATTTTCACCAGAAGAGAACCTGGCAGGGCATAGCCGCCGCGACGGCGCCAGTCCTTGTCAAACAGGACGATCCCCGCATAGGTATGATCTTTATAAGGTAAGCCAGTTTCATCATCGTAATTGGCGAAGCCGGCAATCCATCCGTCTTCATAACGATCAAACCAAACCAAAGACCCTTCCTCGGTGAGGCCCAGGCTCTTGGAGGATTTATGGGTCATTGTTGCGGTGTCAAACACTTCAATGGTGCTGGCCATCGGCAGGTTCGGGTGGTTCGAGTTGGCGCACAGCAGGTCTGTCCCCTCCACATAGCAACTGTTGAGGTGACCAATCAGGCCGCCGCGATCACCAACCCAACGGCCCACCAGCCCCCCGGTTTCACGGTCATACTTTCCGATGACGTAATTCACGACCGCATAGAAGTGTGTCGCATCGGCTGCCGCGCCTTGGCCCGCCTCTACCGCAGGAAAGGTCTTGATATCCGTTGCCGTAAACTGCCGCACTTCTGGGGCTTGATAGTCTTTGACACCGATCTCCGCCCACGCTTTCTGGAACGCTGCACGGCGCGCATCACCTTGCGCCTGCTCCTCAGCAGCAACGCTGCCGGCCGATATCATCAGAAGCCCTAAGGCTGTGAGTGTTTTGAGCGCTTTCATCTTTGTCTCCAGCTGCGAAGGAGTGGGGCGCGGACGGCACACATTATGTGTGATGCCCTCCACGCCCACTCTTGATCACCATAACTGCAAATACAGGTGCTATTAGAACGAGGCGTTCACGCCACTTAAAACGAGGCGTTCACGCCAACCCAGAATGTACGGCCAAAGCGCGCATCTTCCTGAAGGAACTGTGCGTCCGGGCCGGTCAACTCGGTGCGGCCTTGATCCGTAATGTTCACAGCTTCGCCGACAAGCGAGATGTTCTGCGTCACGTTCACCCGCACCTGCATATCGAATTGCCCGCGGTCATCCCAATATTCGTCGAGATTGGGGTTGCCCGCGTTGAGGGTATCGAGAAACGAGTCTGTATAGTTATACGACCCGCGAACCTCGAAAAATTCGTTCTGATAAAATGCGGTCAGGTTCATCACGAAGTCAGGTTGCTGAAACAGTGTTGTGGTCCGGGTCGCACCGTTGCCCAGGGGCACCACAAATTCAGTGTCCAACAGGGTGAAGTTGGCCGCGACCCCAATGCCGTCCCAGGGTTTCGGCAGCCAGGCAAAGGTTTGCTGGAACTGGCCTTCAATCCCGAAGACCTCTGCGTCAGCCGCATTTTCCGGTTGTGTGATGCGGTCATATGTAATGCCGTCGACTGTGATGTTGGCATTGGTGGTTGTCAGGACAAAAATCTCATCTGAGATGTCCTTATAAAATGCGCCGAAGGCCAACAATCCGTTTGGAATATACCATTCAACCGTCGCATCCAGGTTCGTAGAGCGGCGGGGCTTCAGGTCCGGATTGGAGCGCGACAGAACCAAGTCTGTGCCATTTGTGCTGGGGGAAAACCCACGCGTCAGGTCACTGATGTTTGGACGCCCGATGGTTCGGCTTGCCGCCACACGAAAGACCAGGTCTTCCTGAATATTATAGCGGGCCACCGCACTTGGCAGAATATCCGTGTAGTCGCCGGAAACTTCTGTCCCATTGAGCGGCGCACCATTCCATGAGGTGTGTTCAACCCTCACCCCGCCGGTCACCGATAAGGCCCCAAAATCCATCGTGCCCTGAACGTAACCGGCATACACCTCTTCGCTGGCGGACGAGCCGTTTTGAACCGTCAGAACGTTGGTAAACGGATTGCTCGAAAAGTAAGAATTTGCGCCATCTGAATCGATCCGGGTGAGAAATTTATAATTCCCCTGAAAGTCAACATCGGCCAGTCCGTTGTCAGGCACATCCGCAAGCGTATAGGGGTTGACCGCAACAAAGCGATTGAAGGTAAAGCCTTCGTCTTTGTTGCCGTCACGATAAACACCACCGGTTTTCAGGGTGAAGGTGTCAAAGTCCATGGTCCCGTTCAAGGCAATCTCAAAAACCTCATCCTCGGCAAAACGGTCCAGCTCGCCGCGATTGTTGTGAGTGTAACTTGCCGGGTCAAAATACCCTTGTGGATCCAGCGGATAGCTGCGCGGGAAAAAAGTGCTGGTGTCGTACACCGCGCCGAAGGTCGCCGCTGTCGAAAAACTTTCCGTTGATTCCGGGTTGTTCAGTTTAGCCCCGGAATAGGTCATGCGGGCGTCAAGCAACAGACTGTCTGTCGCCTGCCATTCGGCGACGCCCTGAACGTTGTAAATCTTACGGTCTAGGGTAAAGCGGCCAAGACCGACGATCCCCTGCCCGTCTTCCGTCACACCTGAAATCGG
>CAYGSZ010000281.1:0-3499 GCA_964352705.1 uncultured Rhodobacterales bacterium
CGGCAAATCGCTAGGTTCTCATACACCACAGGTTCGTCGGGCATTGCAGCCTTCAGTCTGCGAAAGTGAGTCTGGGCGTCCTTGTAGTTTTTTTTCAACATATAGGCCGACGCAAGTATCGCAGACTGGCTAACTGGATGAGTTATCTTACGGCCAATTTTTATGGCTGCACCAACAGCACCCTGCTGAATCAACTGAGTGGCTTGCCCCATGAGTTGCCGGTTTTTTTCATCCATATTCTGAGTCATAGGAGAACCAAGGCCAAAAACTAACCAACGACAACGTTGACGATTTTACCTGGCACCACAATAACTTTGCGCAGCTGTTTACCGTCCATTTGCACCTGGACATTCGGCAAGGCGAGGGCTGCTTGTTCGCATGTATCCTTATCTGCGCCAGCATCGACTTCAATCGTCCCGCGCATTTTGCCATTGACCTGGACAGCCAGAGTCACCGTATCAGCGATCAGTAAAGAAGGATCAAATAACGGCCACGCTTGATCAACAAGCAGGCCATCGCCGCCAAGAACAGACCACATCTCTTCGGTTATATGTGGCATTAAGGGATTTGCCAGACGCGCTAAGGTCTCAACTGCAAAGCGTCGCGCCACCGCACCGCCTTTAACTGACACGTTAAAATCCGTGATGGTATTCGAAAATTCGCGAATTTGCGCGACCGCCGCATTATAGCGGAACGTTTCCAAAGCCTCCGTTACCTGGGCAATCGCTTTATGAGTAGCGCGCGCCAGATCTGCGGCAGCAGCATCCATCATTTCAAGTTCAGACGGATCGCCTGATACCGCCTCAGTTTCAACTGTTAGCCGCCACAGGCGATTAAGGTATCTCCACGCCCCTTCGATCCCGCTGTCCGTCCACTCCATATCCCGTTCCGGGGGAGAGTCCGACAACATGAATAGGCGGGCCGCGTCAGCGCCATAGGTATCAATAATGTGTGCTGGATCTACGGTATTCTTTTTTGACTTGGACATCTTTTCAGAACGTCCAATAGTCACAGCCGTTCCGTCATCGATATGGATTGGATCGCCACTAGCGGACTGCGTGACCTGATCAGGCGATAACCAACGGCCATCGGCTGACGTGTATGTCTCGTGACCAACCATGCCTTGCGTAAACAAGCCATCAAAGGGCTCAGATACATCAAGGTAACCGCAAGTCTGAAGCGCACGGGTAAAGAAACGCGCATACAATAGGTGCAAGACAGCATGCTCTACACCACCGATGTATTGATCGACCGGCAGCCAGCGATTAGCCAGGGCCTTGTCGAAACCGACGGTGGTATTTTTCGGGTCGCAGAAGCGAGCGAAATACCAGGAACTTTCGAAGAAGGTGTCAAAGGTGTCGGTTTCACGTTCCGCATCCTTGCCGCATTTCGGGCAGGAAACATGCTTCCACGTGGGATGCCGGGCCAGTGGATTGCCGGGCTGATCAAACGTCACATCATCCGGCAAGGTCACGGGAAGGTCTTGATCTGGCACAGGAACGATGCCGCAGTCCTGACAATGAATCATCGGCACCGGGCAACCCCAGTAGCGTTGCCGTGAAACACCCCAGTCCCGCAGGCGGTATTGCACAACCCCCTCACCAGCCTTGAGTGACTCAATTTTTTCTATTGCGACACGTTTCGCATCAGAAACCTCAAGCCCATTCAAGAATTCAGATTTGACGGCGATGCCATCACCTGTGAATGCTTCTTTGGATGCTTCCAGGTCCTTCGCAAATGCCTCAGAGTCCGCGTCTTTTGGAGCGACAACGCAGAGCACGGGCAGCCCATATTTTCTTGCAAAATCCATGTCCCGCTGATCGTGAGCCGGGCATCCGAAAATGGCCCCTGTGCCGTAATCCATCAGAACAAAATTTGCCACGTAGATGGGCACTTCCCAGTCTGGATTGAACGGATGCTGCGCAGTTAAGCCCGTATTGAAACCTTTTTTCTCAGCTTTTTCGATAGCTTCTTCAGATGTTCCAAGGCGATTACAATCGACAATGAAATCTAAAAGGCCCTCAACACGATCGGATAACTGTGATGCCAGGGGATGATTAGGCGAGATAGCACAGAAAGAAGCACCAAAAAGTGTATCTGGCCGTGTTGTAAAAACCTCTAGTTTTTCTGGCCGTGCAGATCCATCTGGATCCAAAACAACCCACTGCAGTCGTGCACCTTCGGACCGACCAATCCAGTTATGCTGCATCAGGCGTACCTTGTCAGGCCACCTTTCCAGAGTCTCCAAACCCTCTAGCAAGTCTTCCGCATAATCGGTGATTTTAAGAAACCACTGATTTAACTTCCGGCGTTCAACCGGAACGCCAGAACGCCAACCCTTGCCATCTACAACTTGTTCATTTGCCAGAACAGTATTCTCAACAGGATCCCAGTTGACCCACGACTCTTTGCGGTACGCCAAACCGGCTTTGACAAAGTCCAAAAACATTTTCTGTTCATGACGATAGTACTCAGGTTCACATGTGGAAATTTCACGCGACCAATCCAGCGAGAATCCCAACGGCGTAAACTGCTCACGCATATCTTTGATGTTTTGTCGGGTCCACTCGCCAGGATGAACACCACGTTCTAGTGCCGCGTTCTCGGCGGGAAGGCCAAAAGCATCCCAGCCCATAGGATGTAAAACGTCGTAACCCTGTGCCTTACGGAAACGGGCAACTACATCCCCAAGCGTGTAATTGCGGACATGCCCCATATGAAGTCGCCCAGATGGATAGGGAAACATTTCAAGCACAAAATACTTGGGCTTTGCATTGTCTTCTTTTGCGACAAAGCTCTCAGACTCCGACCACGCTTTTTGCCAGCGTGGTTCGACATCTTTAAAATTATAGCGGGCATCAGACATAATAAGAGTGTCTTGCAAATACAGTGAGATCAGAAAAAGCGAGAAGGGTTAGCTTAGCCGTTTTCAGCAACAGCCTGCATGCGAAGCTGGCGCGCACGTGTTAACACAGACTCTTCAAATTCACCTTGAACGTCAGCCCCCACGACAGCATCTGTCCAGCGGCCCCCGGCTTCTTCAGTCTGCCGGAAAACAGAAACCTTGAGGCCGTCAGCACGCAGGGATCTACCAAGGATATAGATGTTTACTTTGAAGCGTTCCCCAGGGGTTTCGGGCGGCGCATACCAATCCGTAATAATGACGCCCCCAAACGGATCTGCAGAGGCCAGCGGCATAAATGAAATTGTGTCGAGAGAGGCGCGCCACAAAAAGGCGTTAACAGCAACGGCCCCCTCTGTGCCCTGTGAATTAGAATCACCGAATAATGTAATACCAAGTCCGCTCTCGGACGGACCGGCTTCAGACCTAAACTCAGGCGAGGTGCGGTAGCTTGACCCTTTATTCTCATTTCCTGAGCAGGCGGTCAGTGTCACGGCCAATCCGAATAAGGCTGTAGCCTTGACGAATTTTGCAATGAAAGGGGCTGGCGCCATTCGAAAGAACTCCTTTGAGAGCAGAACCAGATTGATGGTCAGC
>CAYGSZ010000282.1:0-3479 GCA_964352705.1 uncultured Rhodobacterales bacterium
AGCTTGCGTTGATCTTCCGTCAGGTCGAAATAGGACATGCCGTTGGCTTCGCCCTCTTTAACCACACCTTCCACGTACGCGCGGACATTGGGCCGGGAGACGTGCAGCTGGTCGTAGGACTCAATCAGAGCGGCTTTCTGGGCATCGGTGGCGGAGGCCAGCCAGCGCTTGTTGGCGAAATTGGCCCCCATCTCGTACATGCCTTTGAGTCGTGTGGCGCAGCACACCTGGCCGTTCAGAGCGTTATGCACAAAAACGATGTTAGAGAGCCCGCCTTGGACCATGCCGGTTTGCAGGCCGGGCACCAGTTCGCCCAGTTCTAGAACGGCATAATCTGCGCCCACCGCCTCGACAAAGGATTGCAGAATGATGGAGGGCGAAATCCGAAGGGTCATGCCGTTGAGATCGGCTGGCAGCAGAACCGGCTGGTCAACCGTATACAAAACGGTCCAGCCCACATCGGTAAAATGAAGGACCTCCAGATCAAGTTCTGAGAAAAACTGACGGATCGGCTCGGCCAGATAGTTGTCCAGGACGAAGTCGGCTTCTTCGATGCTATCAAACACGTAAGGAGCCAACAGCACGCCCATTTCCGGCACCAGCGACGTCATGCCCTGGGACGACACGCTGATGACCTGAATGCGATTGCGCCGTGCGCCGGTGATCAGTTGTTGTTCCGACCCCAATTCACCGCGCAGGTACCATTCCAACTCAAGGTCCGGATTGTTCTCGATCTTGGACTGAAAACTCATCCATTGATCCCACCAGACGCTGTCGGGAAAGGAATAGACGGCGACCTTGCCCTTGAGCGGGTCAGCCTGGGCGGGACCGAGGGGCAGGAGGGAGAAGATAACGGCGATCAGGATATTGAGATTTTTCATCATTCGGTGACAGTAAGTCGCCCCTTGGCGTGAGGCAACTGAGCGTGCAGAGTCCCGCGATTGGTTTTATTGAAAATGAGGAGCTGCACATGCCGACAGTGTTCATTACCGGAGCCAACCGGGGGATCGGCCTGGAGTTTACGCGCCAATATGCGGAGGATGGCTGGACCGTGATTGCCTGTTGTCGTGACCCTGACGGAGCAGGGGCAGCAGATCTCAGAGCCCTTGCCGAGATGGCTGGAGGCCGGGTATCGATCGAGAAAATGGATATGCTGGATCATGGCTCAATCGACTCGATTGCCAAAAAATACGCCGGCACGCCTATTGATGTGCTGTTGAACAACGCGGGCATTATTGGCCCGGTGCCTATTCAAGATCATCTCGACGCGCAGCATTTTGGCACCATTGATTATGAGGTGTGGGATCAAGTGATCCGCACCAACACGTTTGCCCCAATCAAAATGGCCGAGGCTTTTATCGAACATGTCCGGGCTGGGGATCAGAAGAAGATCATTACCCTGTCGAGCACCGTTGGTTCGTTTCAGGAGGATGTGACTCCGGCATTTTGTTACTGCACCTCAAAGACGGCGGTGACCAAAGCGGTGCAGTTATTGTCAGAGGCCCTTAAGGCGGAGGACGTGATTGCCATGGCGTTCTGCCCAGGGCATGTCAAAACGCGCATGGGCGTTGGCGGCGCGACCGTTGAAATTCCTGATAGCGTGACGGGCATGCGGGGATTGATTGATGGGTTCACGATGTCGGACACGGGCACCTTCCGAAGGTTTAATGGCGACACGGTGGCTTGGTAGGGGGGCTGGTAAAACATGTCCACACTCTTTGACCCTGACCGTGAAGTTCCCGAGGCGCTGAAACAGGGCGCGTTTCTGAGCGTGTTTGTGGTGCATGGCATCGCCGACGCGGACGCTTATGCACGCTACCAGGCGATCAGTGACGGCCAGAGCAAGAAACCCGGTTTGTTCGGCGGACACGTTCTGGGATTTTCAAAACCGGCCTTTCGATTTGTCGGCCCGGAAGACGCGCAGGCCGTGGCGGTAATCCGCTGGCCCGATTTTGAGTCGTTCAAAGCATGGCGCACCCAACCTGTGTATGCGGCCGAAGGGGTCGCCGACCTTCATGCCATGGCCGAGCGCGAGAGTGTTTATTTTTTGCCGTGGCTGGATGGGTGAGCATCAGATAAGCAGCGTGAGATAAAAATAGGAGCGGATTACAAAGAGGCCGCGAAGAAGCGTAAGCCGGTGCGATGCTCTAAAGGTCAGCTTTAAGTTTCCCTTTTGTTACTTTTTACCGTCTCGAAACGTGA
The DNA here is from genome assembly GCA_964352705.1 of uncultured Rhodobacterales bacterium. Classification (GTDB taxonomy): domain Bacteria; phylum Pseudomonadota; class Alphaproteobacteria; order Rhodospirillales; family Rhodospirillaceae; genus WLXB01. Next base: position 2,203 of record CAYGSZ010000282.1, read on the forward strand.
TCGCATCGTTGTTTCATTTGTAATTTACCACGCAAATAAAACTGCAACTTTTCTTAGACAATACCTTCACTTGAACATCTGCCCGATAAAAAACGATAACCCCAAACGATCATGTTGCAGTGCCAGCAGACAAAGACGGCAGTGCGACAGCCTTCGAACGTTGCTTCGAACACTGCTTCGAACACTGACTCATTTGGGGATAATAATGAAATCGATTTACCGCAATCTGTCCATCACCGCTGTTGCGATGTCTATGATCAGTCCAGCCGCTGGCCAAACAACCTCGACCGACGACAACACATCAACTGATGACATGCAGGTTGAAGAAGTTACTGTTTTTGGGCAGGCGCTTTCCATCAAGCGCGCCATCGAAGTCAAGCGCGACGCAACCAACATTGTTGATGCCGCTGTGCAGGATGATGTGGGGCGTTTACCGGATTTGAATACGGCGTCGGTGATCCGCCGGATCTCGGGCATTTCGGTTCAAAATGACCAAGCGGAGGCGCGTTTCCCGATCATCCGCGGGTTAAATCCCACCTATAACCGCACCACCATTGACGGCGGCATTGTATCGTCGCCGGAGCGTGGCGCGAGCGCACGGTCGGTTCCGCTGGATGTCATTCCGGCCTCTCTCCTGGCGCGCTTGGAAGTGATCAAGTCGGTCACGCCTGAGCTGGATGGCAATGCCATTGGCGGCACCATCAACGTGGCGACCCGCAGCGCTTTTGAGGAGGACCCCGGGTTCTTTTATGGATCGGCCTATGTCGGACATCACGAGCAATCCGGTGACGGTGGAAAATTGATCGGCGGCGGAAAAAAACAGCCGTGGCGCGCCAACTTTGCCACCGGCACCCGCTTCGGATCAGATGAAGAATTCGGCATTGTTCTGGGCGTGGACTACTCCGTCCGTAACTTTGAAATTCCGCAAATTGAGGTGGATGACGCCGATTACACGGAATTTAATGCCGCCGGGATGAACGTCGGGTTGGGCAACGGCAATGGCATTGTTGTGCCGACCAACAACCGCGTATTTTTCTACAACAACAACCGTGAGCGCCTTGGCGGGGCTGTCAAACTTGAGTGGCGCCCGGACAGTGATTTTGAGGTCACCCTGTCCTCTCTTTACACCGAGTTTAATGATGACGAACGCCGCGATGAATTTACCTATGAGTTGGGCACCAGCGGCAGCTCATCCCAACCGGATACGATTACAAATCAGACTCCGATTTCAGGTGTGACGGAAGACGGGCAGGGGATCGTCGGTCTTGGCCGCTTTA
>CAYGSZ010000283.1:0-3475 GCA_964352705.1 uncultured Rhodobacterales bacterium
CGACCCGGACGAACCGCGCATGTTCCGTCTGCCGCCAAACCTACCGCAATTGCCGTTGTCGTTTTCCCTCGGGGCTACAAAAGGGGACGACCAAGTCTGAGGGGTAAATGTAAGCCCCTTTTCAGGCAGGCCCTGCTAATCTTTGCCGAGCGCAATGCCTCGAGTTTTAAGAACTTCAATATAGCGTTGACTGACGGGAATCTTGATCGTCTCATTCAACACCAGTTGATATCCGCGTCCCGCCTCTTCGAAGCGGTCTATAGCGCTCAAGGCGACCCAATGGGAGCGATGAACCTGCAAGCCATAATTTTCAGGCATCTCGCGGACAGCATCGCTGAACCTGTAGAGGGTCAGATCGTTGCCTTCCGGTGTGTACACGCGCACATAATGATCTTCCGCAGACAGAGCGATAATGTCTTGGCCTAAGTGCGGGGGCAGACGAATCAACAGTCCTGATGTCTCTTTAACCTTAACAGTGCCATCATTATGCTCAAAGTGATCGCTCCTGCGCACAAAGCCGGTGGCTTCTCTGAACCGGCGCAGACCTAAGAAACGGTCAAACAAAAAATTAAAGGCGACCCAAACGGAAATGATAAAACTGTTAGCCAGCAAGACGCGGCCATACTCGCTGATCGATGTGTAGAGATAGATTAGCGGCGGCACAGGGATATCGTCCGGCAGGAATCCAACAAACAGAGATTGCCAAAAGCTGAGCATAGGGCGGCCGATGATCGGTTGGAGCGCGCCGCCCAAAATCACGATAATGAGTAAGGGGGTCTTTCCTTTGGGCACAATCCGGGCCGAGAACTGTGTTCCAATCTCAAGTGAAAGCCATACCAGATGGGCTGCACCGATCCAGTAAACAAGCGATACAGGCCTGGAAAAGTCACCTGCTATAATGCCTGCGCCCTGCCACCCAAGGGACAGGCCAAAGAGGGTTGGCACACCAAGGTAAAACAGGAGTCGCAAGTCTCGTTGAGACAGGCGAGTCCGTGACGGTGGGGGTGGCAGTGTCTCAGTCAAGACTCAATCCCAAAAGAATTCAAGAAAACCCAAGGTCCACGACTGATATGGAATGATTTGCGGGGGACAATCAAGATTTACCCTCGTTTTCGTGAAACACATTCACGAAGCGCGAACCAAAATGCGCGAATATTCAATGGTGTGTCTCCAGCCTATCACCAAAAGTTCACTCTAAGATAATACCGATTCCGCTTGATCGCTGAGTTTCCCAACTCAGCCCAGGTAAAATGATTAAGGCTGAGGTTTTGGCGAGGTTTATGTGACAAAAAACACGTCTAGACGGTCATTTATTGAGCGTAGCGGCGGTGTTCTGACGGCTTTGAGTATGCCTGCGTTTGCAGGCGCTCACTCTGTGCAGATTGCCTCCGCAGCTACGCCTCCTTTCGATGCTGGAAACCCCATAGACAATGCCAACGGCTTTGTAAAAGTTATGGGCGATCTTGAGGGCACACCCAATTGGATGATTGCCGAGGGCCGAATCTACGCCCTCGAAGATGGCGAAATGCCTGTTCCGTTGGTTGGGGTGCATGGCCTGCGTTATCTCAAGTTTGATCGTGATGGTGATCGCTTCAAGATGTCCCTCAGAGATTGGGGCTTTTATACGCATTACGCGACCGGAGAACTTTTAGAAACTTATGAAAACCCTTACACCAGTGCGCAAAACAGTCCCTCACCACTACTGACCCGCTATTTTTCATGGTTCATTGGGCCAGACGGGCAGGAAATGGACGGCTACACCGGTGAGGCCTGGTTGATCGGTCGACCGTTGCGTATGCCGTGGGTGTTTCAAGGCGATGCGGCAGCGGTCACGCTTGAATTGCTGGTGAAGTATGGCGACGGCGGGTTCGGTGCGGAGTGGGTCAACCTTCACACCAACACGGCGGACTTTCACAACCCAGACCTCACAGCCGCACCGATGCGGTTCAGTTGGACTGGCTATTCGCCGTGGATGGGGTGGCTCGAAATGGGCGACCGTCCAGGGCGCACTTTATGGAATTCCAACGGCATTAAAACCACCACGATTGCTGATTTAAAGCCTGAGATCAGGGCGGTGTACGACCGTTTCTATCCTGGTTCAGTGGATAACCCGGAAACCTTTGAAAAATCAGGTGGCACCACAAGCACAAGCGAATAGCGCCTTCATCAGAACAACGCGTCAATAAATGAGTGTGACGCAAAAATACCAAACCCAACGGGAGAACCTAAAAATGACTTTTAAGAGAATTTTATTGAGCGGCGCGGCTGTCGCCTGTGCCATGACCGTGCTTCCGCTTGCAGCCCAGCAGCTGGTGCTGGAGGAGATTGTTGTGACCTCCAAGTTGCGCGAGCAAAACCTGCAAGAGGTGCCGCTGGCGATCACGGTGTTCTCGGAAGGTGAGCTTGAACGCCTTGGTATTAAGAACGTGCAGGACCTCGCGTCATTTACGCCCAACTTCAACATTTATTCGGGCAACGGTCGTCAAGACGCCTCGGCGATCAACGTGCGTGGTTTGTCGGCCAATACGTCTGATGAGCGCTACCAGCCGGTTTCATTCTTCGTGGATGGCATCTTCATGGGCGGTATCACCGTTGGTTTGGATACCGCGAACGTGCAGCGGATCGAGGTCATGAAAGGGCCACAGTCCTCGACCTTTGGTCGCGCGACCTACGCCGGCGCGATTGATATGGTTACCAAGACTCCGTCGCTGGAAGAGTTCGGCGGACGGGTCAATTTGGAACTGTCCTCAAATACCTTCGATAACACCAACTATGAACTCTCCGGCCTAATTGAAGGGCCGATCATCCAGGATAAGCTGTCGGTTTCTTTGTTTGTCAAACACAGCCTGGACGATGGCTTTGATCAGGCCCCTGGCGCTCAATTCGATGAAGTTGGAGAAGAGAAGACCACAGCGTTCAACGCGGTGATCTATAGCCAGCTTGGTGAGAACACGAGCCTGAAGCTGCGGGGTATTTATGCCGAAGAGAAGGATCAGGAAGCACTGTATCATACCATGCAGCCCCTGTTCTGGGATCAGAATGGGGCCAATATCATCACTCTGCCCAGTGGCGCTCTGTTTGTGCAGGGTAATCTGCCGGATCCGATTCGTGACGGTATCCGGGGTGTCGACTTGACCGATCCAACCATTGCCGAGCCAAATGGCGGCGGTTATGACCGCAAGCGCTACTTCGGGTCAGCCATTCTCGATCATGATTTTGAGAGTGGTTATAACGCCAGTTATCGGGGCTCCTATCTGTTTAACAAATACGATGCCTTTGTCGACTTCCGGGGCCGCACCTTTTCAGGCGTTGACCCCATTTTCGGTCCGACGCAGCCGCTGGTAACGGGTGAGAGTTCCTTTAACTTTCGCTTCCCATTTCCGTTCCAGGAAGAGTTTGAAGAAACCAGCCACCAGGTCCGTTTTCTGTCCCCGGGCGATGAGGATCTGCGGTGGTCTGTGGGCGCCTATTACTT
>CAYGSZ010000284.1:0-3473 GCA_964352705.1 uncultured Rhodobacterales bacterium
GCGACAGCGCTGAGCCTTCTCGAACCTGCCATTATCATCGTGATGGGCGGGGTGGTGGCAACCATCGTGTTAGCAATCCTTCTTCCCATTCTACAACTTAATTCTTTGGCTTTGATGTGAGGCCGCTATGACCAAAATCCTAAAGTCCTTTTTATTGAAGCCATTACGCTCAAAGTCGCCTGGTCTTTGCGTTCAACAACGCGGTTTTACGCTGATCGAACTGATGGTGGTTATCGTCATTATTGGGCTGCTGGCCACAGTCGTTGTCGTCAACGTACTGCCCAGCCAGGACCGTGCCATGACCGAAAAGGCCCGCGCCGATGTTGCTCTGTTAGAGCAAGCCGTCGAGATGTATCGCCTGGACAATCTTAATTACCCAACGGTTGATGAGGGACTTGAGGCGCTTCAAGTCGCACCGTCAAGTTTGTCACGTCCAGAGCGCTACCGCTCTGGTGGATATATTAAGCGACTTCCGCAAGACCCTTGGGGCAACGCCTACCAATACCTCCAACCCGGGGAAAGCGGCTCCTTCGATGTTTATTCGCTTGGCGCAGATGGCCGTTTGGGGGGCGAAGGCTCAAACGCAGACATTGGCAACTGGGAATAAGACAGTGAGTCGCCGCCGCCATAACACCAAAGGCTTTACCCTCGTTGAACTGATCATGAGTCTCTTCGTGATCGGTTTGATTACGGGCGCGGTCATTTGGACGCTACCAACGGGGCGTGCGGATGCGGATAAAGAAGCTGTGCGGTTGGCTGCCCGTCTCAAATCAACCTCCCAGGAGAGCATTTTGTCTGGTGAGGTTTTGGGTGTCTCTATTGCCGACGATAGATATGCGTTTCATCGTTTTCGGCGCGGACAATGGATGCGGCTGAATGATGGCGCTGTCTTTGAAGACCGAAAGTTAACGGCAGGTGTTGGCATCCGACTTGTTCCAATGGGGCAGTCTTCTGCAGGCGTATCAGGTGAGGTTTTCAATGTGTTCGACACCGAAGAGTTCTCTGATCAACCTAACCTGATTTTCTATCCGGTCGGTATGAACGAACCCTTCCAAATTATGGTCTCCGGCAAGGCCAGCAGCCTGCATGTGCGCGGCACGGCATCAGGCGATATTCAAGTGGTTGAGGGCCATGTCCAATAAATCGCTCAAAGATATATCGCCTCTGACAATTAACCGTGAGTATGGCTTTACGTTGATTGAAGTCCTCGTAGCGCTCGGTATTTTCGGTATGGCGGTGGCCTCACTCATTCATATGCAGGGTGAAAGTACAAAGTCAGCGCTGGCTCTTCGTGATCGTGCCATTGCGGGCATTGTGGCTGAGAATGTTCTGATTGATCTCTATACCCGCGCAGATGATTTGCCCAATGGTGGCAGCAGTGGCCAAACAGATATGGCCGGTCAAACGTGGCAGTGGTCGAGCAGCATTGGTGAAACTCCAAACCCATTTGTCAGGCAACTGGATGTTAACGTTCGCTTGGCTAGCGCACCTCTTGTGTTGGGTTCCCGGACCGGGTTCAAGGGGGTGCCATGAGCAGAACTGAAGCAGGCTTTACTCTTGTTGAAGTTTTGGTGACGTTGGCTGTCTTCTCAATGTTATCCTTGATCGGTGGTGCGGTATTAAACCAAAGCCTCAACGCCAAGGCACAATCAAACCAGATGCAGCAATCTATCGAAGATTTGCAGGTTGCGCGTGCGACACTCAAAGCTGATTTGGCGCAGATTAGCCTCCGGGCAACTCGGGATGCGTACGGCACACAAGAACCTTTGGTTTTCGCGGGTGGTGACACTGCATCGCTTGGCACCGTACTCAAACTGGTCAGGGATGGATGGCAAAACCCGCTTGGTCAATATCGTCGCAGTTCTTTGCAACGCGTTGATTACATTCTGAAAAACGACACGTTACTCCGGCGTGCCTATCCACGGCTTGATGGACAAGCAGAGGGCAGCGCCCAAACACAAGTGCTTCTAAAGGGTGTTGAGAATTTATCCGTGTCTTTCCTGATGGACGGGCAATGGCGAACCGCTTGGGTGGTGCCCGCTCTGGGTCCTTATGTTTTGCCTGAGGCTGTAGCTTTGGATATTGAAACACGAAATCTGGGCGCGTTACGTCAGGTCTTCATGACGTCAGGATTATCGTTATGAAGCTTGCCCGTTATCACAAAAATGAGAAAGGCGCTGTCCTTCTCACCGTTTTGTTGCTGGTGACGTTCATTGCGTCTCTGGCGATCGCAATGTTGGATGACATCAGGTTCGGTATTCGTCGTACAGCCAATATACGCCTCATGGATCAGGCCCAGTGGTTTGCATATGGTGCAGAAGAACTTGCAAAAAAGGCGATCTATGAAAGCTGGCGTGTCGATCCCGGGCGGTCAACTCTGAATGACCCTTGGGCGCAAGGCCCAACCCTGTTTCCGGTTGAGGGCGGGCTTATCGAGGGCCGCCTTTCAGATGGCTCAAATTGTTTTAATCTCAATAGCCTGGTTGTGCGCGACGGCGGCAATACCTTTGTGCAGAGCGAGACCGGTTTGCTCCAGTACCAGGCTCTGTTGCGGGCTCTTGGCTTTGGTGAAAGCGAAGCGGAGTCCCTTGCGAATACTGCCGCCGACTGGATCGACAGCGACTCTTCCCCGAGTGCGCGTGGGGCTGAGGATGCGTTCTACATGTCTCTATCCCCGGCCTACCGAACCGCGAATACTTTGGTTGGACAGGTCACCGAGCTGCGAACAATGCGTGATTATTCAGAGGAAGCATACCAACGCGTTCAGCCTTATGTATGTGCGCTACCTGATGTCGAGCCGAGCCCACTCAACATCAACACCCTTACGACTGAACAGGCTCCACTGGTGGTGATGCTTGTTGGATCAGACCTCAAACTTACTGCTGCGCGCCAAGTTATTGTAGACCGACCGCAAGACGGTTTTGGCACCCTTCAGGATTTCTGGGGGCATGCGGCTTTTGCCGGATTAGGTGTATCTGCGGACACTAAGCAACAGGTATCTGTGCGCACGCGCTATTTCTTGCTTCAAGCCGAGGTTACGCTTGATCAGGCTTATGTCTCTATGCAGTCGCTCCTGGAACAACGCCCAGGGGGTGAGATTGCATTGGTGTCGCGCAGATATGGAGAGGTGCAATGACTGCTCCAAGCGCTTCAATACAGTCCACCGTTGATGGCTCTGATGACATATTTTCTGATGATGGATCAGCGTCAAACGGCGTGAGTATCCACTTTATCAAGAAAGATGGTGTAACGTATGCCATCGTGCCCAACCAGCACATTACGCTTCGTGAAATTGAGATTCCAACACGCTCAGACGCTCAAGCCAGAGCGGCAGCTCCTTTTGCCATTGAAGATGAGATTGCTGAGGACCCGTCAAATGTGCATGTAGCAGTGGGGCCGGAGGTGCGGCCAGGCACTCGTCTTGTCGCGGTTGTTGCTCATGAACGAATGAGGGCGTGGGCAGAAGTGTTAGT
>CAYGSZ010000285.1:0-3453 GCA_964352705.1 uncultured Rhodobacterales bacterium
TACCAATTGAAAAAGACATCATTGGCCCAATCCTTAAAGGGCCACCTTGGACTTCGTGCGCGTGAGATATCACTGAACATCATTGCTTTAGCTCACTTTTCTTTCAGATCGAACTTGATCATCAGCAACGAACCCGCAATGTTGCACAGCGCCGGACCGACGGAGGCCAGCAGCAGGATGGCAAGAAATGCGGTGTCCGGCTGAGTCTCCGGCCAGGCCCCGCCCGCCGCACTGATGAACCCGGACGCTTCCAGCAGCAGCCCAACGACCAAGGGGCCAAATGCTGCGGTGCCCTTTTCAACCATACTGTACAGGGCCGCCAAGGTGCCTTCCTGGGCGATGCCGGTGGTTTTGGTGTTGTGGGCCATGGTGTCCGGCAGAATAGAGAAGCCCAGCACCAGGATGCCCGACGCCGCCACCCCGACCATGAAAATCCGGATGTTGGTGATCCAGAAAATCTCTGTGGATGACGCAAACAACCAGGACAAGGCGACCAGCGCGTAAAAGTAACCAGCCCCTATGTATGTCATCTTCTTGCCATAGCGTTTGGATATGGCCGACCAGACGGGGAGCGACAGGATGGTGCCTACGGTTTGATAGATAATGAAACGTCCCAGGAAGCTCTCATCCAGGCCCAAGATGTAACGTCCCAAATACAGCAAAGAAGCCCCGACCATGGCGCCCGCCATCAGTTGGCAGAGTTTCACGCCAATGAAAATTTTGAACGGCCGATTGCGCATAACAATACGCAATTGATCAAATATGCTGCCGGTTGCAATGCTGCCGCTGATGATGACAGGCACACGGGAAACAATGGCCGCGCAGCCCAGCATGGCCAGGAGAATGATTATGGCATGGACCGCCCCCATGCCGGCGTAGCCGCCACGCCCGCCCCCGAACTGCGTGATCAGGAGTGGACCAAGTCCTGCAACAATGAGGCCGGCCACGGTCATAAAAAACACGCGAAAAGACATCATGGTCGTGCGTTGCTGCGGAACATCCGTGATCTCGGCCGGCACAGCGAGATACGGCACAACGAACAGCGTGTAGCCCGTGGCATAGAGCAACAACGTGCCAAGCACATAGGCACTCAGCAGTACACCGTCCAAGCCTTCCGGAACGGCAAACAGCATGAAATACGCGACTGCGATGATCGGTGCGCCAGCGACAAGAAACGGCACCCGCTTGCCCCAGCGGCCTGCGGTGCGGTCACTCCAGTTGCCGATGACAAGGGTGGCCGCAATATCCCAAATGCGGGAGATAAAAATCAGCAGACCCGCGAGCGATGGCGAGAGCCCGACATATTCCGTGAGATAAAACAGCACGAGCAGGCTCATCGCCCCAAGTGCCATGCTCGACCCTATGGTGCCGCTGGCCCAGCCAACGGAAACAGCCTTTGAAACGCTCATATTGTCATGTGCGATTAAGCAGCGACGGCTGTTTTGGGGATGACTTTTCCGTTGAGATGCTCGACGGAGTACATGGGCTTGTCAGTGCGCAACATCACATAATGCCCGCCCAACTGCCCCAGTTGAATGCGAATATCATCATCCATATAGGCGATGTGAGACCACAGTTTCGGCGACGGTTTGAGTTGTGATTTAAGCTCGTCGGCAGACTCCACACCGATGGCCTCGCAATACGCTTCTATGGACATGTCCGGGTCGGTCGGGATGATTTCAAAGCCGTCAAACTCGACAAAGAAGCGATCCAGATTTTCTTCCTTCTTCTTAAACCGGCCATAGGCGAAGTGGTGGCTGTCAATTTGGTTCTCGCCAATTTTGAACCGCGAATAGAAGTTGTAACCGCCGGTATCCGGGTCCACTTCCAAACCGCTGTACAATTGTGTCGCCGGCACATCTGGTAGTCGGCCCATGGAGAACACTTTTAAAGACGTGCTGACACCCTTGCCCTGGTCGGTCGCGCCATCGCCGCCGACCAAACGGCCAAAGCTGAAATAACTGCCTTCCCAATGCCCGCGGAAGACTTCGGGATGGTTCAGCGCGCCTGGATAGGGTGTGAATTCGACCAACTCGTCGATCAGTGCATCGATGCGGATGGTTTCCGGTGTGCCCGCGCCAAACCCTTCTTTGTGGGTTTCAATCAGGCCCAGCAATTCCTCACGTAATTCTTCCCGTTTGGACATCTCAAACCCCTTTCTTACTCATTCACTGCAATCATTCTGTAACGACCAAGGATGGTGTGTCTATAGAGTTACATAATCGTCAATCTCTTCAATCACGTCTGGAAAGTGTTTTTTGTTTTTTTCTGCCAGGTCGGCGGGCAGGTCCGCATAATCGGCAATCACCCGCCCTGTCCCGCGCGACATGGTCACACCGTCCACATCATCCATATCCATCCACGGACGCCAACTGATGACGTTCAGCTTATAGACGGTTGTCGGCACATGGGGGGCTGACCCGGCCAGGTTTTCGAGCGGCGTGCGGAAGGTAAACACCTCATGGAATTTCAGGGGTGCACCGCCCTCAATCATCGGCGGCACATAAGAGTCTATGCGCTCTTCAAAAATCATTTCCCCGCCTTCGATGGGTTGCGGCTCCAGCCAATGGTTGTTGACCAGTCCTTCCATCGGGAACGGTTCGTTGATCATTTTGAGATCCAGAGGCACTTTAACGCGCGTCGGGCCAAGCACCTGGGCCGGCACGGTGACGACGCGCCCGGTGATCGGATTGTTCCAGGTTTCTTCGGCCACACCTGTTTTGAGATCCGTAAAGTAGACAATTTCAAAATAAACCGCGTCAAAACTGCCGTCTTCATTCAACTTATGACGGGTATAGATTTGCTGACTGACGCCAAGCAGCGGCATGGTTTCTTTATCAATGATGGCGGACAGCAGGCCATTGGTCCACCGAATGGCGATGCCACCATCCGTGCGCCCCATCATGCGGATCATCGTATGGAGGCGCTCGCGCTCGTTGTTTTGTGCCAGAGCGGATGTACTCAGCATCGGTGATGCAGCGAGCGTGGACGCGCCCAACACCCCTGCCCCAAAAGAGCGCCTGCTTAGACCGGTCATAGGAGTCTCCTCAGTTCACAGGCAGAGTGACCCTTCAGAACATCAGGCTTCCGGCCACCGGCGCGGCCATGAGACTTAAGCTCTGATCGAGTGGGTCACGCGTCCAGGAGTTCAGGATGGTCTGATTCAATGCGGCGAAGCAACCAGTCTTCGCGATCCATGTGGTCTGGGGACTTAAATTTCCGGCCTTTTAACCGCCAACTGATCACACCGGGGGTCTGGCCCATTTTCATCCACCCCCGCCAGCTGTTGATGGTGGTGTAGGACATGGTTGAGGGCACAAAATCAGACTCGGCATTTTCCAAATCTGCAATCAGGGCCATATGTGTGGCCAACGAGGTTGATGTTCTGAATGGGCCGCTCCACTCGCGCTCGTCGTCATAGCGCTCGCGCGGGTTGGGAAATTTGACGAACAG
>CAYGSZ010000286.1:0-3442 GCA_964352705.1 uncultured Rhodobacterales bacterium
TAATCTCACTCGCCCCACTTAAGGAGAGATCGATCATGGCAGACGTTACCAAACCCGTCGCAACCCATCGCGGGGACTCCATAGAGCCCCGGGCCGATGATGTATTTCTCTCCAACGCCGCGCTCGACAACGTCATGTCGGCGGTCATTGCCCTGGGCAGTGAATTCTGGGCGCTGCAAAAACGCATGAACGTGATTGAGACCCTGCTGGAAGAGAAGGGCTCGGTCTCCAAAGATATGATCGAAGCCTACCGTCCCAGCGCGGCGGATCACGCCGCCTGGGAAGCGCAACGCGAGCGCTTCATCAAGCGTGTCTATGGGTTCCTTGAGAACACGCCGCAAAACACCAGCGGCAACCCGGACACCCACTCCACCACCGCCGGTTAAGGGAGAGCCCCATGATTGATCGTCGCACTCTGTTTGGCGGCACCGCCGCTGTGTTTGGCGCAACGGCCGCCGTTGCCTCCAGCTTGTCGGCTGTGTTTAAAAGCCGCTCTGCCGCCGCTGCTCCAACCGTCTCAGCCTTACCAAAAGATGTCGAACCCAGAGGCAACTACACCGAAGGCCGTCTTGAACGTCTGCCCGAGATGGATATGGAAAGCCGCCTGGAATTTGCCCAGAGTTTCCGCAAGTGGTCGTTGCGCGATTTCGGTCGCAAAAGCTCACGTCGCATCAACGAACTGGTTGAAAACGCAGGCTACGATCCCAAGGTTTCACCCCCCATCGAAGACGTGCTGAAAATTATCGGCGACGATCTGACCGTGTGGTCCAACGTGCGCTGCAAAACCACATCACAGCAAATCATGTGGAACGCTTTGGTCGATGGTTTTCATGCCAACCGCGACGGCTATCTGGAAGAACTCGAAGCCGCTGATAATTCTGGTCCCGGCACCTTGGAGCTGAATGCCGCTCTGAGCATCCCCGATTACACCAAACATGAAATTCACATTCAGCCCGGTGGCTACATTGGCGATCCGTTAGGCGGCTACGTTTATCACTACGGCGTCAACGTGTTCACGCTCGATCTGGAATCAGAAGATGTGTTCCATCGTGATCTGGCCGCCATCATCCCGGTGCCCGAAGACGGCAAGATGGAAAAGTTCCTCGACATCGGCACCGGCGTGGCCCAATTGCCCATGGCCGTCAAAGAGCGTTTCCCCGAGACCGAAGTGTGGGGCATTGATGTCGGCGCGCCCATGTTGCGCTACGGCCATATGCGGGCCGCCGAGCAAGGTTTGGATATCAATCTGGCGCAGCGTTTGGCCGAAGACACCGGCTTTGCTGACAACAGCTTCGACGTCATCACGGCTTATATTCTATTCCACGAAGTGCCGACGGAAGACGCCAAGAAAATCCTCGCCGAAGTGAAACGTATTCTGCGTCCCGGCGGGGTGTTCTTCCCGGTCGATTTCAAGACCTATACCCAATCCCAGCCGTCAGCCAGCGGGCGCTTTAACCAATGGTGGGATCACGTGCACAACAACGAAGTGTGGACGGAAGAATACCGCAGCTCTGATTTCCTCCAGATGATGACCGAGGCTGGACTGACCGTGCGGGAAGACGCGCCGACCCTTGCGCCGACGTTTTGGAACAGCGTCATGGCGGTGAAGTCGGCCTAAAGCCGCGCCACACGCATCTGTGGTGATGTGGTGATGTTCTAATCCGGAACACCTGCGCCGATATCCAGCCAGGTAACGTCGCTGAACCCGATCACAGTTTTGAAGCCGGGGCGATCTGCGCGTTTGATGTTTCTATTGAAGCTCAGGATGTCATTGTAGGCGACCAGGCAGAGGTAATCTGGTGTATCGGTGAGGATTGGAAGCACCAGGCCATGCATGTCCATCGCCAGCCCCTTCTGTGTGGTGAGCGTCCGCTTAACTGTGTAGCCGCAGGGATGGCTGGCCGCCGTCCAGGCTGTTTGCGTTGCTATTGCTCTGATATTCTGCGCGTACAAAGCTTCACCGCTTTTTCCTGTCAGTTCGCCGGTCACTTCGGCCACGGCGGTGCCCATATGGCGCACGCGCATGGCCGTTGCTGACAGGCAATCCATCATTGAAACATTCGGTTGCAGACGAGGTACTGCCGAGTCCAGGTAGTCGCGTATGTGGGGCAAGCCGCCGGTGCGGGGCAGCGCAGTCCAATGCGCCCAAAAGGCGGTGAACTCTGACCCAAAGGCCGCAATGTGGTCGGTTTGTTGCGTCAAAGTTGTGTCTCTTCGCTCTGCCTAATCGTCAGGTCTTAAATGGTATGACTAATGTGTCACCACAAGAACCTATAGGGATGTCTGTGCGAGATCGTGGTTTATAAGGCCGCTTGGTCTACTGCTGATCGCTTGATTTGACTTTGAGTGTGCTTATCTTACCAAGTCATTGACCTAAACTCTTTGACTGGCCGCAGAGGGTATGGCAAACGACGCGTCATAGGACGACATTTAAGTAATAAAATCAAACCCCTGGAGAGATACATGCTTGCCTTGAGCCACACCATGACAAAGCGCGTGCGGACGCCTTTGATTGCCAAACTTTTGGCCTCTGCTGCCGTTGTCGCCACCGCCTCAACAGCCCTACCAATCACGAGTGCTTTGGCTCAGAACGTTGCGCTGGAAGAAATTGTCGTCACCGCAGAGCGTCGCGTCGGCAACCTGCAGACCACGCCGGTCACGGTCTCGGCCTTCACGGCTGATAAGCTTGAGAAGCTCCAGGTCGAAGAAACATTGGACCTCGCTAACAACGTTCCAAACCTGGTGTTGTACACCGGTGTGTCAAACCCGGGCATGGTCAACCTGTACATGCGCGGTGCAGGCGAGCAGATCGGCGGTCTGGTGACCTCTGAGTCTGCGGTCGGCTTGTATGTCGATAACGTTTACAACGCGCGTCTGTCTGCCGCGAACTTTGACCTTGTTGATATCGAACGCATTGAAGTTCTGCGCGGTCCACAAGGCACACTCTATGGCCGGAACTCCATGACTGGCGCGTTGAAAATTGTCACCCGCGAAGCCAATGGCGAAACCTGGGCCAAGGGCTCAATCGGCTATGGCCGCTTTGACGAGTTGACTGTATCAGCTGGCGGCGGTTTTGCGCTGGTCGAAGATGTGTTGGGCATGACCGTATCGGCCCAGTACCGCGATCAGAATGATGGCTGGCTCGAAAACCGTGCCACCGGAGACGACCGTGGCGTGCGGGAAGTGTTCTCCCTGCGTGGTAAAATGTCTTACTTCGGCTCCGATGAATTCAAGGCCACCGTTTCTGGCTATTATTCAGACGATGACAACGATGGTCTGACGCCTGTGTCCGTGAACTCGGTCACCTTGGAAAACCAAACCGGCGGCCCGCGTATCGTCCAATCACCAACCCAGTCCTCTGGTTACACCGAGCAATACGGTGGGTCCTTGGATATGGAATGGCTCATTGGCGACGTCACCTTGCAGTCCATTACCGCCTATA
>CAYGSZ010000287.1:0-3439 GCA_964352705.1 uncultured Rhodobacterales bacterium
GGGTCATAAACAAACATGCGGTAGCCGGTGTCACGCACTGAGCCATCCGGATTGGTGACTTCAAATCGTTCGGGCGCTGTGTGGAACCGGGCCCCGGTTTCCTGAAGCCGGTTGTAGACAAAATTAATGTCGTCGGTTTCGATCATGATGATGACATCGCCAACCCCAAGGCCCATGAGGTTGCCACGGGCGCTGGCCAGGGGCGGACGCTGGTAACCAAGCAGACCAATCATGCCGATGCGATCATCATTGCCGCGCATGATGACGATGCGGCCAATTTTAGGATCAGACGTCAGCGGCAAATCAAGCGCACCAATCACACCGCCCTCGTCCGTATCGGTGGAGGAGCGCTCGAACCAGGGCGTGAGGCCGAGGCGCTGATAAAAATCGATGGAGCGGCCAATATCTTCCACCAATAAGGTGGTCCGGCGGACAGCGGTTTCCTGTGCGACCGCATACCCTGCTGTCAGCGTAACAAGGATCGCTGCGCCGACAATGACACTGGCCATGGCACCCGCCATGACACGACCAACGGTCTGCGTGAGCCGTTTAAAATGAAGGACCATCACTTTTAATTCCTCTGTGCGCCGAACGAGGTTCGACCGGGCGTATTTTTCATACTCTAGTGAATACCCTTTCTCTAGGGAACACTTCGCGGCCACCTGCCCTTAATAATTCGGTTCGCGATCATAATCATGGGCCGCCTCCACATGGGCCTGATACGCCGCAGGCAGGATGGGCTTATAGGCCGCCGCCCAATCCGGACCAGGAGAGTCGTTCCACTCCGTTGCAAACGGGCCGCCCTTGCACCGGCACAGGTGAAGCGTACCGCCCCAGGTGGCGAACGGGCCGTGCGCGATGCCCGGTGGACGCCAGAAATAACCGCCGTCGCGCATCACGCCCATGGGGAAACAAATATCGCCGAGGATGGCGAATTCTTCCTCGACCACCGGATGGGTTTCGGTGCGCGACGAGGACCAATAGGGCATCAGACCAATCAGCCACGAGCGCTCGCCGGTATGGGGGTTGTGAAACAACGGTTTGTGGAGGGTGCCGGAGGGGTCCCAATCGCCGGTGTTCATATGTTTACGCTGGCCGGTCTGGCCGTCCATCGCGCGGGTGTTGAGGTGTTCGACCAGCACAGCCTCGTCGTACATGGGACCATGACCCTCAGCCGCGATACTGCGCACGTGCCCTGAGAAGAACGTCAGCACCACAGCGCCAGTCGCGCTGGACATGGAGGCGCGGTGATATCCAGCCGGCAGATGGGCGTAGTCATGCTTGCCATAGCTTTGGCCGTTGATTTCAAGCGCGCCTTCCAGAACAAAGAGTTCTTCATCGACCCCTAAATAATGCGGCTCTGGGGCACACCAGCCGGCGGGGTAGCGCACTTGGGTGGAGGAGTCGCCCGCCGTGTCATCCATTGAAAGAATCCGGCAGGCCACATCCGACCGCGCACCGCCCGGCAAACCCTGCCCAAAGGGCAAGACCTGAGATTGAATAAATTCGATATGGGGCCGCGCCATAGCGATTCTCCTGCATCTGCAAAGCCTCAAAGACTGACCTGCAACAACACTGACATAGATTAAGGCGACCACTAAATGGGTGGTGTTACAAAATGATGCGATTCAACCATTTTATTGCGACCCACAACTGTGGGATGATAAACGCTAAAGTATTATAAAATCGCTATCGATAAAGAGAACAGCCATAAGGCTGCAAAATTACGTAAACCGGGGCCACACACCAATATGTCTACTGCTCGCGAGAAATTCGTCGCTTTTGCCTTCTGCTGGGCTGATATCCTGATCGAAGTCGACCAGGCCAGAAACATCGTGTTTGTTGCGGGCGCAACACAGCCCGTGTTTGGCAAAAGCGCCGAGCAGATGATCGGCACCAGTTTTCGGGATTACATTGCCCCCCGCGATAAACTGCTGGTCGAGCAGCTGCTGGCCGTGGCCACCAAGAAAGGCCGCATTGATGATACCACGGTTCACCTAAAGGGGACGAAGGGTCCAACGCCGCCGCTGAGTTTTGCCGGTTACCTCATGCCCGACCTGGGCAACAACTTCTTCCTCGCCCTGCGCACGGTCAGCCATGTGGGACAAGACGGCGAATACGAAGACGCCGGGGACCGCAACCGCAGCACCGGGTTGCTGGCGGGCGAGTCCTTCTCGGGCCTGGCCGCAGAGAAACTCAATGAATCTCGCAA
The DNA here is from genome assembly GCA_964352705.1 of uncultured Rhodobacterales bacterium. Lineage (GTDB taxonomy): Bacteria > Pseudomonadota > Alphaproteobacteria > Rhodospirillales > Rhodospirillaceae > WLXB01. The sequence goes on from CAYGSZ010000287.1 coordinate 2,213, forward strand.
GTCCGGCGGCAGCACAGAACTGACCTTGGTCAATCTGCCCGGCTTTGACAGCTTTTACGACAGCCTGTCGGAAGACGACCAAAGCGTATTGATGAACACGGTCGGCACCACCCTGCGTGCCAATTCAATCGGCGGAGAGTCTGCCGGTGAAATTGGCGAGGGCAAGTTTGGGATTTTGCACGATTCGACATTAGACGTGGCAGAATTGGAGGCAAAACTGGCCGAAGCCACGCGCGTGTTCGACCCCGCAGGCAAGGGCGTTGAAGTGCAAGCGGGCACCATTGACGTCGATATGTCTGACATTGATGAGGAAGATTTAACCAAGGGTCTTGTTTACACCATCAATCACTTCCGCGAGCAATCGGGCGCGGATTTCAATGTCAAAGACATTGCCCAGAACATGGACTCGCTGGTGAAAGAAGCGGTGTCGTCGCTGAACAAATTTCGCGATGTTGTGGATGGCAGTAATTTTGAAGTCGCCTTCCACCCCATTCTTGATGTTAATACCGGCGCGTTTCATCACTATGAAGCGCTGGTGCGGTTTGGCGGTAATTTTGAAGAATCGCCCTACAAGTACATCACCTTTGCTGAAGAAACCGGCCTGATCAGCGAATTCGATATTGCCATGGCGCAAAAGTGCGTGGACTGGATTAAAGCACACCGTAAAGAAAAAGTGTCGGTGGCCGTAAACATCTCGGGCATTTCCGTGGACGATAAAGTGTACGTCGAGAAACTCCACGCGATGATCGACAAAGATCCGTGGTTGAACGAACACCTGCTGTTTGAAATTACAGAATCCGCTCGCGTGGTCGATCTTCAGAAGGCCAATGCCTTCGTGCAATCGGTGCGGCGTAAAGGCTTTCATGTCTGCCTGGATGACTTTGGTGCTGGCGCGGCCAGCTTCCAGTACCTGAGTGTGCTGGAAGTTGATGTGGTGAAGCTGGACGGCAGCGCCATCAAAAACGCGCAAACCGCACCGAAGGGCCGGGCCTTTCTGCGTGCCCTGACCACCTTGTGCAAAACCATGGATGTGGAAACCATTGCCGAAATGATCGACACCAAAGAGACCTTGGAGTTTGTGCGCGACTGCGGCGTGGAATACGCCCAGGGCTTCCTGTTTGGCAAACCTGACCCCGACCCCTGGCAGTTTGTGACCAAGCTTGACCGGCGCCTGTTTGGGTCCAAACGTACATAAATGTTTGGGTCCAAACGTACATAAATGTTTGG
>CAYGSZ010000288.1:0-3417 GCA_964352705.1 uncultured Rhodobacterales bacterium
CGTTTTCGGCCGTAAAGACCAACTGCCTTGGCGGCTCGACCGCGTAAGCCGCTGATTAAGCGGAAGTTTAAAGACAAGTATCTTTTAACAACAATGACTGACATAGGGGCCCTGCCTCCTACTCCAAATCTCTGTCTAAACCCTTCTTGTTAACCTTACCCCACATCCTCTCGAGACCGTTCGCGCAAAGTTAAAGGCGCAATAGGGTCACCTTCAAGTCGGTACGCCTTAAAAACATGTTCGACACCAGCATTGGGGTTATCAGCTAGTGTGGTTTGAAGTTCATTTGATTGCATGTCAAAGCTATAGGCCACCACCCAGCGATCAACTTCACGACGGGTTAAAGTGGCAATCTCTATTAAGTCATCGTCAACTTGCGCATCTGCTGGGAGTATTAAAGTGCGATGATGCGCAGTTCCGTCTGCAAGTGCGAATGGTGTCGGGGCAACATACATTTTCCGGTCACGCACAAGAATATCCCCGTAGCTGCCAAAACCTCGGAAACTATCGTTTTTGTGTACGTAGGTACTATCCGCGTTCAAGAAACTTCCGTGGCAGATAACAAGATCAAGAACGGGGTATTCGTTGCCATCAGGTTCTTTAGGATAACGACCAAACACGTAAAAAACCTGGCGGCCGTTATGCTCGCCGCAAGGAACTTGACTGTTACAGTCGTAGTCGGTTTCGCGACCTGGATAAGCCAATCCTTTTATTTCAAAGCCTTCTGTATAATTGACAAGCCTGAAATCTGGGTAAGTGTTGCGTCCCGGTTCATCATAATTTTCTCCGACAACATCCAACCGGGACTTAAACCAATTCTGGAAATGAAATTCCTTGTCATTACGCCCCTCCCTTTCGATCATTACATCCCCGCGTATTGCAGTAACGCATTCTTTAAATACTGTGCATGCAAGACTCACGTTTCAGCCTCATTATCTTTCGGGTTTTTAAGAGTATATATATACTGGATCGTTGACTCTATCTTCAAAGCATTCGTTTCCAGCTCCGTCATCGCGGCCTCGAATTGATATGAACGAGATAGAAGCATAATCAACTGAGCCATAACAATTATCCGAACATCATTCCGACTCAACTTGCGTCCCGATACCCTTAAGCGTTTAACCTGCCCGGCAGCTTTGTCCGATATCACACGCCAGAGATCACCATTCCATTGACAATCATTGAGGGATGACCTCTTGCGGCAAACTATAATTATATCGAGGTTAATTGGCTCTTTGGCCTGATGCTTAGGCATGGCAACCGACATCTCGGCCTTAATGGGATGGACAGCTGTAATGCTAAAGCCCGATTGCATAAGAGCTTGCAGGACTGAATGCCAGCCTTCCAATCGAGAATGATGATATGTAAAAACAAGCACACCTTGATCTGACAGCACACGGCAGCACTCTGCCCAAACTGAGGCAAGGCGCTCTGTGAAGATACCAACTTCCGCATTCTGAACTTCCGCTACGGAGCGTGTGGTGCCCACCAACCTTGTGCCCATATCGCCAAGAATATGGCGCTGCCAGACGTGAAAGAAATCGGCAAGTTGCGAGTAGTGCACGTTATCAAAAAACGGCGGGTCAGTGATGATTGCATCAACCGATCCGTCATTGATATCAGTATCTCCGGAGTCACCACACGATAGATAGACCTTCTTACCATTCTGAAAAGACTTAAACTCTTCAGCAACATCGATACCTAAAGGTTCGGACAAGCCGTAAATTTTCTCACTAGGTTTTTTAGTAGTACTTTCAAAAAGACGCAGCTCGAACGGATTTTCGGCATAGTCCAAGGCACGACGAATTCGCCCTTCGAACATGGTAAGAAATGACCCGGAACTCTTAGACGTTCCCCAAACATTAGCCTCCAAAGGAACACGTTCGGGCTTGAGAATATGGTGTGCAAACATATGACGCACAGCTCCAGTGCCCTCCCCTTTAAAAGAAGCGAAAAGGTTATTGAATTCCAACGCGCCCGAGAACAAGCAAGTAAAAAGATTTCTTAGAACAGGATCAGGAATTTCCCGAATTCGATCAGCTAGCATTGAAAGACAGAGCAACTGCCGACTGTTGAACATTTGGTGCCAGTATTTGTAATTATATCCTAGCGCTTGGTTAGTATTGTACCCCGGTTGGATTTGCACCACAGGATATGCATTGTCACGTCCTGCTAGGGCCTCTTCTGCTTTCAAATATGATTTCCGATCTGCTTCAGTAGCCGCAAGGTAGGATTTCTTGCCCTCTGGCGTCAGTACCATTTTAGCGTAAAGACGGTGCGCCGCTGGTGCGCCCTGTTCACGAATAGTTTTGGCTATGGGAAAGTCATGGTGACAAGAAGGGCATATCGCCTTTTGTCCTTTCGCAGGACCGGCTTGCGGATCGAATGTCGTTTCGCAACTCATACAATCGTGACTGACGGCATCGTAGCGCAGAGAATTGATTTCGCCACATGCTGGACAGACAGCTTTCGCCTCTGGATATCTCTTTGGATAAGCGTGTTTCGCAAATATTCTAGTAGAAAAAAGGTCCACGCTTATGGAGCATTCAGGACAAGCGACCTGCTTCACCCAAAAATAGTAGAGAACATCAACTTTGGTACCGTCTGAAAGTGTTGATTTATAATGAGCGCAGATTTTACTCGCAATATCTCTCTCGATATCGCGAAAGGTCCGCATAACGGCATCCCGGTCGTGGGAAGCTAAAGCGTTGCAGACAAGAAAGTGGGCGACGGGGTTTATGTCTCGGCCAATCGCTCGAACACCAAGTTTGGCCGCTTCACCTATTGTGGTTCCACTTCCCATGAACGGGTCGAACACTGTCGCCCCCTTAATCCGACTTGGACGGTAGAAGGCAGTCAGAACATCAGTGCCAGAAGGTGTCAAAGCACCTAATACAATGGAGCGAAAGACAGAGCCAAGCCGGTGAGCCCACCATTTATGAATGTGATAGATCGGGCGATTAATATCCTTACGCCAGCTTTCCGCCTCTGCAATCTCACTAATAAATTCGAACGGAAAATGATCGTCTTCAAGGGCACAGGGCCCAGCAAACGGTAAATAAATATCTTCGGGCTCAGGCGGTTTATTAATTGCAAGCTGCCCTTGATCTTTTTGTGTTGTGGTCGTCATCGTTCCCCGCCAGATGCCTCATAGTCATGCTTATGGAGGAAGCCACACTAAAAGCTACCTTCTGCGTTTACTATCACGGAGGAGGCCCAAGAGTATGGCTTACGAACACGAAACCTACCTAGCCACGATTTGGTGTTAACAGGCCCTACAAATCCAAGTTTAATGCTTCGGAAAGTATCCAGGCGAAGCAATCCGCCAAGGCTAGATTCTGCAACCTATTGATTTTATTGGGAAATTGGTGGGCGCACCAGGGCTCGAACCTGGGACCCGCTGATTAAGAGTCAGCT
>CAYGSZ010000289.1:0-3403 GCA_964352705.1 uncultured Rhodobacterales bacterium
CCGTGCTCCGGTTTTATTCATCCTGGCTTGCACGGGAGAACTTCCACAGCAGCAAATAGGCTGCCCCGACAAGAAACGGGAAGGTGGAAATGACCATGAAGAAAGCCGCTCCACCTTCGTCACGCCCTATCAAAGCGGCGATGATCCCGCAGACAAACAAAGCCAACCCGAATGACAAGAGAATAACACCGCGACGCAGGTCGGAATTCTTTGGCGCTGCCGGTTCTCCAAGCGCCTGAATCAACTCAGGTGTTAACGCTGAGCCCTGGGCCAGGGCTGTTCGGATGGTTTCCTGCACCTGCGCCCGGGTGCGGTGGCGATAATGCAGAAAGAAAACACCAAAAAAGACAGCACAAATGATAAGAAAAATTGGGACGATTTGGTCCGGACCCATGAACTCAACTCCTCGTTCAACACCGTGACCTTGAGAACAATCTCAAGGCAATCTGCGTGGATTATAGACGAGATGCGTCACAAGCTCCGAATGGATGCAAAAGGCGCGAAAAATCAGCCTGCGCCAGCACCACCATCAATATTGAACTCAACCCCCGTGATGTATTTTCCGGCGTCTGAGCACAAATAAACCACAGGATCGCCCACATGATGCGGCTCGCCAGTTTCTCCCCAGGGAATACGCGCCGCGACCATTGGTTTCTTGCTCTCGGCATCGGGTCCAAGCACATCGGGCACCCCTGCGGTCCAGATCATTCCTGGGTGAAGGGAGTTAACCCGGATGTTGACGTTCGCCCCTTCAATCGCCCCGGCCCGGGTCAGACCAAGTTGAGCACCTTTAATCGCGCCATACGCTGTGCTGCGTGGGTTTGCTTTTTGACCAACAATAGAACTCATGTTGAGGATGACTCCGCCGCCGGCCTCAACCATATGAGGCCAGGCGTGTTTCATCCCCAGAAAAGGACCATCCAGATCAACAAGCCGCAGGAAAATCAGGTCGTCTCGTGTTAGCTCCTCAATGGGTTTCACAATCGCTTCGCCCGCATTGTTGACCAGAAAATCGAGGCGGCCATAAGTCTCAAGTGTTGTCTTGATCACGTGTTCCCAGTCTTCCTCAAGCGTAACATCCTGGCGCACATAAAGGGCATCGCCCCCGGCGTCCCTAATCAACTGTTCTGTTTCCTTGCCGCCAGGTTCTTTACGGCCTGTGACAACGACTTGGGCTCCTGCCATGGCAAGACCCATGGCGCAAGCCCGCCCAATGCTGGCTGCTGTTGTTCCGGTTACGATTGCGACTTTACCGTCTAATACGCCCACTGCTTGCGTTCCTTTACGGCGAATTTTTTACTCTTGCTGAGCTTAACATGACAGCCCACACCAAAAGCCAAAGGATATCGTGGTGTTCTGGTCACTGGTTGGCCATGATGGCTTGAAATGGACGACCACTGACCTATGAGAATACGGGCTATGGGGATAGGATAGTCTCAACCCCAGCCTGGGGTGAGGCCAGCACACGGAATGAGGAGAGACTTGTGGTAACCAGAAGAAACGCGTTGTCGACCGCTGCAGGCGCAACAGGAGCCCTTTTGACGGGGCAAAGAGCGCAGGCACAGACTGTGAAATCGCTAAGTCCGCCTGTGGGGCAAACGGTATCAGAATTTCTTCAGTTCGATGATCCAGCCGAAGAATTTCGCGCTCATATGCGTATCGAGCGGGACCTCGTCGCCGATCAAGGTGCCACGCTGACCTGGTATCACTGGATGGTCTTTGTCATTCCGGGCGGTCGCCGCCCAGAGCCGCTGATGCGCTACGAAGGTATTGAGTACAGTTACTTTCGCAACCTGGGCGATGACACCTACCGCATTCATGCCCACAATGTGTCTTTCCCGCGCGATCTTAAGACGAACAAATTCACAGATACGGTTGTAAACCCGATCACGGGCGAAACCGTAAAGGCTCCTGTGTCGCTGCTTCTGACTGACCCTGGCACGATTGCCAGTCCCATCGGGTTTAGAAACATCAATGGAGATGGCACCGCGCAAGAGGTCTATCGCCAATTTCGGATAGAGAATGATCTCATCAAGCTTGATAGCGTCCGCAGTGCGCCGCCGAACTGGCCAGCAACTCATATCGAGAATTCATGTCAGTGGGTCGAGTTTGATCTGTTTGCCAACGAGACGATTACCTCTCTTCCGGTTCATTTTTGTGGGCACTACGCGTTTGAATACTATTCCTGGCTGAACATGCCGAAGGAGTATGAACACGGGCACCTATCAGGGTTCTGGGATGGAAAAAAGATCAACGGTCCGGCTGAACTGCCGCGCGAAATTCTAGATCGCATGGAGCGCGAATACCCTGAATTGCTGCAGCCGCGCTGGGATGACTTTGACCGTCCTGTGCCCTTTGAAATCTAACGCCAGTGTTTGGTAGGCAAATCAAAACACAAGCCCGTAATGGAGATGTAAATGGTGAGTCGTAGAGATGTTTTAGGCGTTGCTGTTGGTGTGACCGGAACAGCCCTGGGAACGGGCAAAGCCGCAGCTCTGTCTGGCGCTGGGGAACAACTCGCTCAGGCCACTGGCGAGACTTATCGCGCTTTTGAGATCGGTGAACAAAAGGGGCCTGATACATTACGGTTGGTTGAACGTCCGGTCCCAACGCCAGCTCGTGGCCAGGCGCTGATCAAAGTGACGGCGACCTCCATTAATGCCCGTGACCATGGCTTGATCTCTAACCTGTTTCCCTTCCCTCCCGGCCGCCGCCCGGATACACGGATTCCTATCAGTGAAGGCGCGGGTGTGGTTGTCGCGGTTGGCGAAGATGTGACTGGCATAAAGCCTGGCGACCGTGTTACGGCCAGCCATTTCTCATCCTGGGTTAAAGGGCCGTGGGATCCTGAACAGTCTTACATTGGCGATGTGGGCAACAACATTGATGGCTGGCTGGCCGAGATGGCGCTGCTTCCTGCTCATGCTTTGGTGAAGTTGCCCGAGGGCGTATCAGAAGAAACGGCGGCAACGTTTGTCTCATCGGGAGTGACGGCATGGCATGCCCTCTATGAAGTCGCGCGCGTGAAACCTGGCGATATCGTTTTGTCTTTGGGTACCGGCGGTGTTTCGTCCTTTGGGGTTCAACTGGCTAAGTCGAGTGGGGCAAAGGTGGTGGTTACCTCCTCCAGTGATGAAAAGCTGGAGGAAATGAAAGCGTTTGGCGCAGATATCGGTATCAACTATCGCACCACGCCAGAGTGGGGGCAGGCGGTTCTGGATGCGACGGATGGGCATGGCGCAGATATTGTGTTGGAGAATGTGGGTCGTAGAACGCTCGATCAATCGCTCACAGGAACAGCAGTCAATGGCTATGTTGTGATGATCGGAACCGATCGTTTGCCCGAGCAACTGCCCAAGATGCCCGGATTTTACATGAAGAACATCACCATGAAGGCGATCAG
>CAYGSZ010000290.1:0-3392 GCA_964352705.1 uncultured Rhodobacterales bacterium
ATCAGAAGCGCTTGCGTCTCCCAGCGGTTTCTCAGGCGTAGATGGAGTGTTTCGTTTACTTCCCACCGGTTTATCTGAACGAGGGTTTTCAATTCTTGAGATTACACGTAACGGCGTTGAAGTTATTGATCCTGCCCCCACCACTTTTGAGTCAGTTCAGGCTCAGCCCTCGCCCCCAGCGATGTGATCATATGCTAACCCGTCGTCCCAAACCGAAGGGCTACAGCGCTTAGCAGTTCGCTGCCATTGCCGACCAGACGGACCAAAACAAGCAAGACGGTTAAGGCGCCGAGAACCGACAGGGATGAAAGCACCCAGGTGATACCTTTCCGCCAGGGTGATGTCGGTTTTAATCGAAGGCGTAGCACAAGTGGCACGTACCATAAAAAAGCACCGATTAAACCGCTTAAGGCAAATCGCGAAATCATAATATAGAGATCAATAAGCTCGGGTTTGCCGACCGCGACCGGAAGCGCGGATAAACATGTGACGAGCCCCGTGCCAAAAGCAATGGCCATAACAAGGAAAATGCGCGACACCAGGGCAACAACGTGGTCAGTCTGTGCACCGTCGGCCACGGTTGTCCCTTTGTTTGACACGTTCTCTGTGCTGTTTAATTGACCTGAGGCTCTTGAGGGTAAATCTCACTGACAAGAGTTTGTTTAAGCCCATCTGCGTACATAAGCTGTCCGCGCGTCACAATGCCTTTGGGGTTGGATTGATCAACGCCATAAACGGCTGCGTTCCAGTCTTTGCGCGGTTTAATCAGGCTTCCTTCAAAACTTCCGCCGGCAAACAGACCCGCGTTCTTTGAATACGCAACAATATCATTTCCGACATTTGTTGTTGTCGCCGCTTCTGCCCCCGCGCCGACAGCGCCAATGCTTATGCCGACGTTAGCGCCGATCTTGAATTCATCATCCAGAACCGCCTGCATGCCATCTTCGGTAAGAATAATAAAAAGAATCTCGGCAGATTGCATGCCGAATTGGAGCCCTATGGAGCCGGATGTCATGCGATAGAATGCGGGGTCGCTGAATGAGCCGTCGTCGAGTTTTCTAAGGAGAACGCCGTCGCCATAACTTCCGCCGATGAAAAACCCGGCCTTGTAATAGGAAGGTATCACCAAAACACCGCGGGCGCGTTTCAATAAAGAGTCAAGCTGCGCCGATGGCCGATGCTCAGCACGCACACGCTCTACAGAAACCTTAGCCGTATCAATAACATGACGGGCATCCATCACGTCGTCCGCGGCCGCGGGCAACGCTCCTATTAAAAACAGAGAAACGAGAGCAGAGCTTAGTTTCTGGAAGGCTAGTTTTAGGGCTGACATGGCGGGCCTTTCGGCTGAGAGTTCAGACTTGAGATTTTGCGAATTAAAGCATTTTTTGAATTAAAGCATAGTGCATGTGCTGCTGTTAAGGTTTCTCACCTCAATCAGATATTGTCGTGAATACCCTGAGCAGAAAGTGCGTCAATATTATGACCATAACTTTAGGATCATTACCGCGCACTTTTATTGTGTGTATCAGGCTATGACCTTTTGTTTTTTGATCTTAACCGTAAACCTAAGCTTTGCGAAACGGGCAACAACATCACGTTAGAGGCGGCCGTTCTTAATATCTCTCTCTCACCAGGCTGTCGACATATCGGCCCTGGAACAGGGTAATGCCTAATTGCCGACCGATGCGTATGGCGGCCTCAGAGTCACAGCGTGATAAAATAGTGCGCCCACGTTTGCGCAACATAATCATGGTTTTAAGGTCTTCACCACGTTTGGTGCCGATCATGCCGGCCATTTCACTTGACCAGCTTAATTTACCGTAGGTAATCCCCATCCGCACGGGATCAGCGTAAGGGAAAGTGTCGAGGGTTAATCCGTCGGCGCAAATGTGATAGCCGCGCTCAATCAGAAAATCTCTGGCAAAAGTAAACGCGCCTGGATCAGCAAAAATATCTTCAATTCTAAGCTCTAGAACCGTCTCGTGTGTTGTCGGGTTGATATCACCATCAAAGGCCAAAAATTCTTCTGAAAGAATTGTTCCGACGTTCAGGTTGATGCTGAAACCTTCGCGCATCAGCGTGCGGTCATCTCTCCGCGACATTTGCGCCAAAACTCTTTTGTCTAAGGTTTGGGTCAATCGCTGAAACAACCATTGATTCGCTGTTAAGTTAGTGTTGGGCATTAGCGTTTCACGAAGGTCACCGATCGATACAAAAACTTCTGTAAACACAATTTCGGGCTGTTCGTTGTCAACAAAAGCGCAGACTGGTTGGCGACGTGTATGGCTCGACAAATCAACCTGTGACAGGGCTGTTTCTATGCGGGCCAATTCTGCAGGTGTTAAAGGTTGGCCGCGTTCTGATTTCTGCCGCAGGGCTTCCTTTTCAGAAATAAGCTCATTCAGCGATTTCTTCTTAACACCTCCGCGAGACGCTGCTTGACGTTCAGCAAAGGCAAGCAACTTGTCATAGTCCGAAGACATATCGAACCAGCTGGTCAGGCGGTTTTTGCGCGGATCGGTCTTGAACCGTTTCATCAAGTCATCGTCACCCCAAAGCTTGAGCAACTTAAGCACAGCCGCTTCAACTGCAGGGGTCTCAGACTTTTCAAAAATCACCATCAAATCAGTGTTGCGAAGTCGATATAACCAGGCTGACCGTGTGCGTGTTAGGTCTTCAAAAGACGTCTCTGCACTCAGCAGATCATCTTCCTGCCTGTTCTGTTCTTGCAATCGCGATAAGTGAACTCTCACCACGCCTCGGTTTTGAGCCCCTTTATCAAGCCCGCGAAGATTTTCAAGAAGCTTACCTTCGTGGCTTTCACCGAGGGGATGAAGGGCAGGAACCGCCACTGTTTTTGGGGTCGTCTCAGACATATCTGACTCTACCTCGCCCCAGTCCGGATCGGTTTCTTTCGACGCTTTGGTTTGCCAAAAGAGTCCAAGAAGTGTCCTTGGAAAATCCGAATACCGGATTTAAGGCCCCAGCCCATGGCCTCCTGAGAATCACACCGGGCCAGAATTATTTTTTCTGGCCCCACTTCGTTAATCATTGTTGTCGCAGATTTACTGCTGTCGGGATTCATGAGATCTAAAAATTCATTTGCCCACATAATCTTTGCATAGTTTGGCTTCAGTTGGCCAACATCCAGCATTTGCAGTGTGATCGGATTAAGTCCGTCAATAAGGACAGCATGACCTAAGCCGGTCACGACATCGCAAACATCAAAGTATGTGCGGATGCTGGACAAGACATCAATCGCCTGAACTTCAATGATCAACTTCTGGCCCTCGGGCGCGCGCTCCAAAAATGTGGCAAAGGCCGGGGTTGCTACGGTTTCTAAGTTTAGATTCAGACTAATCGTTTTGCATTCCCGTGCGTGCGGGGCG
>CAYGSZ010000291.1:0-3391 GCA_964352705.1 uncultured Rhodobacterales bacterium
CCCTCTCCTTGCTGTCTGGCGCGGAGGGGGCTAAATTTATGTCATCTTAGGTTTCGGTATGGATTCTACAAAGAGGCACAAAATGACCCGCTCTAATTACTTCGTCGACCGTGGCATGAATGGCAATACTCCGGCGCTGCCCTCCCGCGCTGATGAGAGTTTTGTCGATTATGTCTGTGAAGCACGCAATGTATTGCTGCATTCCCGCTGGAAACAAATGGGCGACATCGGTAATCAAAAGCTGAAAGAGCAGGGCGTCGAGATTGAGCACACTCAAGACGGGGTCGATCAAGCGCGCGCTGTCATTTCCGGAGAAATAGAACTGGCCAGTTTCATGCGACTGAAACGCAGCTATCAGGAAATGTACAAAGATCGCATTATCGATTCCATGAACACCCAGCGCGATGACTGGCTGCGCAAACTTGAGGACGCCGAGAAAGCCGGCCCAGGATCGCTCAGCTATGACGCGGATTTCGATATGCCGGACTATGCCAAGGTGCAGATTCATATTCAGCCCAAAGGTTATGTGGGCGATGAGCTTGCAGGATTGTTTTACGACTGTGGCACCCAGATTTTCTTTGGCGGCGGCAATGCAGGCGATGCCTGGCACCGTGAACTGGCGGAACGCACGGCCCTCCCCGAAGACGGCAAAGTTGACCGTATTTTGGAGATCGGGTGCTCGGTCGGGCAAATGGGCTGTGAGCTGAAAAAGCGGCTCCCAGACGCAGAAGTCTGGGCGACAGATATCTCAGCGCCAATGGTGCGCTATGGACACTGGCGCGCTGTTCAACAAGACGTCGATGTGAATTTTGCCCAAATGGCGTCTGAAGCCTTGGAGTTCCCGGACAACCACTTTGATTTGGTGGCAGCACATATTTTGTTCCACGAAATTCCCCGCCCGGTGATTGAAAAAACGCTAGCCGAGGCCTTCCGCGTTTTGCGCCCCGGCGGCACCTTTGTGCTGTGGGATTTTGCCAGCGCCACGGAAGAAAAATCCGGCTACGGCGGTATTCTTGGACTTATGGACTCCGCCGACAACGGCGAGCCGTATGCGCCTGGCTTTGTGACCATGGGTGTCGAGAAGACCATCGAAGAGGCCGGTTTTGTGATCCGCTCTATTGGCGGAACCAAAGCTCTGCACGACCGGGTGTGCGACAAGCCTGCTTAGCTTTAAGGAGTATGACTGATGTCCCTTCGTCGCACGTTTAGTGCCGCCGCTGCTTTTGCAGTCGTTGCCGTTGCGTTTATCTTAACTGCCCTGCCCGCCTTTGCTGAGATTGTGGCAGTGATTGGTACAGGGCGTATGGGCGGTGCCATCGGGCCACGCTTTGCCGAGACAGGCCATACGGTTATTTACGGCACACGCGACCCCGCATCAGAACGTATAGCGGCACTGCTCGATACAACTGGTCAGGACGCCAGCGCCAAGAGCCAGAACGAAGCCATTGCCGCCTCCGACATCGTTGTCCTTGCCCTCCCCTGGAGCGCAACGGAGCGCCTGATTAAGGCTAATGTGGGTGAACTTGACGGCAAGATCATCATGGACATCACCAATGCGACGTTGAAGGCCCTGCAACCGGAGACCGAAGGTGCGGTTGACAGTTCCGCCGGAGCGCTGATCCAGCAATGGGCCCCCAAGGCCAAGGTGGTCAAAGCCTTTAATACGGTCGGTTATCACATTGTCGCTGATCCGGCCCATGCCAACGGGCCTGTGACTGTTCCGCTTGTGGGCAATGATGACGCTGCCAAGGAAGTCGTTGCCAAGATTGTGCAAGCCATGGGCTTTGAAACCATGATCTTAGGCGGCATTGAGCAGGCGCATGTGCTGGAAGGCATGGCCAACCTGTACTTCGTGCCCTATGGCGCAGGCCGTTTTGACGAAGCGTTTGAATATTATTTCCGCAAAGGCACAGCACCGGCTGGCATTGGCTCAAGCCAAGTGCGCGGGGCAGACTAAACCGGTCAAACCATTTAGCTTTGCTCGCTGAGGTCCGCTGACGGCTCAACATAGGGCTGGGTCAATTCTTCTGACACCTGCCAGAGCCGCTGGGCCATCTCGGCGTTTTCCATTTCGAAGCCAGCGACGACGGGATTGCAGTCTTCAAAGTAATACCCACTGACCTCTGACAAGGCCGGTGCGGTCGCCACATAGGTTTGTGTGGCAGCACCGGCTTCGACCGGCTTCATAAAGGTCCAGCCCATCACCGAGGCTGCAAATTTAATGTACCAGGGGTAGTGACGCCCCAAGTTGGTGTTGATAACGCCAGGGTGGATGGAATTAGAGGTTGTGGTGGTGCCTTCCAGGCGGCGGGCCAGTTCCAGCGAGAATAATCCATTGGCCAGCTTGGAATGCCCGTAGGCTTCATTGGGCCCGTATTCGCCCCAGGTTCCATCGAGGTGATCAAACTGCATACCGCCTTCAGGCGCCCAACGATAACCAAGAGAGCTGACGGTAACGAAACGTCCCTGGGGTGCCGCCTTAACCTGCTCCATCAACCGGTTGGCGAGGATAAAGTGGCCCAGGTGATTGATGACAAAATGGCGTTCCAAACCGTTGACTTGCTGCAACTCAGGAAGGGCCATAACGCCCGCGTTGAGAATCAGCATATCTATGGCGGTGCCGGTCGCGCCAATCGCATCCGCACAGGTGGCCATGGTTTCAAACTGTTCGAGGTCTCCGGCGAAGGGTGTGGCCTTGCCGTTAATGGACTTACAGGCTTCTGTCGCCTTGTCCATGCTGCGGGCGATGCCAAACACATGCGCCCCACGCTCGGTGAGCACCCGCATGGTTTCATAACCAAGGCCGGAGTTACAGCCGGTAATCACAGCCGTCTTGCCGGTCAGATCTAGGCCAGCGGTGACCTCTTCCGCCGTAGACTCTTCCCCGAAGCGGCTTAGAGGTACGCCTTCGGGACGAAGGATGGGCACGTCTTCGTCGCTACCGCAGGCGGATAATGTGCCCGCAGCGGCCAGTGCTGTTGTGCCGGTAAGAACGTGACGTCGGGAAAGACCAGTGGAAGAGCCTTGCGTCATATCAGGTGTCCTTTTCAGTCACAAAAGCAGAGTCAGCCCTCTAGAGTTCCTGAATGCTAGAGAGACTGAACGATTTTTTCTGTCACTTCCTTGGCATCACCAAACAACATCATGGTGTTGTCGCGGAAGAACAGTTCATTGGCGACGCCAGCATAACCAGCAGACATCCCGCGCTTCACAAACAGAACCGTCTTGGCCTTCTCAACATCCAAAATCGGCATGCCATAAATGGCACTTTGTGGATCTGTCTTGGCGGCCGGATTGGTCACGTCGTTTGCGCCAATCACATAAACAACATCAGCAGTTGAAAACTCATTGTTGATTTCTTCAAGTTCGAAGACCTCATCGTAAGGCACAT
>CAYGSZ010000292.1:0-3366 GCA_964352705.1 uncultured Rhodobacterales bacterium
TCGCGTATACGTCATTAACAAGAAAAACCCACGTTTTAAGGCACGTCAGGGATAAACCTCCCTTAGGCTCATGCCTTTTGCCCCAAGTTTTAGGGCGCACCAGAAGCCTCGGTTTTCCGAGGCTTTTTTGGTTTTGGGCCAAGTTCTAAATATAAGCTTTTCTAGAGTTTAAGCTTTCTCAGAGTTAAGCGTTTTCACCGATCCGAACCACGCGGATCATGTTGGTGGAGCCAACGGTGCCAAATGGCACGCCCGCTGTTACCACCAGCACATCACCATCTGTCGCTATATTCTCACGTATTGCATGTGAAATTGCAGTAGAGCCAATAAGTTCGTCTGGCGTTTGATCCAAGTTGACGACGCTATGTACTCCCCAAACCAAAGCAAACCGGCGGGCCACTTCTACGCTTGGCGTCAAACACAATATGCGTGCGGGGGGGCGCTCTCTGGCAGCCCTGAGCGTGGTTGAGCCAGATGTTGTATAGGTAACTATGGATTTTGCGCTCAATGTAGAGGCGATTTGTCGGGCTGCTGCTGTAATGGCATCTTGCGCCGAATCCGCTGGAATTTTATGTCCGGCAGACATCAAACCCAGATAATGCTCGTCCCCTTCAACTTGAGAGATAATGCGATCCATCGTCGCGACCGCACGCACCGGATAATCTCCGGCGGCGGTCTCGGCTGACAACATCACCGCATCTGCCCCATCGTAGACGGCGGTGGCAACATCAGACGCCTCGGCGCGGGTTGGCATGGGCGATTTGATCATCGACTCAAGCATTTGGGTTGCGACCACGGATGGCTTGCCCGCAGCGCGACAGGCCCGGATTATGCGCTTTTGCAGCACCGGCACCTGTTCCAACGGAACTTCAACACCCAGATCCCCTCGGGCAATCATCACCCCATCTGAAATCTTAACAATTTCATCTAAGTGATTGAGTGCGGATGGTTTTTCAAGCTTAGCCATCACAGTTGCGCGGCCGTTCACCAGCGCTTTCAGTTCGGCTACATCAACGGGACTTTGCACAAAAGACAGCGCCACCCAGTCGGCCCCTTGATCAAGACCAAATTCCAGATCGGCTTTATCTTTTGCAGTCAGGGCTGGTAGGGGCAGCGTTACGTCAGGGACGTTCACGCCCTTGCGGTTGCTCATGACGCCGGGAACAATCACTTTTGTGTTCGCCCAGTCGGACCCGCAGTCTGTGACTTCCAGTCTCAGGTGGCCATCATTCACCAATAGATTGGCGCCCGGCTTGAGGGCCTGAAAAATCTCTTTATGGGGCAGGCACACACGTTCTTCGTCGCCTTCTTCTTCGTTCATATCTAGGCGAAAGGAGGCACCACTTTTCAGGACAACGCCGTCTTCGGCGGCGAACGTCCCAACTCTGAGTTTCGGTCCCTGAAGGTCCATCAATATGCCGATGGGCCGCCCAACGTCTTTTTCAAGAGCACGAATGTCAGCGACACGTGCGGCATGGTCTTCATGGGAGCCATGACTGAAGTTAAGTCTGAACACATCAGCACCCGCATCATAGAGATCAGCGATGGTCTCTGCGGTGCTTGAGGCTGGTCCAAGGGTGGCAACAATTTTTGCGCGGCGTCTACGTGTACTCATGATGCTACATTACGCGGCTTGCTGGGGCGTCGCTAGGGGTCGCGGGGCATAAATTCATTAATCTTTCGCGCTTTCCCGCTTTCGATTCTGATGTTTGCCAACTGTTGGTATAGCGAAATGCCATATCAAAAAGACATCTTGTGCCGGACTGAGAAACACGCAGGATGTGGCGAAATACTACCAGTACGAAGGCGCACAATAGAGTGGATTCACTGACTTCTTATTCCTGCCCACGTCATCTGGGCCAGGCTGATCGCGACCCTGTTCAGGTTCTCAATCCGACCAGCGAGAGCGGCGTGCTCTTGATTGCAGATCATGCGGGGAACGCGGTTCCGCACAGCATGAATAGTTTGGGGCTCACTGCAGATGATCTGAACCGCCACATCGCCTGGGATCCAGGTGCCGCAGATGTCGCGTCAGGTTTGGCGCAAAAGTGGCACGCGACTGCTGTTTTAGCCGGCTACTCAAGACTGATTGTCGATCCCAATCGCCCTTTGGGAGAATCTTCCTCTATGCCCGAGGTTAGTGATGGGACTGTTGTGCCCGCCAATCAAAATTTAAGCGCTGAGGAATGCCGTCAACGCGCCGAACTGTTCTACTTTCCGTATCATGTGGCTGTTGAAACTCAGCTTGCCCGCTTGCGTCGTCTCTCTCATCTGCCACCTGTTGTGTCTATTCACTCTTTTACACCGAATTTTAAAAATGAAGATCGCCCCTGGCATATTGGCGTGATGGCCGCCGCAGACCGCAGATTGGCAGAGGGCCTGATCCGTAACTTGCGTGAGCAGACAGATCTTGTGATCGGCGATAATCAACCTTATTCAGGGGTGGAATACGGCTACACGCTTAAGATCCATGCGGGCGCACAAGGATTGGCGAACACGCAGATCGAGATACGGCAGGATCTGCTTGAAGATGCCCAAAGTGTTTCCAATTGGATTGGCATACTAGACGCAGCGCTGTCCCCATTGCTAAGCGATCCATCCATACTATGTATTGAACACCATTGAGCATCTGAGATTTCACATGAGCGAGGTTCCCATGGATGAAGACACGCGCACCAAGATTGAAGCAGCAGCCTTTCGGGGGTTGGTGCAGCATTTACAGAAACGCACTGACGTTCAAAACATTGATCTGATGGGGCTGTCCGGCTTTTGCCGCAATTGCCTCGCCAAATGGGTGAAGGCTGCATCCGAGCACTATGGCGCACCTATGGACTACGATGAAGCGCGCGAGATTGTTTATGGCATGCCGTATGAAGACTGGAAGAACAGCCATCAGGCTCTAGCCTCAGACGCGCAAAAGCAAAAGTTCGAAGATAGCAAACCGCAGCATGCGGAAATCGGTGTGGTGGAGTAGCGGGCAGACCTTACAGACAAACTCAATCGGACAAAGAAAAGCCCCGCTCCAATTTCCTGAAGCGGGGCTTTTGTAACTAAAGTCTAAGGTAATTAACTTAGGCTAATTTTTCAGCATGGCGCGCACCGAAGCCCGGCAGCGCTGGTTTGGTTTCTTTGTTCATAGTGAAACCAGCTTTTTCGATTTCGCCATCGAAGTCGAGAGTGTGGTACTCATGGCTCCAGACTTCTGTATTCCAGCGATGATCCCACCAGCGACGGTATTGGCCATAGGCGCGGCCTTTTTCGCCACCTGAGCGGAAATCGATGGGATAGAAGTACCCACCCGTGCGCGTAATACGATGCGCTTCAGCAATCATCTTGCGGCTGATGTCTTGTGGCAGTTCGTGGTTG
>CAYGSZ010000293.1:0-3346 GCA_964352705.1 uncultured Rhodobacterales bacterium
TGTGCGTCTCGTTTCTCGGCCTGTGCGTCCCAGGCATCGGGCGCTTTCGCACCAAAGGCCTGAGGGTTCATTTGTCGGGTGACGATGGGCAAGGTTGAACCATCGGGCTCGAAGAACTGACCGGTCGTTTCGAGCGTTAAAGCGTCGATAATTTTTTTCAGATACCCGGCGCTTTCCTCCGCCTCAAAAACACCCAGACCTTCGGTGGATTTGGATTTCACAAACCCGGGATGACCACAGGCCACGGCGATGCCGCGCGGGGCGAGTAAAAGCGAAAGCTGCATCACCACCTGGTTCAAGGCCGACTTTGACGAGCGAAACAAAATCATCCCGGCGGGCGGCTTGGCCCCGATGCGACTGGAGACGAAGTACATTTTTTTAAGGTTGCCGGCTTCGAGGTGGCTGACGAAGGCTTCGGCCAATTTCATCTGGCCCATGCAGTTGACGCGAAAAGCGTCAGCCCACGCGTCATAATCGGTGTCGCCCACACCGCTCATGGGATTGTTGGTTTTTGCGGCGTTGCCGAGCAGCACATCGATGGGCTGGCCGTTTAGCTCTGCCGCCAGGGCATCGACTGTAGCAAAATCGGCCAGATCGAGATGATGAAGGGACAGATGATCGCCATACCCTGCGCCCAAGGTTTTGAGATCGGTCGCGCCGTCCGGGTCGCGCACCGCCGCCAGCACGCGCCACCCGGCATCGAGATAGATTTTGGCAAAGCCGAGACCGAGGCCGCGATTTGCGCCCGTGAGTAAAATGGTAGGTGACATCAGCTGTCCTCCGTTTCGATGATGCCCGCAGCCTTCAGCCGCGCCAGCACATCTTGCTGCACCCCCGCCATATGATCCCGCGTCGGAGCGCGATCGGCCAGACTGTTTTTAGGCCAGATGTCTTGCGCATAGGTGTCGCGATAGAGGTCCATCCGCTGACGGGTCAGGAAATTGTTGATCTCAGGGCGATTACGGTAACGGCGCAGGGCTGAAATGTTGATGTCGGCCAGCGCGGTCATGCTTTCGCCCTGCCCCGCTTCGGCCAACACGCGGCCCTGAAAATCGATCACCCGGGAGCCACCATCGCAGGTGTGTTCACCCATGGGAAAGGGTTTGTGGGCCGAGAGATTGGCCGAGATCACATACATCAGGTTTTCAATGGCGCGGGCCTGCTTCATCACGTTCTTGGGGTTATGCGCGAGATTCAACGGATCGGCACAGGGGTGACACAGCACCTCTGCGCCGCGCAGGGCAAAGGTGCGGATCAGTTCCGGATACTGCATCTCTTCCGAGGCCACAGAACACAAATTGCCGATGGGAGTTTTGGCCACCGGGAACACGCCCTCAAGACCATACAGATCGAGATAACGATCCCAGTAATCGTGTGGTGTTGGCGTGTAGATAGAATTCAAACGGCGATAGCGGAGCACCACGTTGCCGCTGTCATCGAAAATGACGCAGGCCTGAAAGTAGGTGTCGGGAAAGTTATCGTCTTGCTCATAGGCATTGGTGACCAGATAGACGCCGTTGTCTTGGGCAATTTTGGCCAGGGCTTCATATTCCGGTCCGTCCGGGTGAAAGGCGGCCCAGTCGCGCCATTGGGCGGGCGACTTGCCCATGGAAAAATTGGTGAACACATATTCGGGCAGAACAACCAGCTTCATGTCGTCGCCCCCCATGACCTTGGTGCCGGGCACCAGCGCGGCAGCGCGGGCGATGGCGTCCAGGATCATGGCCCGCGCGGAGGCCTGATCTGCTGCACCGTTGATGGGATAGCAGGCAAATTGAAGTGCGCAGGCGCGGTACGCGATCATGATGGCCCCTCTTTTAAGCGTCTGATTTTGAACCCGGTGGCAGCATAGATCATGGCAATCACCGGGCTGGCCAAATTGAAAATGCAAAACGGCAGATAAGCCAACGTCGGTACACCAAGGGTCCCGGCCATAAACGCACCACAGGTGTTCCACGGCACCAGGGCCGAAGTGACCGTGCCAGAGTCTTCCACTGCGCGGGACAGGTTGACCGGATCAAGACCGCGCTTTTTAAACTCGTCGGCATACATGCGGCTGGTGAGTACGATGGAGAGATATTGATCGGACGCCAATGCGTTGGTGGCCAGGGCCGTCATACCGGCCCCGGCAATCAGCGAGCCATCTCTTTTAAACAACAGCAACAGAGAGAGCAGAATCCTTTGCAGCATACCCGTACGTTCCATCATGCCGCTGAAAAACATGGCGCTGACAATCAGCCAGATGGTTGTGAGCATACTGCCCATGCCGCCGCCGGACAGCAGATCATTCAACACCGGATCGGCGCTGGCAGCTTCAAAGCCATTGGCCGCCGCTAACCAGTAAGTATTGATGAGCGCGAGTATGGAAGACCCGCCTTCGGGCAACGCCGTCGGCTCCTGGACCACACTGCCGAGCAGCGCACCGATGAGGGTCGACAGAAAAATCGCAACAAACGCAGGCACGCGTTTGACGCCCATCACAAACATGGCCAGCAGCGGCACAAACAGCACGGCGTTGACCGAGAACGTAGCAGCAATGCTCTCCCTCAGCTCTGCGATTTGGGACTCCGGCATGACGTCGCCCATCATCAGGGTCGCTAACGAGAAAAACAAAACCGCGATGAGGAACGCAGGCACGGTCGTCCATAACAGAAAGCCGATGTGGGTGAATAAATCCGTACCCGATAACCCGGACGCGAGGTTTGTGGTATCCGACAGGGGTGAAAGTTTGTCGCCAAAGTACGCGCCGGAAATGATGGCCCCGGCGGTCATCTCAACGGACAAACCCATGGCACTGGCAATACTGATCAGCGCAACGCCGATGGTGCCCGCCGTGGTCCACGAACTGCCGATGGCGACGGACACCACGGCACAAACCACCAGCGCAGCGACATAAAAGATCGACGGGTTGAGCACCATGGAGCCGTAGTAAATGATGGTGGGAATAACCCCCGCCGCCATCCACACCCCAATCAGCGCGCCGATGGAGAGTAGAATCAGGATCGCCACAGAAGACCGGCTGATGGATTTCACAACCGCGTCTTCCAGCACGTTCCAGGTGAGGCCTTTGCGCATACCAATGGCGGCGGCGATCATGCCACAGGTGATCAGCGCGATTTGAGCCGGACCGCCAGTGGTTTCGTCGCCAAAGGAGGCCACCGCAAAAGCCAGCATGAGAACAAGCAGGATGATCGGGATCACAGCCTCGACGAGGCTGACCTGGGGTAAACTGTTCGGTGGTAACGGCGCGTCAGTCGTTTGTTTATGTATGTTGGACTCGCTCACAGAACCTCATCCCCCTGACGTCTAAGATGCTATAGTACACAGACCATTCCGAGAGCGCGAG
>CAYGSZ010000294.1:0-3344 GCA_964352705.1 uncultured Rhodobacterales bacterium
GCCCGCATAGAGACCCATGAGTTCCAGGCGCTTAAATCTTTGTACTGGCGCAATACAGATCTTCGCTACGTCAGTGTTGAATCGTTGTTGTCGGGCTTGAAAAAGCCGCCACCTTCGCCGGGGTTGATCCGTCCGTCTGCCACGGACGATCAACTGGTTCTTGAAATTTTAGCACAGGATTCGGATATCCAAGAGCGCGCCAAGGGCCAAGAGCGCGTGCGCTTGCTTTGGGATACGGCGCAAGTGCCGGACTTTCGCAAACTCCGCCCAGAGACTCACGCACGGCTGCTTAAGCAGGTTTATCAGCATCTTTGCGGCTCAAAGGCGTGCATCCCGGAAGACTGGATCGCACTACAGATCAAGCAGGCCAACCGAACCCAGGGCGATATTCATGCGTTGATGGACCGGATTGCGGAGATTCGGACGTGGACCTATTTGGCAAATCGCCCTGGTTGGGTTGAAAATGCCAGCCATTGGCAGGGCGAGACGCGCGTTATAGAAGATCAGCTATCCGATGCACTGCACGAAAAACTGACACAGCAGTTTATTGATCACCGCACCGCGCATTTGGTAAAACGTCTTAAGGGAATAGATCGTATGAATGTCGCTGTGACCGAGACCGGTCGTGTTGAGATTGATGGTCATTTTATTGGTGAGCTTGATGGCTTAGTCTTTACGCCCGACAAAACCGGTTTAAAAACGGCAGATCGCGCTGTGGCAAACACAGCGGACACCGCGCTCTTGCCTGAATTGGAACGCCGGGCGCAAGTGCTGATAGATGCGGAAGACTCCATTTTTAAATTGAACGACGCAGGCGGTATTGAATGGACTGGCGCTGTTGTTGCGACTCTCTCCGCAGGCGTGCGCGCGCTATCGCCGAAGGTGGTGATACGCGCAGATGAGCGGCTTAACCCGACTCTGCGCGAAAAACTTAGTGTTCGGCTGCAATCCTGGCTTGAGGCCCACACCCGCGGTCTTCTGGCGCCTCTGTTTGGTGCCGAGAACGCTGAATTGTCTGGCGCTGCGCGTGGTATCGCTTTTCAGTTGTGTGAGTCTTTAGGCGCGGTTGATCGTAATGATGCGGATGCTCAGGTGCGCGCGCTCACCGAAGAAGATAAAAAGGCGCTCGCCCGGTGCAAAATCAGGTTCGGTCTCAATGCAATTTATATTCCTGACATTCTCAAGGCGGACCCCATTCGGCTGCGGGCCATATTGTGGTCTATTTTTAAAGAGATGACGCCGAAGCCCTCATTGCCGCCAGCGGGGCGCGTGTCGTTCCCAACAGATCTAGACGTAACGGCAGACTACTATCGCGCGGCTGGGTTTCGCCCCATACGCGGTATGGCTTATCGCGTCGATATGCTGGAACGATTTTCTGCCGAAGTGCGCCGGTTGCTGCGCGAAAAAGTTGCCGTTCTGCCGCCCGAACAACTGTCACCGCTTGGCATTGGGGCCGAGAAGGCTGTGATCTTACTCAATGCCCTTGGTTTCGTTTCGTCCCTTGAGGAGGCCGGCATCACCATTGCGGTGAAGCGCAAACCGGCACGGCATAAAAACCCTAAACCCAAAGCATCTGAGTCGACCAAAGAGAAGGCGCAAACAAAGCGCAAGCCAGCGCACAAGAAAAAACCAGAAAAGAAGGCCGATCCCGACTCCCCCTTTGCCGTTTTAAAGTCGCTCGTGAAACCGTGAGTCCTGCATTGTGAGTTTTGCGTCGTGAGTTTTGCGCCGTGAGTGAGGGGTTGAGACTTGATAAGTGGTTGTGGTTTGCACGTTTTTGTAAATCGCGCTCACTGGCCCAGGCGTATTGCAAAGAGGGGCGTGTGAATATTAACGGTGAGGTCAGTCGCAAGCCAAACCACCTCGTTCATGAGGGCGATTTGGTTGTCTTTACCGTTGGTCCCATCCGGCGCACAGTGACGGTCAAAGCTCTAGGATCTCGCCGAGGCCCCGCGTCTGAGGCGGTCCTGCTCTATGAGGAGCCTCATCCTCCGGAACGCCTGGATGGTGCGAAAGCTGAGGCGCCGTTGTATCGAGTGCCCGGCTCAGGTCGGCCAACAAAACGCGAGCGGCGCGCGCTTGAAAAATTCTTCCTCGACAGTCGTGGTGATTAGCACTGTAAATGAACACACTTGATCCTTCGTCCCTGACGCGGTAATCCCCTTTATGCTTGATGCTTTAAAATCTTTTCTCACGACGTCTCAGACTGTTGAGTCTGTCAATGCGCAGGTTCCATCTGTTCAAATCGCGTCTGCTGCGTTGCTGGTTGAGGCTGCGCTTGTCGACGGCGCATTTGATTTAGCTGAGCGCGCGCAAATCCAAGACGTCCTCGCTCATATGTTTAAATTTTCAGAAGCTGAGCTGAATGACGTTGTTGAGGACGCCATAGAGCGCGTTGCGCAGTCTAATCAGATGTACGGTTTCGCGAGCGCTATTAAAGATAATATGGATTACGACCGTCGCGTTGAGTTGATGCAGATGTTGTGGGAAGTTGTTTACGCTGATGGCGTACTTGACGACTTTGAAGCAAATTTAGTACGCCGAGTCAGCGGATTGTTGTATGTTACCGATCAAGACAGTGGTCGCGCACGCAAGGCCGCTTTGGAGCAGCTAGGGCTCGACCAGGAAACCTAGTTTAGGATGGCACCCAAATGGGCCATGTGGGGAGAGAGATAAGATGACCTACGTCGTCACCGAGAATTGTATCAAGTGTAAGTTTATGGACTGCGTAGAAGTGTGTCCGGTTGATTGCTTTTATGAAGGCGAAAATATGCTCGTCATCCATCCTGACGAATGTATTGATTGCGGTGTATGTGAACCGGAATGCCCAGCGGAAGCTATTCTTCCCGATTCGGAAGAGTCCACGCAAGACTGGATAGCGCTTAATGCTGAATACGCGGATAAGTGGCCAAACATCACGGCTAAGGGCCAAGCCCCAGCAGATGGTGAAGAATGGGACGGCAAACCAGGAAAGAAAGAGCATTTCAGCCCTAATCCTGGCAATTCCGGCTGATTTCAAAGGCGAGTGAGCCTAACGAGGCCCACTTAAAGCCCACTAAGGCAGAGGTCGACACCAGCCTAGTGCCGACTTTAGGCTGTCTTTTGCACCGCAAATATGGTATAAGCTCTTAATCCGCCTATGAAAAATGGCGGATTATTTTTTCGCACCCCTTTTTCGTTGTGCGCTGCAAAACGCATACGAGGCTCTAAATCCTCTGCAGGAACGCAGGAAAAAAGCACCAGGATCTGTGAAAAGATAAGCAGGACCTTGAGGGCCATGAGACATGGTCCTTTAGTTTGTTAGGGCAGCTGGGGGGCTGCTCGGGTTCGAAGTGTCAGCGTAA
>CAYGSZ010000295.1:0-3336 GCA_964352705.1 uncultured Rhodobacterales bacterium
CATGTTAGCTCACCTTCGCTGCGCGCATCACTGAGTTAAGATAATGGTCGTAGGCACCACACCGGCAGAGGTTTCCTGCCAAGGCTTGGCGTGCATCTTCCCGGGTCGGATTAGAATTAGTTTTCAACAGAGCAACCCCAGACATAATTTGTCCTGGTGTACAGAAGCCGCACTGTGGACCCAGTTCATCAATCATGGCCTGCTGAACGGGGTGGAGTGTTCCGTCTTCTGCCTCAAGGCCTTCAATAGTGGTGACGTTTCTGCCACGGACACTATGGGTTAGTGTTGAGCAAGAGTTGTGTGTGATGTCGTCAATCAGCACAGTGCAGGCCCCACACTCGCCACGGTCACAGGCCAGCTTGGTGCCGGTCAGCCCGAGCTTATAGCGCAAGGTCATGGCTAAGGTTTCATTGGGCAACACATCTACTGGGCGACTTTTGCCATTTACATTCAATGTCACCAAACGTTCGACAGACCCGGCAGCCGGGGAAGACTCGTCAGAGCAGCCGCTAAACCCGACCATCATGAAGCCGCCAGCAGAGGCTACGGCACCGGTCGCGATGACGCTTTTAATAAAAGCACGGCGTGAGACTGGATCGCGAGCTTCTTCAAAGTGAAGGGGCTGATTTTCTGCAGCGTTTGCTGTTGGCTGTGGAGTATCCACCATGTCTGTCATTCCTGTCTATCGTAAGCGTGAAGTCAGAGGATCAATGTACAATTGAACTAAGGGTACTGAATACCTCAGAGTGGCTAGTAAATGTAGTAAATTTCGAGTGAATGCAGGGCTTTAAGGGTGTTTAACGTCACTCAGCGACCACTGCGCGGGTGATGTCTTGCTCTTGACGACCATCTTGCCCCTTTTTCGCTGTCTCATTAGCGATTAGGGTCGCTTCCTCATTGAACTTAGGGTTTCTTATATACCATGTCGTCTGACCGTATTATCCGCCACCGTCTGCCAGATCGTCTTTTTCACTGGGCCATGGCGGCCAGCATGCTAACCCTTTTGGGAACTGGGTTGTGCCCCATTCTCGGTATTGAGTTTGACTGGGTGTTCATCCACTGGGTTGCCGGAGTTGTTCTCACAATTACGATTATCTGGCATATTTTTCGCGCCATTCAGAGGCATAACCTGCTGTCGATCTGGATTGGTCCCGTTGAACTGCTCAAAGCGATTGCCGCAGCGCGAAACGGCCAAATACCTAAACCGGGTAAATATTCCATTGCGCAACGACTGATGCACAGCACCGTAACAGTGTTTTGTTTAACAGCGCTTGTCACCGGATTGCTGATGTTGGTGCGGATCGATACGCCGTTTTGGGAGCGTGACCCCTATTTGCTGTCGCAGGCGACCTGGGGTTGGGTCTACGTTCTTCACGGGTTGTCGGCTCTGGTTTTTGTCACCGTCATCATGCTGCATATCTATTTTGGTCTCCGGCCAGAGAAGCTGTTTTACACACGGTCTATGATTCTGGGCTGGATTACCCGCAGTGAACTTGAACAAAATCACGATCCCGCATTGTGGATAGACGCCGGAGATAAGCCTCAATGAGCGAAGATATTGGTTTTGCAGACTGCGTCGACAGTATCGAGTCTGCCTATGAGTTTATGCTGGCCTACGCCGCTCAAGGGCGAGATAAGGAGGGCGTCGGGGGAGACGGTCCGTCAATCCGTAATTTCCTAAAGGGGATGAGCGCTGCTTTGGGCGAAGTTAGCGCTGCGGCCAAAACTCAGTCCGACACCAAGAAAACGGATAATGCGGCTCAATTGCAGGCTTATGTTGCTGTCCTCGGGCAGGATGCTGCGCGCGCTAAAGCGGCTGTTGACCTTGCCCTATCTGTGCCGGTTATTACGTCGCAACTGGTTGATAATTTAAACGCATCCATCCACTTGCGGGCGTGTTTGACATCGATGTTCTTGATGGATGAGGCATTGAGGCTATCTAAAGCGCCTTAGGGGGCGCTGATCCTAGCGCTCAAGTTTAGTAAATGGCACTTCTGCAGGGAATTTAGCGCGCTATCCCAAGCAGAGAGTGAAGCGGGGATTGCTAAAAGTCCCTTCACCCGCTCCTCCTTTCTAAGTCACAGATTTCTAATAGTATTTGCCGACCTGTGCATCTAATTGGCACCATTTAGCCAGAGTAGCTGATCGATCTTGCACAGAAGCCCTTGCGGAATAGGTCCTGCATCTAATCGTAGGCTGTGCGTGATCTTCAAAGCTGTGGCCATGCGCTGGCTAACAACGTTCTGCAGCCGATAAGGTATGAGTCTAACGCATAGTTAACCAGTTTCTTTTTATTAGACTCTAGCGTCATTGTGGAGAACGCTAAATTCTGAGCGAAGCTCAATCACTGCTGTGAGGATTAGCTCGAAATCCTCTACATGCGACTTATAAGGAGAACCTATGCCATGGCTAAGGATTTTATACCTCACTTGAATCGCCGCAGTTGGATGGCCGGTGCCTTTGGTTTGGCAGGGTTGGCCGCGCAGTCAGCAAGTGCCCAACCGATGACGTCGCTTGAATCTTCGACGGACTTGGACTGGGGAATTATTGAGTTCGATAGCCCAGAGGAAAAGTTCAAACAGTTTGTTCGCATGGCCTACGGACTTGAAGAGCGTCCATTCGCTTATTGGGCGATGTTGACTTACGTTTATTTTAAGCCAGGTCACGCACCGGTTCCGATCTTTGCGAAAGAGGCCATGGAATTGTCTCAGGCAAAGAAAATGGCACCCAACGTTTGGCAGGTGCAGGGCAATAATCTATCCTTTCCACGTGACATTGAGACGGGCGAATACATTACTGAGTTCCGCAATCCGTTGACCGGTGAGATGGTTCCACTTCCTGACGCAAAGGTTGCGGTAGATGACCCGGGGCTCATTATCACGCCACAAGGCGACCGGCCGATTGGTCGTGATATGAAGCCGATGCCATCGGAGATCGTGTTTAGACGCCAAGGCGATTTCGTGGCGCTGCACCGGATCCGTCCTAACCCGAACCAGTTTGGTATGGTTTGGCCTGATGAGTTTATAGAATTTGGTACGCAGACGGTATCTGCTGCCGACTTTTACAATCCGGCCATCAACACTCTGCCTGGTGCCGCTTCAGCCACATTCTTTCTTCCAGCCGAGCAGCGGTGGTTGCCGATCGACAAAGCCCCAAATATGGCCGGTGGGTATATTATTGTGCACGTGGATTCGCAGAAGCTCAGCACAGTAGAGGAATTGCCCAAACAGTTTAGGGATGAGGCGGAAGCGCGTGGGTATGGTCGTGTGCTCAAGCTAAGTCCAGAGCGTTTCCGTAAGGATTTGGGTACGGAGTCCTAAACGACTGCCGTTTGTT
>CAYGSZ010000296.1:0-3315 GCA_964352705.1 uncultured Rhodobacterales bacterium
GCACAACTTTAATCTGGGTCTGCGCATCGCCAGAGACATGGACTAGAGCATTTTTTAACAAAGTGTTTTTCAATAAAGTGTTTTTTAACAAAGAAAGGGCCACTCAAAGAGCGGCCCTTTTAATTCGTGCGGACGCTAACGGGCTTAAGACACGCCGCGCGAACTAGGTTTTTTTTACACGGCGGGGCCGGGGGAATCAAAGGGCGATGCGCCAATAAACCCAAATAAATGCCTTGCAATATCAATGTGGTACAGGTTCACAAAAAGGGCCGCCCTTGTGGGGGCGGCCCTTCCCGTGTCGATCCGGCGGGTGGTCCATCACGACAGCGGTAACACGGCAAAGTGCTCCGTGTGTGGCGATTCGTGGTGATGCGCCTAAGGCCCCTGCGCTTAGTAGGTAAACCGCACGCCTGCTTTCGCCGTAAAGGAATACTCTTCGTACTGCAGCAACCGGTCTGACACCGGGCCGCGCTGATAGGCGACAAACGGCTCGTCGGTGATGTTGATCAGCTCAGCGAAGATTTGGAACTGATCGGTCACGCGATACTTGGCGCTGGCATCCAGTTGGAAGTGGCTCTTTACAAACCGGTCTTCATCCGGCCCGCCGGACAATTCATCCAGATAGTTTGATCGATACGCCCCAGCCAACCGCAACGACAACGGACCTTTTTCATAACCCAGTGTGGTGTTGAAGGTGTGCTTGGAACTGGCCGGTAGGCTGATCGTTCGTCCATCGACAGTGCCTTCGCTGTCGGTGAACGTGTAGTTGAAGCCGATCAGCACGCCATCCCAAGGGCCGGGCAGGAAGTCCATCACCTGCTGGTAGCCAAACTCGGCCCCAAACACTTCAGCGGACTCACCGTTCACGGGAATGATGGCTTCATCGGCAAAGATGCCGTTGAAGGTCAGATTGTCCACTTCCGTCGAGACGATGAAGTCTTTGATGTCTTTGTAAAACAGGCCCCCTTGCAGAACACCGGCATTGTTGAAGTACCATTCAACGCTGACGTCGCCGTTCCAGGCTTTATAAGGCCGCAGATTGGGGTCGCCAAACTCGCCTTCACGTTCGCCATCATCGTTTTCTTCGATCACAAAGCGAGGTGCGATCTGGCCGATGTTCGGGCGGACCACACTGCGATAGATGCCGGCGCGCAGCAGCACGTCGTTCTCGGTCTCGTAGGTCAGGTTTACGCTTGGCAGCCAGTTGGTGTAGCTGTTGGTGAAGGCGTTCGGTGTTACGAAGACGGTGTCATCATCCAAGGTGACGCCGTTGCGTGTGCCGCCTTCTTCCACCAGTTCCACCAGGTTGCCATTGATGTCGTCTTTGGTGTGTTCCACACGCACACCGCCGATGGCTTTCAAAGACCCATTGTCGTAGCGACCCATGATGTAGCCCGCGTAAATGTCTTCGTCGACATTGTAGTCGGCTGTGGCAGAGTCAAAGACGCCGTCGATGTCGTCATTGTCGAAGGCAGAAAGATTGCCGTTCACCAGTTCGCGAACTGCTAACGGATCAACCTGCGGCGCAATGTTGGCCAAACCGTAGGTGCCGGATGTGGCGAACTGAGCCAACGTTGTGTCTTCCAACGGACCGTCGCTGAGGAATTCCACATTAAAGTCGTACTGCTTCTGGCGCAAACGGGCCTTGCCGCCGAACTTCACGTCAAAGACAGCCCCATCGGTGAGCACAAACTGGCGTGTGAGGTCCAGCTTCGCGCCCCATTCTTCGTCGGTCGCATCCGAAAGAATGGTGCGCTCGATTTCATCGAACTCATAGGTGTTCGGGTCTGCAAAGGCAGACTGACCCGCAATAATGTTAAACCCTGGTCGTTTGTAATCGGAGTAGTCAAACATCACGCCAAGCTGACCCGGATCTTCGAACGCGGCCACATACGTCGTTGGGTCAAGCGATCCGTTCTCAAGTTCGCTCGCCTTGGAGTAAGACCCTGAGTATTCAAAGGTCCAGGCGTCTTTGAAGGTTTCGCCGCCGGTGACCAGGGAGTAAATCTTTTGCACTTCAAAACGGTCTTTAATGTCCCGCTCAATTTCAATCTCGCCATCGTCCGACAGGAAGGTCGCCGTTGTCGCTGATCCGCTGCTGGGCTCTTCATCCAGCTTGAAGGTCAAACGACCCCGGAATTCCTGGTCGGCGAAGCGGCTGAACAGGCCACGGGCATATAACTCGGTGTTTTCGCTTGGGCGCAGGTCTAACGACAAAGATGATCCAAACCGTGAGCGGCGCACATCATAATCACGGTATTGAATTTCGTCGGCAAAGGTCACGCCATCGTCGGTGGTGTCCCAGCCTTCTGCTTCAATGTTGTCGGTCGAGAAGGAACGGCGGTAGTACGACAGACCACCGGACACGCCGAACTTTTCACTAAACGCATGGCTGAAATCAACGCCGCCCTTTGGTGATACTTTCTCATTCAGGTCGTTGTAAGACCCTTCCAACGTGCCGCCGAAAAACGTGCCCTCGCGGTCAAACGCGCTGGTGGTGTTGATTTCAATGGACGCGCCAATGGTGTCGGCATCCATATCCGGGGTCAGGGTTTTGGTGATCTCGATGGATTCAATCAGTTCAGACGGAATCACGTCCAACGCCACCGAGCGCACATCGCTTTCCGGCGATGGCACGCGCGCACCGTTGATGGAGGCTGAGTTGAGGTTCGGGTCAAGGCCGCGCACGGCAATAAACCGGCCTTCGCCTTGGTCATTCAGCACGTTGACGCCGGTGACGCGACGAATGGATTCGGCAACGTTTTGGTCAGGGAACTGACCAATTGAGTCACGGGTGAGGATCGACTTCACAGTGTCAGACGCGCGCTGCCGTGACAGGGAGCTTGAAACGTTAGCGATCTGACCAATAACGATCACCTCTTCAATGGCGGTCCCCAGGCTCGCATCGGCGGTGGTAATGCCATCGCCGCTCACCACCAGCTGCTGCTCCAGAACTTCTGCATTAATATAAGTGATGCGCAGGGTATAGGTGCCGGGCTCCACATCCGCAAAGCGATAGCTGCCGTTTTGTGACGTTGATGTGCGACGGTTAAGCTCGACAATTTCAACGCGTGCGCCAGACAAAGATGAGACACCCGCTGTGTCACTCACCCGCCCGATGACGGTGGCGGCCTCAGCCGCAAATGGAACAACAGCAAATGGAGCGCTGGCAAGTAATGCGATGGCTGCGGCAGAGGCGCGCAGCGAAGTCTTAAACGACATGTAGGAAACCCCTTATCAGTCAAACCAAAATGGTGGACACAATGCGCGTGATACCAGCGCGTCCATGGGGGTTCCCGTTAATGTTTGAGGTCG
>CAYGSZ010000297.1:0-3312 GCA_964352705.1 uncultured Rhodobacterales bacterium
CCGCCGCTTCCAGACGGTGGTGTTGGTTTGTTTATTTCGCAATCCGGCGAAACCGTCGATACGCTGTTTCCGCTCCGCTACTGCAAGGCTCACAATCAGCATATTCTCTCGGTCGTGAATGTGGCGGAAAGCGAAATAGCGCGCGAGTCCGATGTCATTCTTCAAACCCTCGCCGGGCCTGAAATCGGTGTTGCCTCCACCAAAGCGTTCACCACCCAGTTGGCCGTGCTGGCCAGCCTGTCAATCGCTTTCGCTCGACGCCGCGGCTGCATCAATGAAACCCAGGAGCAGACTCTCATGGGGGCCTTGGCCGAAGTGCCGGCCAAGATCGCGGAGATTCTCACCACCGAAGCGGCGATCCAGGAGATTGCCCATGTGCTCGTGGAAGCGCGAGACGTGCTGTATTTGGGGCGCGGCTCAAACTTCCCCATTGCCCTTGAGGGGGCGCTGAAGCTGAAAGAGATCTCATATATTCATGCCGAGGGGTATGCCTCTGGCGAGATGAAGCATGGTCCCATCGCGCTGATCGATGAGCATATGCCGGTGGTGGTGATCGCGCCGTCTGATCATGTCTTTGACAAAACCCTGACCAATATCGAGCAGGTTGTGGCGCGCGGCGGCAAAGTGATCGCGGTAACGGATGCCAAAGGCCGGGCGCGCATTGGCGATTTAGCGGCTCATATCATCGAGGTGCCGTCCAGTTTGAGCTTCGTTGCGCCGATTCTGTATACAATTCCTGTTCAGTTACTAGCCTACCATACGGCTGTTCTAAAAGGCACCGATGTGGATCAGCCCAGAAACCTGGCTAAAAGTGTAACCGTAGAGTGAACGTTTGATGGCAGTTTTGAGTCAGTTCGGGTGATTAGCTTACCGCCACAACAGCTTAGAACGCCTTGAATCCAAACGATTCGTTAACTATCCACAGGTATGGTAAGCCGGTATTGAAAGGGACCTGTTCTGCGCTTAGCTTAAGGTGCGGCTCAAAGGTCCTTGGGACGTATGAAAACGACGCGTGAAAACGACGCCTGAAAACGGGGAGAACAGCCGAGGCGAGCTTTGCCAACGCCAAGCAAGGTGTTGGTGCGTTGAAAAGCGACCGGTTGTCAGGGTGATGAGAGTATGGATTTAGCCACAATATTAGGCCTCGTCGCGGGTACAGCCGTTGTTGGTTTGGCTATCATTTTCGGCGGTAGCCCCGGCATGTTTGTCAATATCCCCAGTGTTTTGATCGTCTTTGGCGGTACAATCGCCGGGGTTTTAATTCGCTTTCCGTTGGCTGACGTCATGAATGCCCTCAAGCTTGGCACGTCTAACGCCTTTCAGCAGCATAGCCAAAGTGCTGTTGGTCTTATTGACGAAGCGGTTGAACTGGCAGAACTGTCCCGTACCAAAGGCCAACTTGCGCTCGAAAACGCACCCATCGATAACGAATTTCTGCGCAAGGGTGCGCTCATGTATTGCGACGGCCTGCAACCGGAATTCATCACACACGCTTTAAGCCGAGACCGTGACCTTTTGATTGAGCGTCTTGAAGAAGGCGAAAAAATCTATCGCTTCATGGGCGACGCTGCGCCAGCCTTTGGCATGATCGGCACCCTGGTCGGCTTGGTGCAAATGCTGAGCACTATGGACAACCCTGAAACCATTGGCCCTTCCATGGCTGTCGCCCTGCTGACAACGTTGTACGGGGCTTTGATTGCCAACCTGGTCGCCTTGCCGATTGCCGATAAACTGGCGAACAAGGCCAAAACTGAATATACCAACCGCTCTTTAGTGGTCGAGGCCGTGAACCAGATTGCAGAGAAACAGAACCCAGACTCTATGTATCAGTTATTGTCGTCGTTCTTGCCAGAAGATCAACGCAGAGTTGATGAAAGATAGCGTTCGCGCTGACGAAAGATAAAGCTCGCGCCGACAGCCTCTAACACGTTCGATTGGTTCGAGCGACAGAGACGAGAGAAGGAAGGATAAGATGGCTAAACCAGCGCCCGTTCCGATGTGGGTTGTAACGTTCGCTGACCTGATGTCCATCTTGGTCTGCTTCTTTATTCTCCTGTTGTCGTTCTCGATCATGGACGTGAAAAAGTTTCACGAAGTTTCCGGCTCCATGAAGGATGCCTTCGGTATCCAAAAAGAACGCCTTCTTTCGAGCGTGATCGAGTTGATCGGTAGCCCGGTCCTTGAGCATGCGTCCAATATCCAGCCCGTTCCCATTCCCACATTATCGTCGCCAAACTCCAGCACCACTGGGGCCAGCCAGGGGTCTGATCAGGGCGAAGAGGCAGAAACCAACGAAGATCAACTTCAGGAAGATTTTGATTCCAAAAGCGGCTTTGAAGAAGACATTGGCGCCCAGGAACAATTGTCTGAAGCCGAGGAACAGGCCTTAGCGTCTATGGCGCTTGCGGCCTTGCGGGAAGCTGTGCGCGCGCAAGAGCAAGCCTCCGCCGATATGGATCAAACCCTCGGGCAGATCCAAATGGCCCTGCAGCGTGAAATGCAAGGTCGCTTGGTCGATGTCGATAAAAATTATTCAGAAATTGTTATCACCTTTCCCGATGAAGTCGGGTTTCGTACGGGCAGTGATCAGATCACCGACAGTTTCTTTGCATCGCTGAATCGCCTGGCCGATGTGATCAAGAAAGTGGATGGCCAGATTATCGTTGCCGGCCACACAGATAATACTCCGCTGAACACAACAGCGGGGCGGTTCCAGGATAACTGGGCGCTGTCTGCGGCGCGTGCTGCAGCGGTTGTCCGGCATTTCCAGAACGTCAATAATATTTCTGGTCGCCGGTTAGAGGTCCAGGGCTTTGGCGATACACGTCCGGTCGACAGCAATTTCAGCATCCAAGGGCGCGAAAGCAATCGCCGGGTGGAGATCATTCTGCGTAAAGACGGTGACGGCAGCGCACCTCAAGAAGGCCAGCGCGTCGGGGGCACCCCGCCACCGCCACCTGTTGCTGTTTATCCGCCAGGCCTGCTAAGAGCTTTCCGCAGATAACATCACTGATAACATTTGGTGCGTCGTTGCCGGGGTCCTCGGTCAGGCCACCTGATAGAAAGTTCGCATCACATGTCTAAGTATGATTTTGACCTGATTACCATTGGGGCAGGCTCCGGTGGCGTCCGCGCCAGCCGTTTGTCCGCTGGCTATGGCGGGCGTGTCGCAACCGTTGAAGAAAGTCGCGTCGGCGGCACCTGTGTGATGCGTGGGTGTGTACCAAAGAAACTTTTGGTTTACGGAGCTCACTACACTGAACATTTCGAAGATGCCGCGGGTTTTGGCTGGACCGTCGGTGAAACCAGCCA
>CAYGSZ010000298.1:0-3311 GCA_964352705.1 uncultured Rhodobacterales bacterium
ATTTGCTCATGGTGTCTTCCAGAGTTTCATCCTTTTTGTAGGCGAAGGTCACTCTGATGCAATTGGGATCATAGACGGCAAAGGCATCGGTCGGCCCGCGTGAATTCTCGTAAGAAACCTCATCAGCAACGCGCACGACCCCGGCTTGATCAAGGCGTGCTTTGAGTGCAGGCATATCATCGGTAAGGATCAGCAAAGCAACTGCCCCAGCTTGGGCTGGCATGGGGCACGGTAATTCTGGTGGCTTAACATATGGAGCCCAAATCAGGCCCACGGACCCGCCCAGTTTAGAGCCTTGACGAAGCGCTATCGCCCGCCCTTCCTCATCAGTCGGCGGGAAGAAAGAGACCGCCCCGACTTCGGTTGAGGTTACGTCCCATTCAACCGTGAAACCAAGCAGGTCCCGATAAAAGGCGAGCGAGGATTTAATATCCGCAGTCAAAATTATTGTCCGCCGCACGGGGGTGAAATCTATAGCCCAAGCAGACGTGGCACAAACCCAGCTTAAGATAACTCCAAAAAATGCAAATCGATTCATTTGCACAACCTTACTCCCGCTCAACCCGGCCTAGCGCGCCAAGCATTTTCCAGTCTCCCGTTTCATCGCGCACCCAGACATGGCAGATGTGCAGCAATTCATCGGCGGCTGAGCCATCGGGACGCATGGTTATATGAGTGGTGTAATAAAGCACGGCTGTGTCATCGTGCAGCGCCAGGTCATCAAAGGTAATCGCGCGCTTTTCCTGATTAGGCACAACCAAGTTGGCCTGCATGCGTTTAAGATCGTCCAGCGAGGACGGCTTCGGCGAGCTCGGCGGCCAGCCAACGTAATGCTCGGACGAATGTTCGATGTAATAATCAAGGCCGGTTTTTCCCCAGGCGTCGTAGATTGCCAGTTCCTTGGCCCAAATGGTTGCTTTAGCCTCTTCATACTCAGCAGGCGTATGAGCCTGAGCCAGGTTTTGAGCATGGGTGAAACCGGTCATCGCGATTAGTGCTATTGCGAAGAACCTCAAGATTTTCATTCTATAACTCCCAAAGTAATGAAGTTTTTTGCTGCGTACTCTAAAACGTCGTTCTCAACCGGAAACCAGCGATCCAGCCCCGTCGTGAGTCTCGGAATTCAATACGGTCGATGTTGCCGCTGGCCTGGTTTGGATCAAAGATGGTGCGGGTCCGTTTATTATTGATCTCCAACATGTTGGCCCAGAATAAACGCAAGATCGTGCCTTCCATTAAGGTTTGTTCCAGAAAAATGCGGGCATCCACCGTGACAGACTTACGATCAAACTCAAACGCATCGCTTTCCAAGGTTGGGCCTTTTTTGGTGAGGTCAAAGCCATAAGACGTACCCAGGGATTGCAAATCGTGACGAGCTTCCAGTTTGTATTCGTATTCGTGCTGATTGCCGAAACGGCGCTTGATGCCAGTAAATGGATCTTCGACTTTTGAATCTTGCAGCAAAATCGACCCGCTGACCACCGCATCCACATTGGTGAATTGCCCGAACCGAATACTGGTTTCCACCTCGACCCCATAATGATCACCACTGCCCAAATTGCCGGGCTGCGAGTCCGTCAGACCAAAAGGAATGAGGTCCTTCACATCACTAACGAGGCGATAGAACACACGGCCATTAATGACCCCGGCCCCGTTGCCGAGGCGACGTTCGGCCCCCACTTCAAAATCCCACGACTTTTCAGGCGCAAGATTTGGGTTGCCGGACAGAACCTCGTTGTCTTCTCGATTCACCGTGGCGACAAAGTCACCAAAGTCCAGTTGGCCGACATCGCGCCGGGCCGAGAACCACAGTTGCGTATCAGGGATAGCGTTGTACCAGATGTCTAAGCTGGGTTTGACGAAGGTAAACGACCGCTCGGTGCTGACATCACTGCCGATCTGAGTCAGTTCAGAATATTCGGCGGCCAATCCGGTTTCAATTTCCAGGCCCTCAAGGGGTTTCCAGCTGTAGGTGCTGAAGCCCTCGATGCGATCTTCGCTGATACTCTGGTCGCTGTTGATGATGGGGATATCAACAGGTACGCCGCCCACAACGGAAAAGAAATTGAGGTCTTTATCGAGGGTGTTGATGGCCCCCTCGACGCCAATTTCTAAATCGTGCTTCTTGGCAATATTCCAGTTCACAGTTCCGCGCAGAATTTTTTCTGTGCTTGTTTCGTCGCGGCCATCGCCCCCTTGAATCAGGAGATCATCACCGAGCAGGATAAAATTTTCATTGGCGCGGTCTTCGGTGGTCTTGGCATAAATGAACAAGCCGGTGAAATTCATCGACTTGCTGAGCGCCTGACTATAGTCGCCGCTGATCTCAAAGGTGTTATCTTTGCCGGTGATGTTATCGACCACTGTGCCTTGTTGAAGCAGCGCGCCAGTTCCTGGATCAAGGAAGGTGACGGTGGTGTCATCGTTGTTAAGGGGAAAGGTGCTGAACAGGCCATTGACCTGGAGGGTCTGCCCCCCCTCCCAGTTATAGGTCAGCGCACTCCGCGCCTCGTATTGCCTTTGGCTCTGGCGACGTTCTTCTTCAATCACAGCCGTGCGACGGCCGTCTGGCGTGGTGATGATATCAACCACATCGGTTGGCGATTGGCCGGGCCTGGTTTGCGCAGATACGGTGTAAGACAGATTCCCGACAGAGCCGTTATAGGCGATGCTGCCCATGGGTTGCGCCGGACCATCGGGAAAAGCAAAGACACCAACTTGGGCGACACCGCTGCCTGAACCTGCGCCTTCTTTAAGAACAACGTTGATCACGCGCACACCCACATCCGTATCCAGTTCACGTACGTTGCCGGTGATCAATTCAATGCGGGCGACAGATTTTGCCGGGAAGCGCTCCAGAAAGGTGCCGCCCTCGTTTTCCTTACCGGTGAGGCGC
Organism: uncultured Rhodobacterales bacterium; assembly: GCA_964352705.1. GTDB lineage: Bacteria > Pseudomonadota > Alphaproteobacteria > Rhodospirillales > Rhodospirillaceae > WLXB01. The sequence goes on from CAYGSZ010000298.1 coordinate 2,897, forward strand.
TTACCATCAATCATAATTTGATCGGTGTTGGACCTTAGGCCGCGGCGCTCTTCCTGGTTCTGTCCAAAGTTGCCAACCAGACCTTCAGTGCCCGGAATGCGGTTGAGCATGTCTTCAACGGTAATGGGATTGTAAGGCGCAAAGTACTCAGCTTCATAGACAACAACGGACGACGTTTCCTCCTCATCGCGGGCGCGCACCTCGGGCTCTTGGGCCAGAACCGCAAGGCTCATGAAACAAACTATAATCGTGGCAAAACCAGAACCAAAAAACCGAATCATACCCTACCCTATCTTGCCCCGCGTCACCGCATTGCGATGTTTATGCACGGGTCTCCACAAATGAAAAACCCCGCACTGGAGCGGGGTTTCCCAAGCGATCATTAGTTTGTTTGGCTTACGCTTGTTTTATGGCG
>CAYGSZ010000299.1:0-3310 GCA_964352705.1 uncultured Rhodobacterales bacterium
GTCAATCTTCGCTGTCATTTCTTCATACTGATCATCGACGATGAGCACACCGTCTGCACCAACGGAGACAGCCAGATTGCCCCCGGCCCCCATAAACATATGCAATCCATCGCGCACGGGAATGCTTCGTATCTGTGCTGTGTCTGGGCTCAGTTGAGCTGTGGCAGTTTGTGCCGCGAGAATAGCGGTCGCAATAACCAAACTTGTGAGGGTCTTATGCATCATCTTTCAGGCTCCTGTCAGCGTCACGGGCGGATCAGGAAAGACCTTATCATGTCAGATGCGCGAGGGCAGCCCGTCAGGCGAATTCTTCAAAGCAATTCGTGTCTGGATTAAGCCATTTTACAAAGCCTTTGCTGATGTCGAAGTAAAAGCCATGCATTTTCAAGGCCCCAGAGGCGATACGTTTAGACACCCAGGGGAAAGTTTCCAGGTTCTCCAGAGACAGGCGCACAACCGCTTGTTCCGTATTGGCAAAGCGGTCCGATGGATCATCTTCTAAGTGGCGGGCCATAGAGACAGCCGGTCGGGCAATCGACATCCACGGTCCAATAAACTCACCGGCTGGTGGGTCGCCATCCGCCATGCCCACAAGGGCCTGAATGCCACCACACTGAGCGTGGCCCAACACGATAATGTCGGTGACCTGCAAGCCCATGACAGCAAACTCAATGGCCGCGCTGGTGCCGTGATACCCTGGTTTGGGTTCATAAGGTGGCACCACATTAGCCACGTTGCGCACGACAAACAGGTCGCCTGGGTTCTGATCAAACATAAATGCCGGATCAACCCGGGAGTCGCTACAGGCAATTACCAGTGCTTTGGGCCGTTGGCCTCGATCTGAAAGGTTTTTGAACAGAGGTCCATAGGCGGGCAGCCGCTCGTCGCGGTAGCGAATATAGCCCTCGCGCAAATCATCAAAGAGTGTCTTCACCTTGTAAAATCCCCAGATAAGGTGGCCGTTATTATGTTCGGATTAGGCCATACTTGGCCACGCATGACCAGCCTAGCCGAATGGTCTTTAGGTGGCAGAGCGAGATTGCTGAGGAATCTTTAGCCCTTTGCTTGATAAGTGTTTTCGATTCCCTATAAAACCACGCAGACTTAAGAGCGAACAATCGAGCTGGGGTGTTACGTGGCTGACTTTATAGGTATCGTCCAAGGCAACATTCTCCATCCTGTTATTCTGGCTTTTGTGCTTGGCATCGTCGCTGGCATGGCCCGTGCTGAACTTTCAATTCCTTCGGCGATCAGCAAAGCCATGTCGATCTACCTGATGTTCGCCATCGGTTTAAAAGGCGGTGTGGCTGTAGCCGCCAGCCCCTTCAGCTCCACACTGATCCTCGCGCTTCTTGCGGGCATGGTGCTGAGCTTTCTCATGCCCTTTATCGCTTTTGGCCTGTTGGGTTTGACCACCAAGTTAGATGGCATCAATCGCGCGTCCATTGCAGCCCACTATGGCTCGATTTCCATTGTAACCTTCGTCACGGCCACTGAAATGGTGCGTTTGTCCGGTCTGTTTTCGGAAGGTTTTATGGTCGCTGTTGCTGCGCTCATGGAAACACCGGCGATTATCACCGGCATCTGGTTGGCGGGGCGTATGGCGACAGATACCACACCCGGTGCTCCTAAAAAGTCTTTGATCACCAAAGACCTCGCTCGCGAAGTTTTCTTGAACGCCAGCGTTGTCGTTTTGGTTGGCGCTTTCATCATTGGCTTAATCAGCACGCCGGAGGGGGTGCTCAAAGTTGATCCTTTCTTCAATGGAATCTTCCAGGGTGTGCTTTGCTTGTTCTTGCTCGATATGGGCTTGATTGCGGCAGAGCGCTTGCGCGGCGTTAAAGTACTGTCACGCGGCATGATTATGTTCGGCATTTATATGCCGTTGATCGGAGCAACACTCGGTACGTTGGCAGGTTGGGCGATTGGTCTGAGTGCCGGCGGAACAGTTCTGCTGGCAACGCTCGCCGCCAGTGGATCTTACATTGCTGTGCCTGCGGCCATGCGGCTGGCCATGCCTAAAGCTAACCCGGCGATGTCGCTGACCTTATCGTTAGCAATCACCTTTCCCTTCAACGTCATCGTCGGTATTCCGCTTTACCTGATGGCTGTGCGCTGGCTTTACGGAGTTTAGACTGATGGACGTTCACCCCAAGAAAAAGATAGAAGTCATTGTTGAAGCGCCAATGGTGCGCCGTGTTCTGGAGATCATGCAGGAGCATGGCGGACAGGGAGCAACGGTTATGTCTATCCTGCGCGGGCAGGGGCACTCAGGCCATTGGAGCGATAAAGATGGCAGCTCGGGCACAGAAATGCAGATGGTCATGGTCATCACCGGTCCACGCCGAGCCGCAGTTATTCGCGATGCCGTGTACGCGGCGCTCACCGATTATCGAGGGATGATCCTCATGAGTGATGTCGATGTCATCCGGAATGAGCACTTCTAGCGCCACCATTAGCCTGACGACTAAGCCTGACGAGCAACCCAGACCAGACGCGCGGCATTGATAACCACAATTGCCGCAAGTCCGAGGGTGATCATAAATGGCAAGCGTGTATCAATATCGAGGAAGAAACTTCCTGCGACCAGCGGTCCACCGACGCGGCCCACCATTGACACCCCATTAGAGACGCCCAGCATAAAGCCAACTTTATCTTCGGGGCTGACTTTGGTCAGCACGCTCGACAGCACCGTGTTCCAAACCCCAATTCCAATCACCGCGATCCATAGCCCGGCAAATGAAATCCAAACCGTTGAGCCAAGCAATAAAACAGATGTGCCAATGACATTCATCGTCGAGCCAATTAAATAAGCTCCGATATCGCCAAAGGACTTGGTCAGTGGGCCGACCAATCCGATGGTAGCCACCATATACCCCAAACCCATGGCCCCCATGCCAAAGCTGACGTCATTCGGGCCCCAGCCGTGCAGCCCTTGCGCCCAGAACGCGAAGACAAACTGGTCTGATCCGCTGATGTAACCGCCAATCAAGAACTGGATAATGATCAACGCCAAACCGATTTGCCCGATGGGCATACGCGGCGGAACATAGGGTTCGTCGTCAACTTCAGGCGCGAGGCCCGTGAGCGGGGCTCCTGCAGGTTCTGTGGAAGCCATGGATACAGGGCTTTTGCGCCCAGCGCGGGTTTCTTTCAGGAAAATGATGCCGATCAGTGTGGCTACAGCACTCAGGCCTGCCGCCAGAAACGACGGCGTGGCATGGGTGAAGGTCTCAATGTTCTGGCCCATCAAGAGGCCGCCGAACATCGGGCCAATAAAGAACGCCATGGCCATGGCACCCGAGGCATA
>CAYGSZ010000300.1:0-3307 GCA_964352705.1 uncultured Rhodobacterales bacterium
GCGGTTCACCTTATCCTTCTAGCGGTTCACCTTATCCTTCTAGCGTTTCACCGCTTAGTCTCCAGGCGGAGTATCCATGCGTTGACCAGTCATCAACGGATCATCGCCAATCACTTGGTAGATTTGTTTGATTGTGCTGTCATCATCGTAAGCTCCAACCACTTGATCCGCCAAATCGGCGCGTGTCACGGGGCCTGTTGGTGAGGGCTCAAGGTCCAAGCGAATAATGCCTGAGCGCGGATTAGAGGTCAGCTGACCGGGCCGGATGATAGTGTAGTCTAAATCCGCCGCGATGATGTACGCCTCTGCTTCTTCCTTGAGTTCAATGACACGACCCAATTGCACGCGCTGCTCGGCGGGCACCATGGAGATGCTTTTTCCAGGTCCAATGACGGTGACCACTAAAATACGCTTGGGTCCGTGCTTGACCATGGCATCGACCATATTGATCGTGCCAACCAAATCCGGGGGCCGCTCGCCGCGCCCGCCGCCCAGCGTTGAAATGACGGCTTTATAGTTTTTCGCGGCAATCGCCCGCTCAACATCTTCCGCATTCATGGCATCGCCGGTGACGTATTCAACGCCCAGCGGTTCCAGGTTCTCCAAGCTCGATGAAGGACGGACAAATGCCGTCACAGCTTCGCCCCGCGCGACCAGGATTTTTGCGATCTCCAAGCCGGTGTTGCGGGTGGCTCCGAAGATCAGAACGCCATCCTCAGCAGAGCTGGGGAGCGCCGCTAACGCACTAGCCAAAAGAGCAAACAGCGAGAGAAAAAGCTTTTGCATGGGAGTCTCCTAGCGCATGAACAAGCAGTCCATAAATGTTAAATCCGAGACTCGCTGTTGAATAGAGGCTTCAACTTTCAGATCACAATACGAGCTTTTGCACAGTTGTCATAGTGACATGACAAATTAGGGTCATTGATTGCGACTCATAAGTTTATTGTAGACCAACTGTCAGTTTTATTGCTCAATAACCACATACTTAACATGGATTAACAAAGCTCTGGGGGAGAGAAATGTCATACCGTAATCTGAAACTTAGTAGCGCATCAGCCGTCGCCCTGTTGACAGCACTATCCTTCGCTGCCACTGAGGCGGTCGCCCAACTCAAGATTGAAGAAATTATTGTCACATCCCGTAAAAAGGAAGAAAGTATCCTGGATGTGCCGCTGGCCATTACCGCGTTTTCGGCGGCGCAAATTGAAGCGGCTGGCATCAATGACTTGGGCGATGTTGCCAACTTTACACCAGGACTGACCTTCTCGAACCTGCTGGGTGAGTTTCTTCCCGTGCCGGTTATTCGCGGCGTGGCCCCAACAGATGTGCAAGGCGAAAACAACGCCGCTGTATTTGTCGATGGGGTTTTCATCGCCGGACGTGAAGGCTTGAACTTCAGCCAACTTGATGTGGAACGCATTGAGGTGATCAAAGGACCACAAAGCGCAATCTACGGTCGGTCATCGTTTTCAGGTGCGATTAACATTATCACAGCACGACCCGGTGACGAGTTTGCGGGCAAAGCCGAACTCACCTTTGGCAACGATGGCCAACTCAAAGCGCTGGGCTCCATTAGTGGCCCTGTCGTGGCAGGTAAACTGGGCATTCGTCTCGCAGCTATTTATGACAGCTTCGATGGGTCCTACGAAAACCAAAACCCGACAGGCCCGAACATCGGCGGCTACGAATACAAAACACTGCAAGGTAGTTTTTTCGCAACGCCCTCCGAAAATTTCAGTATGAACGGGGCTGTGTATTACTCGGATGATGAAATTGACTCCCCGGCTGCGATCAGTATTTACGCCAACTGCGAAGACAATGGATCGGGCCAACGCCTACAAAGTTACTGCGGTACACTGCCGAGCATCACCAAAGACAGCCTGGCTGTGATTGATGAGGCCACCGGTGAAAAACGCAAAGTGCTGCGCGCAGACGTTAAGGCCGAATTGGATACGGACATTGGTGTGTTCAGTGCCTTGGCTGGCTTCTCGAAGGTAGAGCAGTCCTTTAACCTTGACGGCTCACGTGGTCTTGGCGACCTGAGCGTACCCCTGGTGTATCTGCGCCCAAATCGCACGGAAGGCACGCTGCTGACCGGCCTGGAACAGATTGGTCAGGAGTCAGACTCAGAAGAAATCAGTATTGAAGCACGCTATTCCACCCATCAGGATCAACCGATCCGCGGGTCAATAGGGACATACTACTACACGACGGATATCTTCGAAGGCGACAGTGCTATCAAAGCAACCCAGCCTCTGCCGGCAGATTTCGCCGGCTTTGCTCCGGTGTTGCGCTTTGGGCCGTTTGTTGCGATTCCGGCCGGGAACAATCCATTCCTCACCTATTTTGGCCCCAATGGCAGTGTGAATCTGGACAACACCATTGTGCGCAATGAATCCTCTGTCTCTTTCTTCGGCTACCTTGAAGGGGACTTCACAGACCAACTGACGGGCCGCGCGGAAGTGCGTTGGTCAGACCAAAAGAAAGACTTCACGGAAGGTTTGAGCGGCAACACCGGAGAAGGTAGCTGGGACTTCGTAACGGCGCGATTCTCGGTGGACTACCAGCCGACCGACGATTGGCTGGTGTACGCCTCAGCCGCCCGCGGTGCCAAAAGCGGTGGCTTTGACTCCGATGATCCGGGTGGTGTGATCATTGTCAAAGAGTTCGATCCTGAAACCAACTGGACCTACGAACTGGGCACCAAGGGCACGTTTATGGATGGTCGCATGCAAATGGATGCGGCTGTCTATTACATCGACTGGAAAGACATTGTTATTCCCCAGAGTGATGACACTTTTGTGCCGGTTGCTACGTTTGCGCAAAACGCAGGCACGGCAGAAGTCAAAGGCCTGGAAGTTTCCATGCAGGGCCGTTTGACCGAGCAATTGTCAGTCAACGGCGGCTTCTCTTACACGGATGCCGAGTTCAAAGACGCGGTCATTCAGTCGTTCGAACTGTTCCCGACCTACGCACCCGATGGGGACGTGTCTGGCAACAAGTTGCTGCGTCAATCCAAATGGCAGGCCAATGCTTCTGCAACTTACCGCGATCAACTCAATGAGAATTTTGATTGGTATGTCCGCAGTGACTTTACCTACATTGGTAAGCAATTCATCGGGGCGCAGAACCAAGCGATTGCGCCATCGCGTGAATTGGTGAACCTGCGTCTCGGCATTGACTCTGACCGGTACACTGTCGAACTGTGGTCGGAAAATCTGTTCAACAACAAGGAAGCCGTAGCCGCCTTCCGGGATGTGTTCTTCCAGAACACCCGCGACGGTGTGACCTCCAGCTTCAACACCTT
>CAYGSZ010000301.1:0-3295 GCA_964352705.1 uncultured Rhodobacterales bacterium
CCGAGGGTAGGTTGCCCTTTCACGCTTTTGCACCCTCCCAGAAGATCACTCTTCAATCTCTATAGGGGCAGGCGGCAGGCCCTTCTGGTCCCTGTCGTGCATCACTTGGTAAGCCGCCTCGATGTGCTTTGTGAACTGCCTGCAGTTAAACAGCGGCGTTGTAAGTCTATTGCCCTGAAGCTTGACTTTGACAGCCTTAAGCGCGGTCGCATCTGACGCCAACGCAATGGCCTTCGCCTCGTAGTCCTCTTGCGTTTCTGTCACAAGCTCCGGCAAGTGAATGGCATGCAAAACACTCCCCGCCACGCGGCTGGCGAAGGACTCGCCCATTTGCGTCAACACAGGCAGACCTGCCCACAGGGCATCGCTGGCAATTGTTCCGGCGTTATACGGCAGCGTATCTAGAAACAAATCAGCAGCCCGAAAACGGGCCAGGTATTCAGCGCGCGGCAACAGTTTGCCAAACCGTATGCGTTCGGGACTAACCCCGCTTTGCGCGGCCCGCACAAGGAGGTTTTTTGTCGCCGTTGCATTGTGCTCAAGCAGCCATAGCACGCTGCCCTCAACCGCGCTCAGGATCCGCATCCACCCTTCAAAAACCTCGGGTGTGATTTTGTAACTGAGGTTGAAACAGCAAAACACGAACCCCTCTGCGGGCAGCCCCAGTTCCGCTCGCGTGAACACTTTGTCGCTGATGCGGCGCTTTGAATCATTGACCTGATAGCTCGGCAGATAAACTATTTTCTCGGCATAATGCGCCTCGGAACCAGCGGGAATGATGGTTTTATCAGCAATCAGATAGTCGAAATAATCCGCCCCCATGGTGCCCAAATACCCCAGATAACTGAGTTGAATCGGTGCCGTCCTATAAGAAAAAATGCCGGGCCGGCCGTGTTGAGTATGGCCGCTCAAATCAATGGCAATATCAATGCCGTGGTCGCGCGCCAGTTGCGCCACCTCTGAGTCACTTCTGTCCGCGACATCGATAAACTGATCAAAAGACTTTGAAACCCGGCGGCGCATGTCGTCGCCCCCGCTTGGGCCAAAGGAAAACGCCACCAGTTCAAATTTCGACCTATCATGAACCTCAAACAACTCAGCCGTCAGGTACGAAACCGCATGCTCGCGAAAGTCGGCAGAGAAATACCCCAGGCGTATTTTGTCTCGCCCCGCATCCCTTGAGATCGGCCCTAAGTCGGCTCTTGGAGGATATTTCGCCTGTACCAGTTGCTCGGCTGCCACACGCTGTAAATGAGGCGACTCAAGAATAGCGAGCGTCGGAAAGGGATGAGACGCTGGCTCTCCACGTTCAAGCTGCGTGGCAAGAGCTGCGGTTTCTTGTTCATAATCCTGCCACTGACAAAGCTGATACTTGGTATGCAACAGCAAACCGAACAGAAATTCAGCTCTCGGGTCTAAGTCCAAGGCCTGCGCATAGTCTGTGGCTGCGGCCTCAAGGTTTTGCAGGACCCTGTGCACATTGCCCCGGTTAACATAAACGTAGATATAATCGGGTTTGAGCTGAAGCGCTGTGTCATACGAGCGTCGTGCAGCGTCCAGTTTTTTTAGATCGTGAAGGGCGACTCCCCGATTGGCATAGGCTTCAGCATAGTTCGGGTTCAGAGCTATAGCGCGATCATAGCTTTCAACCGCTTCTAAATATCTGGCGAGCTCGGCTAAAACATTACCGCGATTAAAGTGTGCGCTTTCATGCTTGGGATGAAGCTGAATCGCTTTATCCAATCGCACCAGCGCCGCCTCTAAATCTCCAAGTTCATACAGCACAGCCCCAAGATTAGAATACGCTTCAGCGTAATCTGGTTTCAGCACAATCGCTTTTTCATGACTTTTCACCGCCAGGTCTAGTCGACCGTGCACATGTAAAGCGTTGCCCCAATCCAACAGATAATTGGCGTTTCCAGGATCGAGGTTTGCCGCCTTGCCAATGAGATCAATGGCCAGCTTGTGCTTACCGACATGAGACGCAATAACACCAAGCAAGTGCAAAGAGTCGGCGTGATCAGGGTCTGCCTTGAGAATGTCTTGATAGATCGCCTTCGCTTGAGCCAGCTGCCCACTCAGATGAAACGCGCGCGCTTCTTTAAACTTGCTCTCCACAACGCCGGACTCCCGGTCTGTTCACACTCAGTAATAACGTTAGTATTAATTTTATATAGTTCAATAACTTACCAGTTGGTAACAGCAAACGTGGAATTGCTGCTGGCTAGATGTTCTGAATAAATAACTAAAATAAGAATCCTAGTACTTAGAAATCTAATACGTATAACCCGGCAGTTAGAAATTTACCTTTTTCTTTGCGAAGGTTAGATTTTTTAAAATAAGAGAGACTGTAACCGAATTCTTCACAAAGACTTTCTATATACTTTTTTGAGTGAGAATAACGCCCAGACGCTTCAAGAAAAAATGCGTCCTTATCGGTATGTTCCGTTGAAAATACGAGTTTTCCTGATGATCTGTTACGAGACTTTATTAACCGGAATACATCGGACAGATTGCCTAGGTAAATGAAGACATCGGTTGAGATAAAGTAATCAAAATCTATATATTCTGTCGATAAATAGTCTACGATGTCTCGATGCATCAATTTATCGTAAACATTCTTTTTACTTGCTTGTTCAAGCATTGATTTAGATAAATCAACACCCACAAGGTTCTTGCAAAACTCTTTAATTTCCATACCAGTCAAACCAGTTCCGCAACCTAAATCCAGAACTGAGCCTAATGAAATATCATGATGTCCTGTGGTGATCATCTCAGTAATTTTTTTCGGGATACTGTACTCCAGCTCATCGACCAGATAACGGTCAAATTTTGAGGCATAGTCATCAAATAAATTTTCCACGTAAGCTCTCGGCGCAGAATTGGTCGTTTCTCCAGTTAAAGACGCAAGTAAATGCCTGGCTTCAGCAAAATCAGGCCTGATCTCGAGGGCTTTTTCGAAGCTTTCTATAGCCTCTTCTACTCTGCCAAGTTCACTTAGCGTTACACCCAATTTGCTATAGGCTACGGCAAATTCCGGCTTACAGGTTATCGCTTTTCTGTAGCTTGCTTCAGCCTCTTCTAATCTACCAAGTTGTCTAAGCGCGCTGCCCAAGTAGTTATAAGCTTCGGCAAAGCCTGGCTTAACCACTATCGCTTTTCTATAACTTGCTTCAGCGTGCTCTAACTTGCCGAGTTCTTGCAGTATGATCCCCAAATTGCTGTGGGCTTCGGCAAAGCTTGGCTTCAACGCTATCGCTTTTCGGCAGCTTGCTTCAGCGTCTTCTAATCTGCC
>CAYGSZ010000302.1:0-3287 GCA_964352705.1 uncultured Rhodobacterales bacterium
ATGACAGCCCTCTCTCCGCAGAGGGCTTTTTTATTGATGCCGATAAAATCAGGTTTGTGCGAGGAAAACCGCAAACCATCGGCGGCTGGGAAACGGCCTCAACAGGCAGCCTAACCGGCGTGTGCCGGGGCGTTCATTCCTGCCTTGATAATCGTGGACAAGTCTATGCGGTTTTTGGGACGCACCAGAGGCTGCATGTTTTCTTTGACGGTGAAGTGTATGACATAACACCCGTTGTTTCTCGTGGGACATTAACCGATCCCTTCACAACTGTTGATGCGTCAACAACCATCACGGTTAACCATGTGGCGCATGGACTAGAGGCGGATCAAGTTGTGCGCTTTTCAGGCGCGTCGCCCGCAGGTGGAGTGTCGCTTGATGGTGAGTATGTCGTCGCGCAGGTGCTCGACGAGGATAGCTATGCTGTGTTGCACAGCACAGTTGCGACATCTTCCGCCAGCGGTGGCGGTACAGTTTCATATGAATATGATCTTGCACCGGGCCTGGTTGATGGTACCGGGGGCGCCGGATATGGAACAGGTGCTTATGGTGTCGGTGGCTACGGGATTGCGTCGGACATTGATTATTTTTTACGCAGTTGGTCGCTGTCGAATTGGGGACAAAACCTGATTGCCAATCCGAGAGGCGGTGCCATCTATGAGTGGGCTCCTAACATAGGTGCCGTTGATTTGATTGAAGGCGGAGGGTTCGCCTCAGGAAGTGCGTGGACGATTGGAACGGACTGGTCTGTTAGTGGTGGTGTTGCGTCTCGTGTTGCCAGTGCGGGTGCGAGCAACCTGTCGCAGGATGTGACGTTGCCACAAGGCTCATGGTGTTTGCTAGAATTTGAGGTGACAGCCTATGGTGCCGGCACACTTCAACCGATGATCGGAGCCGATGCTATAGGTGTGGCGGTCACGGCGACAGGAGCATACCAGCGCGTATTTTTTTCCGGGGCAGGGGGCGCACAGGATTTGCATTTCAGTGCAGATGCGGCCGGTAGTTTTTCAATTGATAATGTGGTGCTGACCCCATTGTCCACGGCATCTGCACTGCCCAATGCGCCCCCTCGGGCGACCTCTATTCTGGTGACGCCAGAGCGCATGCTGGCGGCGCTGGGGTGTCAGGATTCAGACGGGAATTTCGACCCTTTGCTGGTGTGCTGGTCTGACCAGGAAAATAATCAGCAATGGACGGCGACCGCCGCTAACACCGCAGGCTTTTTCAAGCTTGCGAAAGGCGGGCGCATTGTGGGTGGAAAGCCGGGCCGTGGTGAGAACTACATCTTTACGGATGAAGGGCTCTACACCATGCGGTTTGTGCCGGACCCCACAGTTGTTTACCGCTTCGATCATGTGGGAAGTGGCTGTGGGTTGCTTGGTCCGAACGCGGCTGTTGTGGCCAGTGGCCAAGTTTTCTGGTGGTCGAACTCGGGTGAGTTCTTCAGATATGCCGGCGGGGTGCCGCAGCCGTTGCAATGTACGTTAAGGCGTGACGTGTTTGAGAACTTGGCGAAGGTGCAGGGAGACAAGGTTTTCGCGTTCCGGGTCGCAGCATATAACGAAGTCTGGTGGTTGTATCCGGATCAACGCGAGGGCAACGAATGCTCCCGCTACGTGGCCTATAATTTTGTTGAAAATGTATGGACGTCAGGAACGTTTGATCGGTCGGCCTGGATTGACAGCGGTGTGCTGAGATTTCCAATGGCGACAGGGCTGGATGGTAAAATCTATTTTCAGGAAAAAGGTGACTCGGCAGATGGCGGCGTTCTGTCTTGGCATTTGCAAAGTGGCAGAACGGATGCCGGGACCCCCGACGTTCACAAAGATGTGTACGGGCTGATCCCCGATTTCGAGGAGTTAAAAGGAGGGGTAAATCTTACGATACAATCCTGGGCTTACCCAGGAAGTCATCGTGCAGATTACGGGCCCTATGGCATCACCCAAAATACAGGCAAGGTTGACATAAGGGCTCAAGGGCGGGATTTAGCCGTCTTACTCGAAGGCTCAGCTGCACCGGCGTTCATGCGCTTAGGTAATTTGCGCGCGGATATCCGACAGACGCAATCAAAAAGGTGACTGATCTCGCGGAGGAATGGTTGAGGTGCCGGGGCTGGTTGGCGCCCGCACTTGAGCGAAGCCAGCGTTTCTTTTCCGAGGCTGATGTTGTCGATGGCCTTGTGCGAGGGGAGTACTTTTTGTGCGGCGGCGCGGCGTCGGCCATCGTTTACACGTTGACAGAGTACCCGGTGGCAAGAGCCATGGTTTTTCTGCTGGCGGGAGGTGAACTTGATGACATTGAACATCTTGAAACAGACTTAATCAAAAAAGCGCAGGAGTTGGGGTGCGACCGAGTTGAATTCTGTGGTCGACGTGGTTGGACGCGTGCGTTGGGTTACTCAGAGGCGTTTTGCATAGGCATAAAGGACATATAATGGGCGGAATTTTTAGCAGCAGTAAGAACAAGAGCAGCAACAAATCGACGCAATCCCTTGTGCCGTGGGTTGCAGAGGCAGGTCAGCAGAACCTGGCGCTTGCAAATAAGCTCTCCGCGCCTTTTGTCGGAGACGTGCCGACCGAACGTGTGGCTGGTTTTAACAATGACCAGCTACAGAGTTTTGATATCACCCGGAACTATGCGGCACAGCAAAGTCCGATTACGGCCAATGATCTCGGATGGTCGCATTACAACACACTGGCGCAACAAGGACCGTACACGCTGGCCTCCCAAGGCGGGATTCCGCAGATGGGGGCCGCAGCGATTGGTGATGTTCAGAATGTGAGAGCACAGAAATTCACGGACGCTGATGTGTCGGCGTATATGAATCCATATACTAGCCAAGTGGTTGATGCATCATTGGCAGACTTAGGTGCGAATTACGCACGCACCCTCAATGCCTCTGATTTGCAGCAGGCGGCAGGGGGCGCTTTTGGGGGCGGTAGGCATGGTATTCGCGATGCGCAAGTGGCGGATGATTACTTGCGGAATGTCGGCAGCACATCTTCACAGTTGAGGCATCAAGCGTTTGGGACTGCTAGTGGATTGATTCAAAATGATCAAAACAGAGCCCTTCAGGCGGCCCAATCGAACCAGAGCGCCAATTTACAGCGCGCGATCCAGCAAGCCCAATTGCAGCAACAGGCGAATTCAACCAATGCCGATCTGATGATGCGTGGCAGGCAAGCGGATATATCTTCGCGCTATCAAAATGATGCCCAGCGATTAAATGCAGTGCAGGGTATGGCGGGTGCGAAACAAACCGCCCAACAATTGGCGGATCAGCGTAT
>CAYGSZ010000303.1:0-3276 GCA_964352705.1 uncultured Rhodobacterales bacterium
GAAAAGTCAGCGTCTGATGATCGAAAGTCACGGTGTTGGCTTTTTTGACTGTCGCGCCGGGATAAGACGCAAACCGTGTCATCGCCGCATCTATGTTCTCAGCAAGAACGGTCACACCCGCAACGCCCAGCGCCCCGTTGGGGTGCCCCTGAGGTGGCGGCTGAAACACTAACTCTGGTGTGAGTTGCTCTACCAAGCATACAAAGCCTTCCTCGCCCAGGGCATCGGGGGCTTTGAACCATTTGAACTTGGCGTCGCCATGATTCTGCCCAGAGCGGACGTAGCGGCCTGCGTTTTGCACCGCTGGCACCTCTAATCCTTGGCTCGTTAGAGCCGCGTGGCTGGCCTCCGCATCTGAACTGCTGAACGCCAGAATGTGCAGCCCCTCATGTCGGGCGAGCCAGGGGGCCAGATGATGGGCGGAATCGGTCGACGTTACGCCCGTCAATTCTACGTAGCTGTCTTTAAAGATGAGGTGGGCTGAGTCCTGGCCGAGCGGCACAGACTTTCCGTCCACCATACCCATCAGGGGTTCCGGGTCGGTGGGTCGAAATCCAAGACGCGTATAGGCTGCGGTCATCTTGGCGATGTCCCGGCCAACCACGCCTAGGTGATCAATCGCGGCAGGTGTGATTTGTGGGGCCGACTTCATGACAGATTGGTGCCATACTTCACCCCGGATTGAAAAGGTTATGACGACAAAACCGAGACTTAATTAGAATTTAAGGAGGGAAACACAGCTATGGAAAAGAACGCCACTTATCCCGGATACATTGGAATCTCTGACGTGACCTCACAGTCTTTCGAGCAAATGCGCGTCGAAGGCTATTTTGAAGGTCAAACGTCGATCATGTACGACGAGCCCGAAGGCTTCGACATTGGCGACCCGCCGGATCTCCAGGGCCGGTCCCGCGGCTGGTCGCCGGTTCATGCGCAACTCAGCGCCCTGGCGGCCTGCACATCCATTACGGTACGAGTCGTCGCCCGCGATCAGGGATTTAAATATCAAGGTATTCGGACTGATGTGCGCTCGCTCATTGATATTCGTGGCTTCTTTTTCGATCTGCATTTGCAACCGAAGTACGAGCAGATCAACTTTGATCTGTTTGTCGATAGCCGTGAAAAAGTTGAGCGGGTAAAGGAACTGGCCCGTGAGACCGACCGCCGCTGCCCGCAAATCGGACTGTTCCGCTTGGCTGGCATCCCCATGGTTATGACCTGGTATCGCGAAGGCACTAAGAAACCTCTGTTTGAAGAGCGCTTTCATATCGGGCGTGGTAAAACACCGGAAGAAAAATTGATCGAGACAAACAAAAAGCTTGAGGTACGGAAAACCAAATCAAAGGCGTAAAGTTGGAGCGTCTTTGGCGGCTCCGCCTTTAAGGCCCTGAATACATACGATCTCTCCACCACTCAAAACGGGGCGCTCCGGCGTCCCGTTCTTTTTTTGCCGGTTCTTTTGTCCGTTCTCTTTTGTGAATACGACCAAGACTTTGAAACGCCTTAAACCTGCGTAACCCCGGCCTTTCCCGCTTCAACCTCGAAGGTGGCGAGCGTGCCGAAGTCCGGGTCGGGGTCGCGCACCGAACTGACCGTGCGCAAAGTAGACCGCCAGCGGTCGTGATTCAGGTCACACAGCACATACCCGCGCATCCGGTCTTCAAATAATTTTACCTGTGGGTTTTCGGGCAATACAGCTGAGAAAGTGTCGTACAAAAAGCTAGGCGAGGTGATTGAACTGCACACAAACTCCGCACCAACCTTCAGGCTGTTCGGGTCAAACGGCGCTTCGGTCAGATCACTGACCCAGAAGCCGTGAATGTCCCCGCCTAAAGACACTACATTTTCCACGCCGCGTTCTTTAATCAGCTCGACGATGCGCTGCCGGTTGGCCGGGTAAGCGCCCCAGTTGTCGTTGTATACACCACGCCCTGGGCCGGGCAGTTGATCCAGACCGGCCATCATCAGCGGCTGGGCAATCACGTTCCAGGTGGCGCCGCCACGGCCAAACCCGATGCGGAACCAAAACTCCTGGTCGGCTCCCATCAATGATCTGTCTTCGGCTGTGGCCTCCGCGCAGGCCTCAATATCAATCACCGCGCCCGCTGGCGGGCCTTCCGGCTCGCAGGGCTGAGGGTCGCGGAACTGGCGCAAGTCCAAGACGGAGAACTCCGCCAAGTTGCCCACCTGAAAGCGTTGATGCAGCCGCATATTTGGCCCGTTGGGCCGGGCCATCAGGCGTAACGGCAGATGCTCGAAATACGCCCGGTACGCTGCCGCCCGGCGCTGCAAAAACGCTTCCGTGTCATCGCCAAACTCGGGCTGATCATTGGCGTAGTTGTTCTCAACCTCGTGATCATCCCAGGTCATGACCCAGGGCGCATGGGCGTGAGCCGCCTTCAAATCTGCATCCAGTTTGTAAACCGCGTGCACGGCGCGATAATCGTCCAGGCTATAGGCCTCCACGATGGGGTGACGCCTCAGCGGTGATTGCGACACCGCATATTCATAAATGTAATCACCCAGATGGATGATCAGGTCCGGGTCTTGTGCGACCATGTCCCGGTAGGGCGTAAAGTAGCCATGTTCATAGTGCTGGCACGAGGCGAAGGCGAAGCGGAACGATTTTGTGTCGACTGTTGTATTCGGCAGCGTCAGCGTCCGGCCCGTTGGGCTAACCTCGCCGCCAGACATGAAGCGATAAAAGTAGTCCCGGCCTGGGCGCAGGCCATGCAGTTCCACATGCACGGCATGAGCAAGTTCGGGGCGGGCCAGGGTCACGCCCGTCTGCACAATGCGTTTCATACCCTCGTCTTCGGCCACCTCCCAAGACACTTCAATGGGCACGGGCGGCAGCGTGGTGGTGTCAAAAGGCGAGGGCGCCAATCGGGTCCAAATCACCACGCCATCAGGCAGAGGGTCACCCGAGGCCACACCCAGCTTAAACGGGTAGTCGATGAACGTGGTTTGCGCCAATGCCCCCCGGGTCACAACAGGGGCAAAAGCCGGGGCCAGGGCCATCGCAACAGCGCGAGTCATTAAAGCTCGGCGCGAGGAAACGGGTTTTGTCATATTTTTTTGCCATGCTGTTTTTATCAGGGAGGCGACTCTCAAACACCTTCAACAGCCGCATCATACCTGATCGCGCTCGTCTATTTTGTGAAGCTCACATTACAAGCCTCGATAAATCTGCGACAGGTTTAAACAGTCTCAAGTACCTGCCCGTAGAGATTTATGGCGCTGTGGGGTAAAACCTTAAGCTCACCATCGGCTTTC
>CAYGSZ010000304.1:0-3272 GCA_964352705.1 uncultured Rhodobacterales bacterium
ATCGCTGCGCTTTCAGATGGCGGCTTTGCCCTTGCCGGTTGGAAAACCTTAGACCAGGACAGAAGTGTTACTGAGAGTTGGGTGATCAGAGTGGATCACCGCGGCGGTTACGTGTGGGATCTCCAACTGCCAAATTCAGCACCCTATGGCATAACGGCTTTATCCCCAGCCTTCGATGGCGGTCTTTACGTTGTCGATGGAGAACGGGGTGAAAACTCCGGCACCACCCGCTTGTCTAAGATATCCCCGGAGGGGGTAACTGAATCGCAGCGGACATATGGAACGTCTGCGGGCGACACCCTGTCTGCCGTGCGCCCGACCTTTGATGGCGGCTTAATTTTAGTTGGTCGCACGCTCACACGAGGGTCCAGCCACTATGACGGCTGGATTCTCAAACTGGACAGATCACAAGATGTGGAGTGGTTTCGCGTGATTGGTGGGCCAGGTGAAGACGGCCTGGAAGATGTAAGCCTCTCGACCGATGGCGGTTATATAGCAGTCGGCTGGGCAACCCAGGAGGACGATCATGTTGAGGGCTGGTCCCTTAAGCTCTCCGACAAAGGGACAGCGGAAGGGGAAACATTCCATGATCTCGGTGTTGATACAGAGTTTCATCGCGTCTTACCTGCAGCCTCTGGGTCTACAATCGTTGCGGCGACCACCCGCGCAGCAGACGGGGATGGTCGAAGAATTGTCATCTTGGCAATGGACCCAGAAGGCGTCGTAAACTGGCAACAGGGTATCTCGTCACAAGGCAGCGCCATGGCGACAGGGCTAGCGCATGGGGCCAGGGGTGATTATCTGCTATCGGCGTCAATTGAGGATAGCAGTGGCAAGGCTGGCCTAGCCGTTGGTATTAGGTCTGACGGAACCCTGGACTTCATTCATCGACACCAGGGCAAGCAACAGGACAGTGGCGAATTACGCGCCCTTGCCATCACGTCAACAGTCAATGGGGGGTACGCTGTTGCAGGCTCGTCTGCTGGCCAAAGAACTCTGGATCAAGATGTGTGGTTGCTGATCAATGACTCAGTCAGATCAAGCAATTCTAAAGAGTAGGAACACGCAGCCCTTTTTGAACCGCAGGTCGTGCGCCGACCTCGCCAAACCATCGTTTGACGTTTTGCCATTCGTCCAGCCCCTCAAACATGGACTCAGCGGATCTCACCCAGCCGTAGCTTGCGATATCTGCAATTGAGTAATCGCCAGCAAGGTATGCAGTGTTTGCCAAGCGTTTATTCATCACGCCTAAGATACGCCGACTCTCATCGGTGTAGCGTGTTTTTGCATAGGGCACGTCTTCTTTTGCAAACTTAACGAAGTGGCCCATTTGGCCGAACATTGGCCCTATGCTTGCCATCTGAAACATCAGCCACTCGGTCACCTCCACGAATTTACGAGGATCCTCGGGTAACAATGGGCTGTTCGTTTTTCGCGCGAGATACATCAGGATCGCACCGGACTCAAAAACAGAAATCGGCGAACCATCCGGACCATCAGGATCAACGATCGCCGGAATTTTGTTGTTGGGACTGATCTTTAGAAACGCTTCTCCGAACTGCTCATCTTTCATAATATTTATGACGTGCACGGCGTATGGAAGCCCCACCTCTTCCAGCATGATAGACGCTTTCCAGCCGTTCGGTGTTGGGAAGGTATACAGGTCGATCATATCCGATTTGCTTTCTATTCCTTAGCTACAAGCAGCCAATTGGACTAGCTCTGCGGGCCGTAACGTATAAATTTCACCGTCACTTTCAGCCGTGAAAACGGCTGTCTTACGATCAAACCCCTCTGCTCGATCTAAAGCGGTCAAATCAGCCCAAATTTTAAAGTAGTAGCTAAACTCAACAACTTGATCACCACTTTGAAAGGCGACCAACTGATACCGCGCATCCCTGGCCAGGCGATCATTCATGGCGGATAGGTCTTCGCCCTGCCAATTGAGATCAGCAAGCGGTGGAACAAGAGGCCCTCCCGACGAAACGAAATAGACACGATCCCACTCAAACGCCGCTGAGTCCGTAAAGCAGATATAAGGGCTTTGCGGGGCTTCGCGACCCTTCATGGTTGAGAAGGCCGTCTGATCTGATGGGCTTCCAACGATGGTGGCCCGTGCCGCCATATCAAGCCCAAACTTCCGCATCCAGCTGGGGGCCATCATGGCATCGTAGACCAGCCATCCTGCAACGGCTGTGATGGCACCAACGGTAGAAATCCAAACCCAGCCTTTCCGCCAGAGTTGGTTATCGTCTTGAACTCTCATGCCTTGAACTGTCATGCTAGGGCGCGAGCTTTTTCTTGAGCAAGTCGTTGAGCATCCCCGGATTCGCTTTGCCGCCAGTCTCCTTCATCACCTGACCGACGAACCATCCGATTAACTTGTCTTTACCGCCGCGATAGTCCGCGACCTTATCCGGGTTGTCGGCCATAACTTGCTCAATGGCGGCTTCGATGGGTCCTGTATCGGTGATCTGGGTGAGTCCCTTTTCCTCAACGATGGCCTCGGGGGCTTTGCCCTCTTCGACCATGATCTCAAACACATCTTTTGCGATACGCCCTGAAATCGTGTTGTCCGCAATCAGATCAATCAACTTGCCCAGGTTCTCTGCTGTCACAGGGCTGTTGGTGATCGACACACCCTTTTTGTTTAAGGCACCAAACAGGTTTGAAATCACCCAGTTGGCAGCCGCTTTGGCATCGCGCCCTTTGGCAACCGCTTCAAAATAATCAGCCGTTTCCCGCTCCACCACAAGCACACTGGCGTCATACGGTGTGAGACCAAAGTCGGTCATAAACCGTTCTTTTTTCTCATCCGGAAGTTCGGGCAACGTCGCTCTTATCTTCTCGACATACGCGTCGTCGAAAACCAAGGGCAACAGGTCGGGGTCTGGGAAATACCTGTAATCGTGGGCCATTTCTTTTGAGCGCATAGGCCGCGTCTCGCCCTTGCTGGGATCGTACAATCTGGTTTCTTGAGTGATCTCTCCACCAGATTCATAGACATCCACATGGCGGCGCGCTTCATGCTCGATGGCCTGCATCACAAACCGCACCGAGTTCACATTTTTAATTTCGCAACGCGTCCGCAATCCATCTTCGCCAACAGGGCGAACCGACACGTTGGCATCGCAGCGCATGGAGCCTTCATCCATGTTACCGTCACAGGTGCCGAGGTATCGAACAATTGACCTTAGTTTTCGGAGATACGCGCCAGCCTCTTCTGGCGAGCGCATGTCAGGCTTCGACACCACTTCCATCAACGCAACACC
>CAYGSZ010000305.1:0-3262 GCA_964352705.1 uncultured Rhodobacterales bacterium
TCCCAGACCTGGGACAATCGTATTAGAGATAATAACCTGTGACGCATTACATAAATAAAGGATCACATTCATGATTGTATCATCCGTTGACCGGTTTCTGATGGATCGGCGCCGTGCACTTGGTGCGGGGTTAGGGCTTGCCGCTACCGCTGCGGGATTGTCCGCATCGCCCGCCCTCGCAAAATCCAATGGCTTTGACACGGCGCTCGACTTTGACGGTGCGTTTGACCCAAAAAAGCCGGAGCACAACACGCTCGCCTTTTGCAAACTCATGTCCGATACGCGTGATGGTGTTGAAACCTGCGGCTATTTCAAAGGGGATGTTCTTGCGTACGTTGGTCCAGACAAGCGTTTAGAGCCTTTGTTTGGCTATGAAGGTTTCGGGATGACTCGGACTTTCCAAACCGGTGACTATGCGTGGCGCAAGCTTCATAAAGAGGTTGCCTATTACACTGATTTAAAAACCGGCGAAATCATGGATGAGTGGCGCAACCCTTTCCTCGACGAAACAGTCAAGGTGGTTCAGGTCCATAATGATGTGGTGAACTCGACATGGGCGCCAACCTATTCTTTCGGTGTTGGCCCAACCAAAGTTACCTATCCGTTTGTCTTTCCGTGGTTGGTGATGGGAGATAATGCGGTGGTAGACTTCGGTGTAAACACCACCCACCGTGCCGTGCTTCAACCGGAAGAATGGCCGCGCGAATCTCATGGTGAAATCACTCAGGTTCTTGAAGCCATCCAGGTCCATGCACGTCTATCTGATCTCATGGATCCTAAACAAACCCGTGTGCAAGCCTCAGGTTCTTGGCAACGTATTTCGCCGTGGTTGCCATGGATGCTGATGGGACGTCAGTCTGGTCACCTGTTCTATAAGACGGTAACGCGCCGTATGGCAGAAGGCGTGGAAGGCTTGCCACGGCACATTCGCGAGTACACGGAAGCCAACTACCCCGATTACTTCACTGCCCCGACGGAATGGCAGGAGCCAAATGTATCCAGTTATGAAGTTTACGAGCGTGAAATGGATCCGCAACCCTTCAAAGATGGCGTCTAGCTTCAACGCTGAATAAAGACCGTTATTTGAAAAGGGCGACCGCAAGAATCGGGTCGCCCTTTTCTGCATCTAAACGGTACTGTTAGGGATGAACCGTATCTCATCAAACACTAATTTTAATACTGATGCCCGGGATTACCAGCGTGTCGAACAAGCTATTGCTTACATCATTGAGCACCGTGTATCGCAGCCGGAGTTAGAAGACGTTGCAGCGAACATTGGCTTGAGTCCCTTTCATACTCAACGACTGTTTTCGCGCTGGGCTGGTGTCAGCCCAAAACGGTTTTTGTCTTATCTGACGGTCGAACACGCCAAGCAAAAACTGGAAGAGTCCGTTAGCGTGTTGGATGCCGCGTTGGATATTGGCTTGTCTGGGCCATCGCGTTTATATGATCTCATGGTCTCGGTCGAGGCCATGACGCCCGGTGAGTACAAAACTCAAGGGTCAGATATCGTTATCAGTTACGGTCAAGCGCTCACGCCCTTCGGAGCAGCGCTGTTGTTGGTGTCTGATCGCGGTCTTTGTGGACTGGAGTTTTTCACAGATGACTTTGCCGTATTGCTCGACACTGCAAAAGCAAGATGGCCGCTTAGTTACTTTGAAGAAGACCAGAGCCTTGCCAAGGAAATGGCGTCGCGCATTTTCTCGGCGGGCGATACCGTTCCGATCCTCATGAAAGGTACGTCTTGGCAACTACAAGTTTGGTCGGCCTTGTTAAGGGTTCCCCCTGGCGTGATCACAAGCTACGGTCAAATTGCGGAAAATCTCTGTACTAAAAAAGCGTCTCGTGCTGTTGGCACTGCCGTTGCGGCCAATCACATTGGTTATGTTGTGCCCTGTCATCGTGTTTTGAGGGCGACAGGTATGTTCAAGCGCTATCGCTGGGGTGCGCCCCGTCGTTGGGCGATGTTAGCTAAGGAGTCTGCTGAACACTAAGAGGTTTTGTTTTTATAATTTTGTATGGTGATAGAAATTTGCGAACGAATTTCTTTCGGTTGATCTCCTATAGCAAGCCCAACAGTTTTCAATTCGCCGCGTAAACTATAAACCTGATCTAAAAGTGACAGGATGACGGGTATAGCTTCGTCTTGAATCTCCAACTCATCCAGCAGATAGCAAATCAGATCTGCGCGCCCTACATCCAGGTCATTATATACGGCTTGTGTCTTCTCAGATTTTGGCGTGATCCACCCTTCTTGCACCCAGCGATCCAGTCGGCTGTCTGTCAAGTTTGCACAAAGCTTGATGATGTCAGCTTCACGGTACATTAGACGGACTCCTTTATCTTTGCGCGTGGGTTGTAGGAATGAGACTTAGCCCAATCAGTCATAAATTCTGTTAACTCAGAGTCGATAGAGTCTGGCAACGCAATACTCAGCCTGACAAGCTGGTCTCCCTTGGTTGCTTTTGTTTCAATACCCTTTCCTTTTAGTCGAAGTATGGTGCCACTGGTTGATCCCTTGGGTATGGCCATCGTCACGCTGGCGTTAATCGTTGGCACCTCAACGCGGCCTCCAAGAATGGCTTCTGGTAAGGTAATAGGCAGCTCAATCTGTATATCGTTTCCCTGGCGTGTGAAGCGCGCGTGCGGTTTGACCGCAACGGCAATAAGTGCATCGCCTGGCCCACCTGTGCCGAAGCCGGGCTGTCCCTTGCCTTTTAACCGCAATGTTTGTCCGTCTGTTAATCCTTTTGGGATATTAACATCCAGACTTTGTCCGTCCGGTAAGGTGAGGCGTTTTGTGCAGCCGCGGGCGGCTTCTAAGAATTCAACGCCCAACGTGAATTGAAGATCACCGCCACGCCTTGAAAAGCCAGAACTCTGCCGTCCCTGACCTGTGTGGTTTTGACGGCCAAAAAGATCTGAGAATATCTCGTTGATATCGGCAGCGTCGCCAAAGTTCGACGACGTATAGTACTGATGAGGCCCAGGCCCTTCCGCGTGCTGCCGGTAGGCTCCGGCCTGAGGCGTTTCAGCTCCAGAGGCATCAATCTCGCCGCGGTCATAGCGCTTACGTTTATCCTCGTCGCCCAATATGGAGTGCGCAGCAGAGATAGCCTTGAATTTCTCCTCGGCTGATGCGTCACCTGGATGTAGGTCGGGGTGATACTGCTTCGCGAGGCGGCGATAGGCGGTCCGTATTTCATCTTGTCCGGCCGTTTTTGCAACGCCAAGCGTGGTATAAAGGTCTTCAGGTTTACTC
>CAYGSZ010000306.1:0-3254 GCA_964352705.1 uncultured Rhodobacterales bacterium
TGATGGACGCCATCACCGGCTGGAAACCCAAGATGTGGGGCGACAGCATCGTTGGTTACGGTGCGTATCATTATAAATACGCCAGTGGTCGCGAAGGGGACTGGTTCGTCACCGGTTTTTCACCACGCAAGCAGGCTCTGACAGTCTACATCATGCCCGGCTTTTCCAGCTATGAAAATCTCATGGCCAAGCTCGGCAAATACAAAACCGGCAAGTCCTGTCTATACATCAACAGACTCGAAGACATAGACCTCAAGGTGCTGGAAAAACTCATCCGCCAGTCGATTACGCGCATGAAGAAGATCTATACGGTCACATAACAGCCCTCACCACACGCTTATGAGCGGGCGTAGTCTAAAAACGGGCGTAGTCTAAAAAGACTCGCCTCGTGCTTCCTTCCATGGGCACAATTAGCCCAACAGTTCATCTTCATTGCGATGCAGGAGCTTTCTGGCCAGCCACTAAATAAAACTATGCCGTCGTCAGGGATTAATATGCTTACGTACACCTCACAAGAAGGGCCTTGGATAACCATTCACCGCTATGCGGGCCTGTTCTTAGGAATCTGGATGTGTGCCGTAGGCATAACCGGTGCGATCATGGCGTATTATCGAGAGATCGACGCGTTCCTAAATCCCGCTCTCTTTGCGGCGGACGAAAGCCCGCGCCACCCAGATCTAGACGCCATGGTCCGCACCGTCAATGCGGCTTTCCCGGACCGTTTCATCCTCTCTCTTGATCGTTATTTTCTAAGTCCCGATGAGTCCTATCCGTTCATCCTGTCGGAGCCGTTGCCAGTAAATGCAGAGGGCTTAGATCTGACCTTGATCGGGAATTATGAGCGTGCAGCGTCTCTTGAAGTTTTCTTAGACCCTGGCAACGCAACCATTATCGGAACACGTCCGTATTGGACCTGGATCAAGGTTTTACGAAACTTTCATCGCGAACTGCTCTTCCCGGGCGAGGGGCGAAAGTTTCTTGGCGCGCTGGCCATCATTCTGTTTTTGACGTGTGTTGCGGGCGCTGTGTTGTGGTGGCGCGCCGCGCGCGGGCGGATTAAGCGGGCGCTGACAATGCGGATGTCGTCGTCTGGCCCGCGTTTGGTGCGTGATGCGCATACCGTATTCGGTGCCTATGCGTTAGTGGTGATTGGCTGGCTCTCCTTAACCGCAGCGATGATGTGTTATGA
The DNA here is from genome assembly GCA_964352705.1 of uncultured Rhodobacterales bacterium. Lineage (GTDB taxonomy): Bacteria > Pseudomonadota > Alphaproteobacteria > Rhodospirillales > Rhodospirillaceae > WLXB01. The sequence continues at coordinate 1,190 of CAYGSZ010000306.1, forward strand.
AATCCCGTTAAGAAACTTTTCAAATTTTCTTTTAGGAACGGAACGCCACCAGAGAGCAAGTATGCCTGCGGCGTCTACGTTTGTTTCCCTGAATGAAACCCGGGACGTTGCACTGGCTGAATACCCAAACTCGGATGTTGTGCTCATCCGCATGGCGAAAACACCACAAGACCGGGTGGTCTTCAGGCTGTATCCCGATGACAAACCAATTTCGATCTACACCCGGCAAGTCAGTGTGCATGCCGGAACAGCAAAAATCGTCGGACGGTTTGACCCGGAAGCACAACCGTGGACCGATTCCTTGTTCGGCGTTTGGCTGCTGTGGTTCCATAATGGCGGGATGCTCGGCCTTCCTGGAAAACTCTTAAATGTCGCCGCGGGGTTAGTTTTGGCGTCTCTGTTTCCAACCGGCATATACATTTGGTGGCGAAAGCGGCCATCGCGTGTGCGAGGGCGCCGACCGGGTCCAACGCGCGAGTCCAAAGTCGAGGGTAAGGTCGAGAGCAAGGTATAGAGGCGCGGACAAACGCATCCACGTGTCCATCACCCGCATGAAGAAAATCCATGCGGTCAAATGATGTATGCGGATGTGAAGTTTGTTGCTTAATAGAGGGAATGGTGGGCGATACTGGGATTGAACCAGTGACCTCTCGCGTGTGAAGCGAGCGCTCTCCCGCTGAGCTAATCGCCCCCAAGACAAGTCTTCCGAACATTGGTATCCTGGGTAAGTCGGGCTGTATACGAGCCGTATTCTCACCCGTCAAGCCGGGCATCTGCGGGGCTCAGCCTGGGCTGCCCTATAAAGACCCCATTCTTTATCTTTATTGCGCGCATCCGCCGTGGCATTGTGACACACGCTTAATCGCGCGCTGTTGCGGCGCGCTCTACGGTCCACTCGCACCTCAGGAACCCTGCATGTCCAAAGCCCAAACCACTGCCATCGTCTTGGCCGCCGGAATGGGCACGCGCATGAAGTCGGCCCTGCCCAAGGTCATGCATGGCTTGGCGGGCTTGCCCCTGGTTGATCATGTGATCGCGGGCATCGCAGCCGCAGGCGTGGCGCGCATTGTGATCGTGCTTGGTCCGGAAATGGCCGATCAAACCAGCCGTTTCGCGCCCCATACCACCGTGGTGCAGACCGAGCGTCTGGGCACCGGCCATGCGGTGAGGGTGGCGCTGGACGCTGTCGATGTCGGCCCCGATAACGTGCTGGTGGTGTTTGGCGATACGCCGCTTCTAACGCCCCAAACAATGACAAACCTGTTGCGCCAGCTTCAAACCGGAGCCGCTGTATCTGTACTCGGGTTTCGCCCGCACGTGCCCGGTGCCTATGGGCGGCTGATCACCACCGGCGATCAACTGGACCGGATTGTCGAAGCGGCAGATGCAACGCCGGATGAGTTGCAGGTCGGACTGTGCAACTCGGGTGTGCTCGCCGCGCCAGGTGTAAAGCTAACCCACTGGGTGCATGCGCTTAAAAACGATAACGCCAAAGGCGAGTATTACCTGACCGATGTGGTTGGCTTGGCGCGGACCGATGGCGAAGCCTGCGTGTGTGTCGAAGGCGACGAAAGTGAGTTGGTCGGCATTAATACCCGTGCTGACTTGGCCGTGGCCGAAAGTATTCTGCAAGACCGCTATCGTGCGGCGGCCCTGGTCGCGGGCGTTACCCTGCAAGACCCGTCCAGCGTCTTTCTCAGCCACGACACCACCTTCGGCACCGATGTTGTGGTCGCCCCCTTCACGGTGTTTGGCCCTGGCGTGTCCGTTGGCAGCAATGTCATCATTAAAGGGTTCTGTCATTTTGAACAGGCGCAGATTGGCGACGGCGCGACGGTCGGTCCTTATGCGCGGCTACGTCCTGGCGCGCAGTTGGACACCAACGCCCATGTTGGCAACTTTGTTGAAGTGAAGAACGCACGCCTTGAAGACGGCGCTAAGGTCAATCATCTCACCTACATTGGCGATGCCCGTGTGGGCAAAGGCGCGAACATTGGTGCTGGCACGATTACCGCCAATTACGATGGCTTCAATAAATCCCATACCGATATTGGCGACGGCGCAT
>CAYGSZ010000307.1:0-3228 GCA_964352705.1 uncultured Rhodobacterales bacterium
GATGCTGAGTGGTGCAAAAAGTGGGGCACCGCCAACAACAAGCCGGAAGATTTAGAAACCCTCTCTAGCGATGCAGAATTTAAAGCGGCTGTTGGTGAAGCGATCACGCGGTCTAACAGCAACATGCCGGTGATTGAAAAGGTGAGAAAGTTCATCATCGCGTCACATCCGTTTAAGGTTGAGAACGGCCAAATGACACCCACCCTTAAAGTCCGTCGGCATGCCGTGCTGCGGGAGTTCAGAGAAGACCTGGAAGCGTTGTACTAAATTATACTTCTAACTCAGTTGCCCAGATTTCAGAGTTTTTAGCTCAGCACGCAACGCCCTCACCTCTTGCAAAATCTCTGCAAGTTCCGCGTTATGGGGATTGGCTGGAGCTGGATGGGAGTCAGCCTCTTCCCGCACTTCGTCATCATGGATTGTGTTCATGGCATCAACAATAATCCCGATGAACAAGTTCAGGACGGCAAAGCTTGTGATAATGATAAACGGTATGAAGAACAGCCAGGCGTAGGGGTAGATCTCCATCACTGGACGCACAATGCCCATGGACCAGCTCTCCAGGGTCATGATCTGGAACAGGGTGTACATGGAAGCGCCGATGCTCCCGAACCAAAGCCCAAAAGCGTCGCCAAAAAGCTTTGTCGCGAGAACCGACCCGACATAAAACAGCAGCAGTATAATCGCCATCACCGACAGCAAACCGGGAACGGCATGGAGCAGAGCCCCAACAACACGGCGCAACGCCGGGACAACAGATATCAATCGAAGGATGCGCAGAATGCGCAGCGCCCGCAGCACCGCAAGGGGTCCGCTCGCTGGCATCAATGCTATGCCAACAATACAGAAATCGAAAATGTTCCAGCCACTGCGAAAGAAACCCGCGCCGCGATAGGCAAGTTTAGCGGCAATCTCAAAAACAAACACAGCCAGCACTGTGGCATCAAAAGCCAGCAACACATCACCCGCAACAGCCATCACCGCATCAGAGGTTTCAAGTCCGAGCGTAATACCATTGAGCACGATGAGTATTGTGACGAACCGTTGAAACGGCGCGTCCTCAACCCACTGCCCGATACGCTGACGCACCGTCATTGCTTGCTCCTAGCTGCAAAGTGATCTTTGCAACCAAATAATCATGGGAATGGCTTAGCCCAAGGGCTTCGTCACATTTTTTAATACAGCGATTTAGGCCTCGCCAAGAGCCCTCAGGTAAGTCTCTAGTAAGGCTTCCTGCTCTTGGCGATCCGACGCATCAAGCTTTCTAAGAGCGATAACCTTGCGCATAGTTTTAGTGTCAAATCCAGACGATTTCGCCTCGGAATAAACTTCGCGCGTATCAGCTGTCAGGTTTTTCTTTTCTTCTTCGAGCCGTTCAATCCTCTCAATGAAGGATTTCAAACGGTCAGCAGCTAAACCACCGGTATCTGACATTATGCGCGCTCCTGTATGCGTATTATCGGGACTCTATGGTCCACTTGTCTTTTGAAAGGCTTTGACTAACTTCACTCATAAGAGACTGCCCACTCTGGCGCGAGGCTATAGCAGGTTGGCACGGTCAAAATACAGAATTAAAGGCATGGTCAGCGGCAATTTTTCTACTTTAACTCTCAAGCGTTTTTCGGCAAAAGGCTATATGTTCGCTTTGAGGGTTTCTAATGTAGAAGCTCATGCTGATGCAAAAACTGCATTGGCGGGGGAAAGAACCGATAAGATGAGTGACGCACGAGATGGTTGACGCGCCACGTCTTGGACAAGACCAGATCAAAATCCTCCTTGTCGACGATAATGTTTTTATCCGAAACCTTATTTCACAGTGCTTGGGCATGATGGGCTTTCGCGGCATACAAGGATGTGCAAGCGGCCTAGACGCCATTGAGCAAATCAAAGCTGCAAGTTCAGAAAAAAGATCAGGGCAATATAGTGGTGGCCCTTTTGACTTGGTCGTCTCAGACCTCATCATGCCGCAACTGAGTGGGCTTCAGTTGTTGCAGTGGATCAGGACGAACAAAGACAGCCCAAACCGTTTTATGCCCTTCATCATGATCTCGGGCGCAGCAGACCAGAAAAACGTGCATGCCGCACGCGATGGAGGCTCGTCGGAGTTCGTCGCCAAGCCTTTCTCCATTGGCTCAGTCTTTAGCCGTATTCAGGCTGTGATTGATCGACCGCGTCAATTTGTCGCAACCCGGAACTACTTCGGCCCAGACCGCAGACGGGTGAAAATCAAAATCCCTGAAAACGGTCCAAAAGACCGGCGTCGTCCCAACGAAAACCACGCAACCATCGTGTATTCCGCCAAAGAGGTGAAACGCAAAAAAGATGCGACAGATACCTACCTGTTCAAGCTGCCAAATATTCTGAAGCAGAAAATGGGGCTAGAAAACGCCCGCATTCCCTTTGAAATGCCGACAGAGGTTCTTGCGGAAGCGGAAGAGACCCTGGAGCGCGAGGCTGAGGGCTTTCTGGATTGGGCTAAATCATATCTGGATGAACTCTCTGAAAATGTCGCTAAGGCCAAGACAGAGGTCGAGAATCGTCAAAGCCATCTGGCAGAAGTAAATAGAATAGCTCATGAACTGAGAGGGCAAGGCGGGACATTTGGTTACCCGCTCATAACCCTATTCGGAAAAAGCCTATACGAAACGACGCAGTACCCTTGCCGAGAAGACGATGCGAATCTGGAAATCTGTCGCGGCCATATCGACACCCTGCGGGCCGTGATTCGAGAAAAAATAGAGGGCGATGGCGGCGCAATTGGCCGACAATTGCTTGCATCCTTGAACCAGGCGATTGCAAAACATAGCCGCTAAGCGGTCATTTGAGGTAACCCCTTGTCTTGCAAAGGGCCTTTAATGGCCTTCTCGTATTTATCGATGACATCTCAAAAATCCCGCAATACTGGGGATATTCGCGAACCTGCTTGGCGTCCCGAGAGCCAAGCTCCAGTCAGGCTTGCGAAATATACCTTTCAGGCGTGTGAAAGGTGCTTTCCGCCCCGCCAGACCTGCCGTAAAAGTATTGCGATGTAATTATATGAGAGATCCCCATCTCATTTGATTTCGTAGAGATCACAGACCATATATTCATCTAAGATGAATAAGTTTTGTGAACGAACCCGTTTAAGTGAGACAGGCTCTACACACTATTTTGCTGCCCCTCGCCCAAACCGGGCTTTGGGTAAGAAGAGTTTTAACAAGGAGGCAATTTAATGGCCAACACAACAAC
>CAYGSZ010000308.1:0-3218 GCA_964352705.1 uncultured Rhodobacterales bacterium
TAGGCCCCTGAGGTCAGGAACAACTCAAACAGTTCCGCATCGACGTGTTTGTCTTTCTTCATAAACCACAGAATTTTCACAGCCTCGCTGAGCTTCTTCGCTTTTTTGTACGGACGGTCCCCAGCGGTCAGCGCCTCGAAAATATCCGCGATGGCCATGATACGTGCAGGGACAGACATCTGATCAGCCGTCAGACCCTTTGGATACCCGGTGCCATCCATTTTTTCATGGTGGCCACCAGCATATTCAGACACGTTCTTGAGGTTTTTCGGAAAGGGTAGTTCCTCGAGCATTTCAATGGTCAGAACAATGTGGTCGTTAATCTTACGGCGCTCATCATCGTTCAGCGTGCCGCGTGAAATGACCAAGTTGCGGACCTCGCCAAGATCGTATTCCGCTTCGCTATGTTCCGGCAGATCGGCCAGGAGTTGCTCCCACCCTTTCGGCGGCGGCGGCTGTTTTTCTATGAGCAGGCTTTCCGTCCACGACAAACCTTTGCTGCGATCAAAATTGCGATACCATTTCTGCGGCGCAATTTTCTTGACGCGCTCCTGCTTATCTTCAGAGAGAAACTCTCCGCCAAGATTGGTTTCGGCGACGAAGTCCCATTGCTCTTCCAGCTCTTTGCAGCGGGCCTTGAATTTTTTCTTCTCGGCCTTTTCGTCAGCGCCTTTCGCAACCGCTTTCAGCATTTTGATTTCGGCATCACGACGTAGCACTTCGAAGCGCATGCGCACTTCGTGAACTCGATCATAGATCGTCTGTAACTTTGTGGCTTTATCAACCACGTATTCCGGCGTCGTGACCTTACCGATGTCATGCAACCAAGCGGCCACATGAAGTTCGTACCACTGCTGCTCATCAAGCTCGAAGTCTTTGAAAATGCCTTCTTTGTCGTCGGCACATTTTTGAGCCAGCATTTTGGTCAATTCAGGCACGCGCTGACAATGCCCCCCCGTGTAGGGCGACTTGGCGTCAATGGCGTGGGCCATAACTTTGATCAAGCTATCCATCAACGCCTTTTGAGCCTCGATGAGCTGCTGGTTGTCGATGGCGACGGCGGCCTGTGAAGCCAGAGCTTCAACCAGGCGCTGGACATTCGCCGTAAACGAAACGACCTCATTCTTGTCATCATTCTGCGCGTTGATCAGCTGCAGTACGCCGATGACTTCTTCTGAGTAGTTCTTCAGTGGAATGGTCAGGAAGGATTTGGAACGATAGCCTGTGCCTTCATCAAACTTCTTGGTGCCCGAAAAGTCATAGCCTTCGGCTGTATATGCATCGTCGATGTTAATGGCTTCACCACCCAGCGCGGCTGCTGTGGCGACGTTGTTGTAGTTAGGCGCCCCCGTTTCCAGGTTGTATAATTGAAGCGGGGGAAATGGGATCGGAACGCCCGTGGTGCCGCCCATAGCAATATTCAAGCTTGCGTTGCGGACGATCTGAAAGGATAGCGTTCTGCCTTCACCGGCAAGATAAAGGGTGCCGCCATCCGCATTGGTCAGGTCAACCGCTTCTAACAGAATACGCTCTGTCAGGCGATCATGGTCGCGTTCGGAGGAGAGCGCGATCCCAAGCTCAATGAGCTGCTCGAACCCTCTCGCAGATTCGGATACTGTTTCAGACACGTCTCGTCTCTACCCCACGCTTACCTTCAGGCCTTTCAGCGACCACCTACAGCCCATGGAGCCCTTGGACTCAAAATAGTATGGACTAAATATGATGCCAAGTCATTGTGCCTCAAGACTTTTCAGTCCTTAACGCCTGACATCATAACACGTTCCAAGCCTTTTAGTTTTAAGTCAACTTACCCAGATCATCCGACATAAATCACGCAATAAAAGGCTTCAAATAACATTATTTCTACCCCTGATTGTGCACGTAACCCTACAACATACCCAATAACCCCAATTGAAGACGGGCGGTTCCTGACCCGGTGCTGTTTGGGAATCTTGACCTTCGGCAGAAGTGACCTATAAGCCGGGGACCTCTTCCTCACCGAATCAGTGCCGTCGCACACAGAGTCGCACCATGCCCTTTGCTTCCCTTCGCGAGTTTATTGATCGTTTAGAACGCGATGGCCAGCTGGCCCGCATCTCTGCGCCCGTGTCTCCAAAACTGGAAATGACCGAGATCCAAACCCGCGTTCTGGCAGAAGGCGGGCCGGCGCTCCTATTTGAAAACGTGGTGCGCGAAGACAACAGCCCCTACGACATGACGGTCCTTGCCAACCTGTTTGGCACCGTGGAGCGCGTCGCCTGGGGCATGGACCGGACCCCTGAACAGCTGCGCGAAATTGGCGAGACTCTGGCCTTTCTCAAACAACCCGAGCCGCCGGGCGGCTGGCGTGACGCCATCAACATGCTGCCGTTGCTGAAGACGGTCATGGCCATGAAGCCAAAAACGGTCTCGAAAGCCCCTTGCCAGGAAGTGGTGCTGACGGGAGACGATATCGATCTGGGGCAGTTGCCCATCCAAAGTTGCTGGCCGGGCGAGCCTGCGCCGCTGATCACCTGGCCTTTGGTGGTAACCAAAGGCCCTGGCGGAGATAAGCGCGATGTTCCCAATCTTGGTATCTATCGCATGCAGGTCACCGGCAAAGACACGACGCTGATGCGCTGGCTCAAACATCGCGGCGGCGCGGCCCAATACGACAGATGGAAAGGCCAGAAACAGGAGCCTCTGCCTGCTGCCGCTGTGATTGGCGCAGACCCTGGCACGTTGCTGGCCGCTGTGACACCGATACCAGACACTTTATCGGAGTATCAATTCGCCGGATTGCTACGCGGTAAAAAAGTTGAGCTGGTGGATTGCAAAACGATTCCTTTGCAGGTACCCGCCGAGGCTGAAATTGTGCTTGAGGGGCATGTTATGCTCGACGCGCACGGCGACGAAGGTCCTTATGGCGATCACACTGGTTACTATAATTCGGTCGAGCGTTTTCCAGTGTTCAAGATTTCTGCCATCACCATGCGGAAGAAACCGATTTACCTGACCACCTACACGGGACGGCCACCGGATGAGCCCAGCATTCTCGGGGAAGCCCTCAACGAGGTGTTTATCCCGCTCCTGATTCAGCAGTTCCCGGAAATTGTCGATTTCTGGTTGCCGCCGGAAGGGTGCAGCTATCGCATCGCCGTGGTCAGCATCAAGAAAGCCTACGCCGGTCATGCCAAGCGGGTGATGATGGGGGTGTGGAGTTTCCTGCGGCAGTTTGT
>CAYGSZ010000309.1:0-3214 GCA_964352705.1 uncultured Rhodobacterales bacterium
TGGCCTTCGCCAAAGAAAAGATGGGCGCTGCCGATGGACGTATCTTGCCCATGATGGCACCCCACGCAACAGACACCCATACACCGACCACTATGGCGGCACTTGCCGCCGCCGTTAAGGAACTGGGAACAGGACTGCATATCCACTTGTCACAATCCAGCCAGGAGACAGAGCGAGTCAAACGCATGTGGGGTGTCACGCCAACGCAATGGCTTGAAAGTTTTGGCCTGCTAGACGGGACAGTCTTTGGCGCACATATGGGCGGTTTAGACTGGAATACTGACCCAGAAATATTGATCAAAAAAGGTGTGGTTCTGGCCCACTGTCCGTCCGCTGGAGGCGCTGGGGGATTCAGTCAAAACTATCCAGAAGCCCTCGCCGCCGGAATTTCGGTGAATATTGGGATTGATACACACTCAAACGACTACCTTGAGAACCTAAAACTGGCCGTGCTTTATGGCCAAGCAAGATATGCGATCCTGAGAAATGGTCCGCAGCCGGTCAAAAACCCGACCATGTGGACTGCACTAAGAAACGCGACCTCTATTCCCGCAGATGCGCTGAAACGGAAAGACATCGGTCGCATTGTGGAAGGAGCGAAAGCAGACCTTATTTCAATCGACGTCTCTGGCCTTCTGGTGGGTGGCGGTACTTTACCGCCGGAGCCCGTGAACAATCTGTTGTATGCCAATGGTCTGATGGTGAAGCATGTCATGACTGAAGGATATGTGCAGGTTTTTGAGGGTGCCTTTGTAGCAGATGACGAATCACGCGTTATCGAGGAAGGCGGGGCCGTTATGGCTTCTATTTATGATCAGTTGAGGGCCGAAAACTGGTTTGCACCGCTTCCTAGAGAGTGATGCTGGGGGCCATCGTCATGTAAATCGTTGGTCTGTGTCGCAGGACAGGCTATGACATAACGTGACCTGTTGTTTGAGCCCTTTAACCAGATTGAGCGTTACGTGACTGATACTCCACACCCCGTCTACCCCCACCTCTTCTCACCGATCACTGTTGCTGGCAAGCCGTTGAAAAACAGACTTGTTCACGCGTCAATGTCGCTGCGCTACGTTACGGATGGCTCGGTCAACGACGACACCATCACCTACTACAAAAACCGTGCTCAAGGCGGTGTCTCCATGTCCATCACCGAACCAATGGGCACAACACGGTGGAATGTGGCCCCACGGCGTATTCAGGTTTTTGGCAAAGCCAATGAAGACGGTTTGAAACGCTTTGCCGATGAAGTGGGCCGAGAGGGCTGCCTGATGTTGGGACAACTACAAGACTCAGGGCGTGGCAATCACGAAGGCGGGCGCAAAGCCAACTCGATTGGCGCATCGCCGCTGCCTGACGACCTAAGCTGGACCGTACCTCACGCCTTGTCGACAGATGAAGTGGAAATCATGATTGCAGATTTTGCAGAATCTGCAGCCTGGCTGAAAGAATGCGGCTGGAGCGGAATTGAAATCTCTGCCGGGCATGGTCACATTTTCCATCAGTTCTTCTCTCCTCATTCGAACAACCGCGAAGACAAATTCGGGGGTGATATCGGAGGTCGGTCGCGATTGGTTTGTGACTTAATGAGCGCCATTCGCCAACTCGCGGGCAGCGACTTCATCATAGGGGTTAAACTTCCTGGCGAGGACGGCGTCCCCGGCAGCATTGACCTTGAAGAAGCTAAGAATATTTCCAAGCAGGTCGCGGCCAATGGCAATGCGGACTACGTCACCTACTGTTGGGGGTCGCACTCGGACACGTTGTACTGGCACCTGCCCGACCTGCATGGCGACCGCGCACCCTATGTGGAGAAAATCAAACAGATCGCTGAACCCTTTGGTGATATTCCGGTCGGCGCCCTTGGCCTGATTACAGATCCCAACGAAGGCGACCGCGCTGTGGAAGCCGGTCATGCGGATTTGGTGATGTTGGGACGACCGCTGGTCACAGACCCGGCCTGGGGCAAGAAGGCCATGGAAGGCCGTGAAGCGCAAATTCGTTACTGCGTGTCTGGCAATACTTGCTGGCAGGTGATCATCGCAGGCGGGCGACTGCAATGCGATAACAACCCGCGTGTCGGCCAACCCGATGAAGTGGACTGGTGGCCTGCACAAGCCAAAACCAAACGTAAAGTTGTCGTCGTCGGCACAGGTGTTGCCGGCATGGAAGCGGCCTGGATTGCAGGAGCCCGCGGCCATGACGTGACAGTTTTCGGGATTTCAGGCGATGTTGGCGGCAAGACACGCCTGCACGCTGAACTGCCTGGCGGTGAGAATCTCTCCAGTATTTATGATTACCAGCAGCTCAACGCCAAGAAAGCCAATGTTAAGTTTGAACTCGGAGTCACAGCGTCTGAAGCCGATGTGCTGGCGTTGAATCCAGATGCTGTGATTGTAGCCACGGGCTCAACAATGTCCTGGCCCTCCTTTTTACCTGAAGAATATAAAGGTGAAGGCTTTTTCCCTGACCTAAGAGAAGCCATGGCGATGTTGCTTGAGCGCCCCTCTCCGCAACCTGGAACGGCTGTGATCTATGATCAGGACCACACCAAGATGACCTACGCCTCAGCAGAATGGCTGGCTGATAAATTTGATCGTGTGATTATTGTGACGCCGCGTGACCGGATTGCGTCTGATGAAGCGCTGGTCAACCGTCAGGGTATCTACGCCCGTCTTATGCAGAAAAAGGTACAACTGCTTACCTGCTTTAATCCCTCACCTGAGTCCGCGTTTGAGGAAGGCCAGATCACCGTTCGAAACGTATTTAACGGCGAAGAACAAGTCATTGATGACATCAGCCTGTTTACATATGCAACCTCCCGCATTCCGAATTTAAGTATGGAAAATGCGTTGAGAAAGGCTGGTGTAGATGTGCATGTTATCGGCGATGCTTATGCCCCTCGTGTTGTTGTCACCGCCACCGCAGACGGCAACAAAGCTGGTTTAGCCGTCTGAGTCTGAGAAATATCTCACATCATTTGGAACTAATCTGACCCCACCGCGTTACCTAGTCGTGCAGACTATTCATGCATGAATTGGTGAGGGTAAAATGGCATTTCGTTCTATCAAATCTATAACAACTTTGACTGCTGGCGTTGTTCTGCTCAGCGCGTGCACCACTTATGATCCGTATACCAATGAGCAAGAGGTTTCCAAAGCAACCATCGGCGCGGGCATTGGAGCGGCCAGTGGTGCGGTGATTGGCCTCATCACAG
>CAYGSZ010000310.1:0-3210 GCA_964352705.1 uncultured Rhodobacterales bacterium
ATGGCATTGTAGAGGTCGTCGGTTCGATTCCGTCCGGCTCCACCATTTCCAGGATAGCGTTCTCAAGAGACGCTTGGTCCTTCCCAAAAAAGGTCAGGTCTGGCCTTACTTCTGCGGGTACAGCCCTCATACCCTGCTCGTTTGCTGCTCGTTTGCTTCTCCTGTGAACTATAAGTCGCTGCTCGACACTAAACGGCATTAACGTTTTGGCTTAAAAGCGTTTTCGGGTATTAAAAAAGGGGTGGAAACAAGAGGTTGCGGCTTTCGTGGCAATCTCTCGTATCTGGGTTTGGTTATAGAACCAAATCTGAGGGGAATGGAACGAATACCGTGTCGCCAACAAAAGTAGAAATGTTGAGCAATGTCACCGTGCTGATTGGTGACACTAAGGCGGCCCGCGCATCCAAGCTCGCGGACGGCCTGTTAGAATTCGGATTCGGCGAAACGACTATTGCCCTGAGTTACAAAGAGACCGTGAACAAACTTGAGGCTGGCGGTATTGATGTCGCTATTCTGGCCGACACCCTCGGCGGCAATGTCTTCAAGCTCATTCGTGGCGTCCGCCATATGCTGGTCGGCAAGAACCCGTTCATGACATTGTTTTGCGCGCTGGCGCCTGAGCACATTGACGGTGCCAAACTGGCTTTGCGGGCAGGTGTTGATAGTATTCTCATTCAACCCGTACCGGCAAAAGAAGTCACCGAGCGCGTGCGCAAGGCCGGACGGGCCAATACAACATATGTGGTGACCAGTGAATACATTGGCCCTGATCGGCGTGCCGCAGATCGCACGAGTGCCATCAGAAGGTTTAGTGTGCCGCAAACGCTGCAAGCAAAGCTCCGCGGCCAGTCTTTAAACTACGAAGACTTTGCAAAAAAGATCGCGCCGCTGATGCAAGACATGCTGCAGACGCGACTCAGCAGCCAGAGCAGTCGCCTGACCGCCGTGTGCAAAGAATTGATGACCGCCTATCAGAGCAGCCAGATCACACCGCTGATCCGCGAACGGCTTATAGCTTTGGCAGATCTGCTGAAAGACGCGTCGTCCACAGCAAAACAACTTAAGCAAGCAGATGTTGTAAACCTTTGCCTGACGTTAAAAGCCAAGGTGGAAGATTTTGCGGAGCGCTACACACAACCAACTGAGCAAGATATTAATCTGCTGCGTAAATTGGCCGAAACGGTAGCCGTTGCCGCGAAAACCCGGGTGGCTGTCGACCTCGATGCTGCAAGCCCCGGTGACGAAACACCCTCGCCTGTAGACGAGTTAGATGAACCCGCGATTGAGATTCAATTTATTCCAAAGGGTCAGTACCTGTTTCGCGAAGGCGAAAAAGCCAAAGCGGCGTACGTTGTCGCGGCAGGGTGTATTGGCATCTTTCGCTCGGTTGGCGGGAAAACCTCACCCGTTGGTCGAATTCGGGAAGGCGAGTTTTTTGGCGAGATGGCCATATTAGATGGCTCTGACCGGCGCGCAAATGCGGTCGCGCTGGAAGACACCACACTCTCTCTCGTCTCCAAAGAACTCCTTGAACAGAAGATGGCGGCCAGCGACAAACTGATCCGCAGTATTCTTCTCACGTCTGTGCATAATTTGCGTGATGCTCACGAAAAATATACCCAACGCGGTCGCAGTTTTCGGGACACGTTAGATAACGTGGCCCTCACAAAACATATTGTTGGGCGCTTCGTCGATCGCACTGACATGGGCGACGATACCGCAAGAGCTAAGGAACTTCTGGATAAATTTGACACTGTCTTTGCCGAGATCAAAGCTGCCAGTCAGGATGCCGCAGCTAAAGATAAGCGCCTCAACCAAGGCTTAAAAGAAGAAGATTTAAAGGAGGTTGCTGAATGAGCCAGCGCGACTCAGGCAATTCCCGACTATGATATTTAGTGTTAATTCAGAGACGCATATTATCAGCTTCAAGCGTAAAGCTGAACGAAGGAAGAATCGTTGAATAGAAAGGAAAATTTAGGTCAGGACCGGCTCAACGTTCTCGTTGTCGAGGACAATGAGTACATGCTTGATATCATGGTCAAGGCCATGAAGCGCCTTGGGTTTGAGCAGATTATCAAAGCCAAGAACGGCAAGCAAGCCATTGAGATTCTCAAGATGACCCACCCGAATGTTGGGGCCGCACGCCCCATCGACTTTGTTGTGTCTGATCTGATCATGGCACCGATCAACGGTCTAATTCTGTTGCAGTGGCTGCGGTCGTTCAAAGAATCGCCCAATCGGTTCATGCCTTTCATCATGGTCTCAGGTGCGGCAGATTCACATCACGTGCAAGCCGCGCGCGACCAAGGCATGCACGAGTTTATGGCCAAGCCTTTTTCCGTAGAAGCCATGTACAAAACCATTCAGCGTATGCTGGATAAACAACGCCAGTTTGTGGTGACACAGAACTACTATGGCCCAGATCGCCGCCGCCGCAAGCTTGACCCGCCAGGCGGTAGAGACCTACGCGCCGAAGACGAAAGCCACGCGACGATTGTTTATTCAAAAGACAAAGTTGCAACGCCGGAAAAACCCAGCGACGTTTGGATCTTCAAGCTGCCCAACTATCTTAAAGAGAAAATGGGTTCGAACGCGATGCGGCAAGAATTTATCGTGCCTGATGACATTCTGGCCCAAGCCGAGTCGGCGTTGAAGCGTGAGGCCGCTGGCTTTATCCATTGGGCCAAACAGTACCTGGACAACCTGTCCAAAGAAGTGGTTGAGGCCAAAACCCTCAGCACAGATCGTCATCAGCACTTCGACGAGATCAACATTATTGCCCACGAATTACGTGGCCAGGGCGGCACATTTGGTTACCCCTTGATTACTCTTTTTGCCAAGTCTTTGTACGAGGCGACAAAGCTGCCCCGCAAGGAAGACGATGCGGCTTTAGACATTGCAAAAGTCCATATAGACACCATGCGTGCTGTGATCAGAGAAGATATTCAAGGCGACGGCGGCGAAATTGGTCAGCAACTATTTAAGTCGTTGAAACTGGCCATCGCCAAGCACGAAAAACGAGCCGGCTAAGCGGTCGGCCCTTTATCCTATGCGTATTGTTTCTCTTATTGCCAGCGCAACCGAGATCATCTCGGCTCTCGGCGCACAAAACGACCTGGTGGGCCGCAGCCACGAATGTGATTGGCCCTTTGGGATCGAAGGTTTACCCGCCCTCACCCGAGCGCGTTTTGACACCAAACAGAACAGTTT
>CAYGSZ010000311.1:0-3188 GCA_964352705.1 uncultured Rhodobacterales bacterium
TTCACCTCAGATGCCATTGTCCGTTCTGTTGCTCATATGCGCAGCCCAGAGGCGGGCCTGTGGACCATCAGCACTATGTTGTATCAAGTGGCCAGCGCGCGCGCTGTTGATGAACTGACCGTTGAGATCGAACTGAATGAACGCGATGCGCTGTTCCCCTTGCATGCAGCGGTCTGGCGCATTCCAGAACCGGAGGCGTGGGAAACCCTGCCAAGCACCGAATACGAGGCAAATCCTGTTGGGACGGGTGCTTTCCAGGTCGAGACTTGGACGGACTCTCGGGTCAACATGATTGCGTTCAATGAGTCCTGGCGGGCTCCAAAGTTGGACGGATTGGTTTTTGTGGAAATCCCAGATCAAACGGCCAGGCTTCAAGCCATTCTTTCTGATGCTGTGGATTTTGTTGTGGGTTTGGGCCCCGATGATGCCCCCTTTCTGGAAGCGGAAGGTGGGCGGCTTGCGCTACGCCATATGACCACGACCGTGTTTCTAGGTTTTCTAACCGTCAACGGCGGGCCGATTGTAGACCCGCGCGTGCGGCTTGCCCTCAACTATGCAATCAACCGAGAAGCGATGATCGCTGCGTTTTTACAGGGGGAGGCAGAACCCCTGTCGCAATTGGCCTACCCCGGTGCGTTTGGATATGATCCGGACTTGCCGCCCTATGGGTATGATCCGGAACGCGCCAAGGCCATGCTGGCTGAAGCGGGATATCCTGATGGTCTCAATTTGGTCGCGACGGTGGCCTCACGTGTCGCCAATGATCTGCTGTACTTTCAGCAGGTGGCCTTAGACCTTGCCAAGATCGGCGTGACTATGGAGTTGCGGGGTAAGCCGCCCTTTCAGAACATGCAGGATCTGTTTTTTGGCAACACAACGGGCGAGGTCATCAGCATGACGGTGCGGGGCGCTGATCCCCTCATGGCCTATCGCCACCGGGTCTGTCAGGGCATCTTGCCCGATCGTAGTCCGTACCACTGCGACGATGCGTTGCTGCCCCTGTTGGCTGAGGCGCGGAACCAGATTTCTGCGGAGGCCGCGCTCCCGTTTTACCAAAAAGTGCTAGCGTATGAGCGGGAAAACCCGCCGGGTATTATTCTCTGGCAAGGGATAGATTTTGACGGCCTGTCGTCACGCGTCACCGGCTATGCCCCCGTGCAGGACGTAATGAACTTCGAAGATTTTGATTTGTTGCCGTAAATTTTAGCGATCTTTGGGGTCGAGCGCATCGCGTAACCCATCGCCGATAAAGTTGAAGCAGAACATGGTGATCGCCAGGAACGTGGCCGGAATCAGCAGCAACCAGGGCGCCGTTTCAATGCTGTTGGCGCCGCGTGAAATTAGCACGCCCCAACTGGTTAGGGGTTCCTTCACGCCTAAGCCTAAGAAGCTCAGATAGCTCTCGACCAGAATATTCGTCGGCACCAATAACGTCACGTACACAATCACGGGGCCAACCACATTGGGCAGCACATGCCGGCCGATGATGCTGGCTGGTCCCGCACCGCTGGCTTTGGCGGCTTCGATGTATTCCTTCTGTTTTATGGACAGCGTTTGACCGCGCACAATGCGGGCCATGGTCAGCCACTCCACGCAGCCGATGGCCAGAAACACCAGGTAAATATTCCGGCCAAAAATCGTCACCAGGATGATGATGAAAAACAGCAAGGGCAGCGCATAAAGCACATCGATAAAGCGCATCATGGCGTTGTCGGTGCTGCCGCCCACGTATCCTGCCGTTGCGCCGTAAACGACGCCGATGGACAGCGCCACAGCCGTTGTCATGATGCCGATGATCAAGGAAACGCGAGCCCCCATCCAGGTCAGGACAAACATATCTTTGCCGGTGTCATCTGTGCCAAACCAATGGCCGCTTTCCAGAGACGGCGGCGCACCGATGTTCATCCAGTCTAGGTCTTCCGCCGTGTAAGGGCTCAGCGATGGCGCGAAGATAGCACCCAGGGTGATGAGCCCAAGCACGATTACTCCGGCCATTGCCGCTTTATTGGCTTTAAACCGGCGTCCGGCATCTTGCCACAGTGAGCGGCCTTGCAGCGCGGCGGCGCTCTCCATCAGCGCCTGTTGTGCGTCACGTTGTGCAGCAAAAAGGGCCATCAGGTCATCTTCACTTTTGGATCGAGGAGTCCGTACATCAGATCGACGATGAGATTCAGGATGATCACGGCAACGGCGTAAACAACAACAATGCCAAGCACCAGCGGATAATCCCGGTTGATGGCCCCCTGAATAAAAAAGCGACCCATGCCGGGCAGTTGGAAAATCTGCTCGATGACCACTGAGCCTGTGACCACAGAAGCGGCAGCAGGCCCGATGTAACTCATTACCGGTAGCGCAGCGGATTTAAAGGCGTGGGTCCACACCACATGTCGTTGCGGCAGCCCTTTAGCGCGTGCGGTGCGGATGTAGTTTTGTCTTAGGGTTTCAATCATCGCACCGCGTGTCAGTCGCGCCAGAATAGCGATCTGCGGCAGCGCCAAGGCAATCACCGGCATGATGTAGGGTGTGATGGGGGCCAAGAGCGGCATGGCCTCAGCCAGTCCGCCGCGTGGTTCTAAAGTGGCAACAGGCAGCACTTGCAGGATGACGCCGAAGATCAAACTCATCAGGGGGGCCATGACGAAACTTGGCACGGCGATGCCGGTCATGGCCACGCCCATCACTGCATAGTCTGTGGAAGAGTTTTGCCTGAGAGCCGCCATGATTCCTAAGCTACAACCAATGACAATCGCCAAAAACATCGCCGAAATTCCGAGCTTCAAACTGACGGGAAGGCCAATGATTAATAGCTCCGTGACCGTGCGGTCGATGTAAATGATCGACGGGCCGAAATCACCGGTGGCCACTTTTTTGAGGTACAGGCCGTATTGTACAATCACTGGCTTATCCAAATCATACGCCGCTTGCAGGTTGGCAATGACTTCCGGCTCTAAAGACGCATCGTCGTCGAAAGGCCCGCCCGGTGCCAGGTGCATCAGGAAAAACGACAGGGTCACAATCAAAAAGAGGGTTGGCACCGCGATCAGCAGGCGGCGCACCGCATATGACGTCATAAGGTAAGTGCTATCTTATCAAAGAGTTTCATTACAAAGGGTTTCATTTTACTCAGCAGGGACAGACCAGCAGTTTATCAGCAAGATTGTTTTTCCTTCTGTGGCCCGACTACTCGC
>CAYGSZ010000312.1:0-3184 GCA_964352705.1 uncultured Rhodobacterales bacterium
GTGCCGGGATTGTACTCGAACAAGCCCATGCTTTCTTCATTCTTATGTTTTGAGTCGTCATACGTCTCGGGATGATCGCTTTGCAGGCGGTCCCGGGCTGCACGAGAATTAACCAGAACGCTGTTTGCTCGGCCTTTGCGGGCCGCTTCATAACGACTGAGGGCTTCTTCAATGCGGCCTGAAGCGCCAAAGGCCCGTCCCAACACAACGCCATCTTCAATGCCCATGGCGGCGCCCATGCCCATAAAAGGCAACATTGGATGTGCGGCATCGCCCACTAACGTCACGCGTCCTTTGGTCCACTGGTCGAGCGGATCGCGATCGTACAAGGCCCATTTGAACACTTTATCTTTCGGGGCGGCTTTGACCAGGTCGCTGATGCGGGGGTGCCAGTCGCCGAACTCTTCCATCAATTCAGCTTGGCTGACCGGAATCGACCAGCCTTCTTCGTCCCATCCGTCACGGCGCACGAACGCCACGAAGTTAATCAGGCTGCCGCCCCTCACCAGATAGCGTGTAAAGGCTTTGCGCGGTGCGATGGCCACGCCGGAGGCTGGGGTCACCAATTCATCAGGCAGATCGCCCTTCTCAACGATGCCACGATACGCCACGTTGCCGGTGAACTTCGGGTCTTCCGGTCCAAACATGGCGCTGCGCACAGCCGACCGAATACCATCGGCCCCAACCACCACATCAAACGTCGCGGTCGTGCCATTGGTGAAGGTGATTTCAATTCCATCTGCCGTTTCAGTGTAGCTGGCAAAAGCGTGGTCGAGCACCAGGCAGTCCGGGTCGTTGGCGCGGGCGGCCTCACAGAGAATCTGGTGCAGGTCCGCGCGGTGAATTTGATAATAATGTGCGCCGTATTTTTGCATCGGAATCTCGCCGCGCTTGGTTTCCACCAAGATCTCACCCGTTTTGTAATGCATGATGGCTTGAGACTCTGGCACATGCGCCTGTTCAGCCAGCGCCTTGCCAATGCCCACATACTCAAGTCCATGGGTGGAGTTGGGGCTTAACGTTAACCCAGCGCCGACTTCCCCCAGTTCAGGCGCAAGTTCATACACAGTCGGCTTGAAGCCGTTTTTTTGAAGCGATAAAGCCGCCGTGAGGCCCGCCATGCCAGCGCCAATCACGGCAATACGTGTGTCTTTCATCAGTCTGGCCACTTTCACTTGTGCAACGAAATTGTGCGGCACAGTGCGCGCATCATCCATGCAGACTCAATCCGCTTGGTGATCTAAAACCGGCAAGTGAACGCTTTGATGCTGATGATTTAGAGCGTCTTTAAGTAGGCCAGCACGGCATCCATGTTTTTCACTTCCGCGTATTTGGCCTGAAGGTCAAACAAGTTGGATTCGTGAGGCCGCACATCCCGATCACCCACAGCTTCGCGCACGACAATGGGAATGAATCCAGACTGACAGGCATCCAAGGTTGAAGCCCGCACGCACCCAGATGTGCTCCAGCCTGTGATCAACAAGGTATCAACACCTGCTGCCGCCAAAGTGGAGGCCAGATTGGTGCCGAAGAAGGCGCTGGCGTATTGCTTGGTGATGACAACTTCATCGTCCTTGGGCTCAAGGCCTTCGACAAACTCACCCATGGGGCTGCCCCGGTCGAAGTTTTTCAAGGCGGGCACTTTGCGGTAAAATACACCGCCATCGGCTCCACCCGGCGTGAATTCCACCCGGGTATACACAATCATGATCCCGGCCTTGCGGGCGGCCGCCAAAAGCTGACGTGCGGCTTCTGCTGAGTCCTCAACCCCGGCGTACAACCCACACTCTTTGGTGATGTAAGCCTTGGCAAAGTCGATCAGCAGCAAGGCCGGCTTCTTGCCGAAATCCAGAGCGCCGCCGAATCCGGCTTTGTCATAATCTTGGTTGAGGTTTTTTTCATCAGCCATGCTGGCAATCCTTATGCGTGTGTCTGATCGTTAGGTACGGATCAGATGATGCCTTTTTCTTTGTAATCGCCGATTTGTTTGTCGGTCATGCCGAGGATGTCTTTGTAAACATGCTCGTTGTGCTCACCATGGTCCGGTCCGGTCCAACGCACGTTACCCGGTGTGCGCGAGAATTTCGGGAAGGTGTTTTGCATCTTCAGCGAGCCGATGGTTTTGTCGGCCACTTCAATGATCGCCTCACGGGCTTTGAAGTGTGCGTCTTCCAGCATCTCAGGCGCGCGATAAATCAAACCCGACGGTACACCCGCTTCATCCATAGCGGCTTCCAATTCCTTGACGGTCTTGGTCTTGGTCCAGTCGTTGATCCGGTTGTCCAATTCGGTCTGGTTTTCGCCGCGTGCATGGTGTGTCGCATAGCGCGCGTCTTTGGCCAGTTCGGCCTCACCCATGGCGGCACACAAACGTCCAAACACCGTATCTTGGTTGGCGGCAATCAGGAACTGTCCGTCCTTAGCTTCATAGATGTTGGAGGGCGCGACCTGCGGCAGGATCGAGCCCGTGCGCTCACGAATATGACCCGTCTTGTCGTATTCACTAACCAGGCTTTCCATCATGGCGAACACGGCTTCGTAGATGGCCGAGTCGACCACCTGGCCTTTGCCGGTGACGTGACGGTTGTGCAGCGCCATCAAAGCGCCCAGGCAGCCATACGTCGCGGCCAGGGTGTCGCCAATGGAAATGCCAGCGCGGCTTGGTGGTGTGGACGGATCGCCGATCACATAGCGAAGCCCCCCCATGGCTTCGCCGACAGCCGCATAACCGGCTTTGTGGGCGTAGGGGCCAGTCTGTCCATAACCCGAAACGCGGATCATGATGATCGCTTCATTAATGGCCGAGAGCACATCATAGCCTAGGTTCCAGCGTTCCAGGGTGCCGGGGCGGAAGTTTTCCAGCAGGAAGTCTGACTTTTTGACCAGTTCTTTGATGATCTCCTGTCCTTCAGGAACGCGGGCGTTCAAAGTAATGCACTTTTTGTTGCGCGCCAGAATCGGCCACCATAGGGATTTGCCGTTGACCAGTTCACGGCCCCATTCACGCATCGGGTCGCCTACGGTTGGCTGCTCGATCTTAATGACCTCGGCGCCAAAGTCGCCCATCAGCTGGCCGCAGAATGGTCCCGCCAAAAGCTGACCCATTTCGATCATGCGGAGCCCCGCCAGGGGGCCTGTGGCTTCTTGAGACATGGTGGTACGTCCTCTCCGATTTGGCCCGGCT
>CAYGSZ010000313.1:0-3177 GCA_964352705.1 uncultured Rhodobacterales bacterium
CTCGTCCCACGGACGAGCCCACAAACAAGAACATCTCGTCCCACGGACAAGCCCACAAACAGCGGATTTTCTTAAATCGTTCCGCCACCATCGACGCGCAGTTGAGTCCCCGTCATAAAGCGGCTTTCGTCGCTGGCCAGGAAGACTACTGCGTCCGCAATTTCTTGTGCCGTCCCCATACGGCCCATGGGGTAGCGGGCATTGACTGAGGCGACGAAGTCCTCTTGAGATTGATCTGTCGTGCGATTTTTGTAAATCATCTGGGTGTCAATCGCCCCGGGCAGGATGACATTGCAGCGAATACCATAGTCATGCTCAGCGCAATGCAATGCGACGGTTTTGGTTAAGTTCACAATGGCGGCCTTTGACGCCGCGTAGGCAGTAGTGGAGGACCTGGGTCGAACAGCTGCCTGTGACGCCATGTTGATGATCACTCCACCGCCTGTCTCTTTCATGGCTTTAACAGCCGCCTGACAGCCTAGAAATGTGCTGGTTGCATTGACGCCTTGAATGCGTTGCCATTGTGCCAGCGAAGTATTTTCGATGTTGCCTGTTTCCAGAGTACCGGCGTTGTTGACCAGAATATCCAGGCGTTGATGTCGGGCCAAAAGTGTTTCTAAAACAGCCTCCCAGTCGCTTTCCTGCGTCACGTCCAGGGCCGCAAAAAACGCTGGAGCACCTAGTTCTTTTGCCAGTGACTCACCAGCTTTCTGGTTGATATCAGACACGCAAACCACAGCGCCTTCGGCCACAAATCGGCGTGCGATTTCTGCACCGATGTCGCCCGCCGCGCCGGTGACCAACGCTGTTTTTCCGTCCAAACGCTTCATGTCAAGATGTCCATAGCCATGATTAACTCCACTCGATCTCAGCTATGCAGAAGGCCCGTTTGGCCCGCCGGCAAAGGCTTCTACGGCATTAAATCCAGCGTCATTGACCACGAGATAGGCATAGTTAATCTTCGGAAATTCTTGCGCGCACGCTGTAAACAGCGCCGACCACCAGTCAGCAGACTCCAGCGTACAATGCGCATTTTCGCCGTTCGGCAGGTGCTTACCAGCAGGGTATGTGGCGATTGTGGCAAACACAGCTTTTTCTGCATGCTCGAATAACTCACGGACAATCCAAGGTAGGTCTAAACGATCGCAATGCTCTAAGACATCGGTGCAAATGACTGCGTCATATTTTTGGCCCACTGCAGACGCGGTTTCGGGTCTGCCAGCATCGTAAACTTTGACCGTGCCAACGCCGAGATACGCTGGCATGTCTTCATAAGACGCATCAGATTTATCGCGTATATTTTGCAACGTATATTGCTGGCCCTGGCCTCCACCGTAGTCCAGTAAGGTTTTATAGCCTTTGTCTTTGAACAGATCTCTGATGTAGGGAGCGACACGCAGGAAGGTCAAAATGCCAGCAAATGTGAGGTCGCCTTCACTCTGATTTGCACTGTGCATGAGTTCATATTGTTCAGAAAGCTCAGCGTATCGAGGACTAGGGTTGTTGCGGTTGAATATTAAAATGTTCCCGTTTTTGCGTTGGGAAATAGCAGGCTTGTAATCCAAGGGTCTGACAGTGGCCAAATGGTCGTAGACGGCTAAACTTTGAATAATGTCGCCAGAGAAGGACAGGGCTGTAGATTTAATTTGAAGCATTCCGCGCGCATTAGGGTGAGCGATCAGCACCTTTTCGGCATTTTCCCGTGCACGGTCCCAGTCCATGTTTCTGGCATATGCGATTGCCAGTTCATAATGAGCCCCCAGATGACCGGGGCGAAGTTCCGCCAGTTTCTCAAAATAACCAGCAGCATTGTGTGTATCGTTTAAGCGCATCAGCAGAGCTCCAATAGCCGAGGTCACGGCCGGAGAGTCTGGGTATTTGGCGATGGCCGCATTGAGTGTGCCGCGCGCTTCTGACACGCGTCCTTGTGACTCCAAGAACGCCGCTAAACCTATGTAAATATTCTTGTGATCAATGCCCGTTGCCAGAGCCGTTCGGTAGGTTTTCTCTGCGCCTTGAAGGTCTCCTGACTGCTGCAATCCAGAGGCATGGCGCACGATGTCGTTGGGGTCATTCATAATGGGGCTCTACAGGACGGTAAGGAATTTAACTTTACGTCCTTATCTAGCGTATTTTTTGAGGTCTCGCACCTTGCATATTCAGATGCGGTACACCCCTATTGTGTCGCGTGTGTCGTTTTATACGTCTTCGGCAATCATCCACATAAAAAACACGGCAATGAGGGTGCCTGTTGCCGCAATGGTGGTCTGTGGGCTGCTCAACCAGTCCGGTATCTTCATGATCTCGAAATTGGGTGAGGGCACAGCAAGTGCCAGCCCAGAAATCTGCCATAGGGTGATCAATGCCGCAGCTGTACCCGTCGTGAACAGGATCAGAAGTCTTAAGCGTGTACGCCTTTGCAACCGGTTTATGACGCGTTCAACGAAAGCAGAGTCGATTACGGGCCCTGATGCGGATGCGAACAGATTGGTTAACCAACCATCGTTTTCATGGTTCTGTACTGCGTCAATGTCTTGCTGTGACATTATTTTTGTCCTTGTGTGTGATCGTCTTCTTGATCTTGAGTATGTCCCAAGAGTTGCCTCAGTTTATCCCGCCCTCGGTTGGCATGAGATTTTACCGTGCCAAGCGGTAAACCCGTTGCTTCAGAAACTTCGCGATGACTCATACCCTCTCCAAAACACAATACGATGACGCTGCGCTCATCCGGTTTCAATGTGGCCAAAGCTTTGTCTAAATCCATCGTTTCGGCCATCGGTTGACGGGTGGTTTGTTGTTCCTCTGAACCCAGTTCCGCCAATGCCGTCCGCACCGTCCCCTCCTTGCGTTTGGCTTGAAGAAACTGAGTCGTTGCAATGCGCGATAGCCACGGGCCGAAAGAACCCGGCCCACGATACGTGGAGAGTTTGTCGAAGGCCTTCAGAAACGTGTCTTGCGCTAAATCGTCTGACTGAGATCGATCGCCAGCGGTGAGTCGCAACAGCGTCCGCCTGACGCGGTCCTGATATCGTGCGATCAAAACACCATAAGCCTGCATGTCCCCAACGGCGAGAACGTGGACGATGAGATCTTCGTCTAACTGAGACATGAGCCGGGCTAATCCGTGCTCCGGTTTTATTCATCCTGGCTTGCACGGGAGAACTTCCACAGCAGCAA
>CAYGSZ010000314.1:0-3177 GCA_964352705.1 uncultured Rhodobacterales bacterium
AAAGAAGGCGTTCTGACGCGCTTTCTGGCGCAGTTCACCATCAGCCAGCCGACACGGATGATCTTCCGCCACGTCACGCGGTTCCCGGTTCGCGCAGGGATGACCATCATCGGCGTTGCCTTCTCGGTGGCGCTGATGATTATGTCGTTGTTCTTCCTCGACTCTGTGGAACGGGTGATTGAGGTTTATTTCTTTCAGGCCGAACGCCAGACTCTCACGGTCTCCTTCGTCGAGCCAAGGCCTGCCACCATTGAGCAGGAAATTCAGAACCTTCCGGGGGTACTAACAACCCAGCCGGTGCGCAGCGTCGCCGTGCGCCTGCGCAATGGCCATCTGTCAGATCGCAAGTCCATTCAGGGCATCGTTTCCAATGCCGATCTCGCGCGACTGCTCGACAGCGACCAGAAGGTCATCGAACCGCCGCCAGGTGGTCTTGCGCTCTCAACCCATATCGCGAAAGACCTGAACTTAAAGATTGGCGATATGGTCACGGTGGAGGTTCTGCAAGAACGCCGCCCTGTTGTGGAAATTCCAATCGTTCGGTTGGTAGAAGAATATTTGGGCTTTCAGGCTTACATGCACATCGACGCCGTCAACCGACTGATGAAAGAAGGACCGACGGTGACCAGTGTCCATGTGCTCGTCGATAGTCGTTATGCCGACGCGCTGTATGCCAAGTTGAAAGACACGCCAGCCGTTGCCGGCATTGCGCAACAAACAGCCACCTTGGCCGGCTTTCGAGAGACCATGGACAGCACCATGAACGTCATGATCGGCTTCTATGTTGCCCTTGCGAGCCTGATCTCGTTCGGTGTGGCCTACAACGCAGCCCGCATTGCCCTCTCAGAGCGCGCCCGCGCCCTGGCGAGTCTGCGCGTGCTCGGGTTCACCCGCGAAGAAGTCACCTACATTCTGCTCGGTGAATTGGGTATTTTAACCCTGATCTCCCTGCCCGTCGGCTGCGTGCTTGGCTATGGCATGGCTTTGGCCATGTCGCCCATGCTCGCCACCGATATGTATAATTTTCCGTTCGTGATCGAAAACGCCACGTATGGGTACGCGGTTATCGTCGTGTGTGTGTCTGCCGTGATTTGCGGGGCCATCACCCGTCATCGTATCTTTGGACTGGACTTAGTTTCAGCCCTGAAGACACGCGAGTAAGGTAAAAGGAGTCGTTGAGTGCCTAAGGTATCGCGCCGAACTCTGGTGATCGGAACCATCTTCCTCTTGGTTGCCGCGCTGATTGGCCTGTCCCTGCAACCGCAGCCGGTGGGTGTGGATGTGGCCTCTGTGGTGCGCGGGGATTTGCTGGTCACCATCGACGATGAAGGCCAAACCCGCCTCAAAGATGTCTACGTTGTGTCCGCCCCCGTAGCGGGACGGGTGCGCCGCATTGATATCGAATCCGGGGACACCGCCGTCGCAGGCGACACGGTCCTGGCCCTCTTTGAACCCTCTGACCCCGCCATGCTTGATGTCCGCAGCCGGACAGAAGCAGAAGCCTTTATCAAGGCCGCTGAAGCCGCGGTCGGACTCGCAGAAGCAGAGCAAACCCGCGCTCAAGCCCAGTTGGAATTTGCAGACGCGGAACTGAAACGCGCAGTCCCTCTGGCCGAGCGCGGCACCATTTCACAAGCCACGCTTGATCAACGCCAACTGTCGCGCCGCACTGCCCAAGCGCAGTTGGCTCAGGCAACAGCCAGTTTGCGCAAAACCCGTGCTGATCTGGAGTCTGCGCGTGCAACCCTGATCACCGCGCGGCAAGTTGACAGCGGTGCTGATGCCGACAACAAAGACCTCATCCCTGTTCGCGCACCCATTAACGGGCGTGTGTTGCGGGTGCTGCAAGAAAGCGAAGGCGTTCTGGCGGCTGGTACGCCGCTGATGGAACTGGGTGATCCCGCAAAGCTTGAAATCGTCGTCGATCTTTTGTCTACCGATGCTGTCAAAATCAAACCGGGCGACCGCGTGATCATCGACGATTGGGGCGGCGCGCAGCCCTTAGACGGCCGTGTCCGTTTGGTTGAGCCGTTTGGGTTTACAAAAATATCCGCCTTGGGCATCGAAGAGCAGCGCGTCAATGTGGTGATTGACTTCGTCTCGCCTCAAACGGAGTGGCAAAGCCTCGGCCATGGCTACCGCGTTGAAACCCGCGTTGTCGTGCAGGATCGAAAAGACGTCCTGAAACTCCCCATCAGCGCGTTGTTCCGCTCAGGCGAAAGCTGGGCCGTGTTCGTCAATGAGGACAGCACCGCGCGCCTGCGCAAAATTTCCCTCGGACAACGCAATACTTTAGAAGCCGAAGTGACAGAGGGCTTGTCTGAGAATGACCTGATCATTCTGCATCCGTCCGATGCGGTTGTTGAGGGTGTCGGCGTGATGCAGCGCGATGGAGCGTAAGGCTAATTAAAGCACCTTTCCAGGATTAAGAATGCCCTTGGGATCAAGAGTTCGCTTGAGGGCGCGCATCACCTCAACCTCAGCTTCTGTGCGGCTCCAGTCGAGATAATCGCGCTTCTCGGTGCCAATGCCGTGTTCCGCAGATACAGACCCGCCAAGCTCACGGATTATGCCGTACAAAATATCGTTGACCTTGCGGTGCGCCTCGTCCGACCCGTCCCCGACCGCGACCACGGCGTGTAAATTTCCATCTCCCAGGTGACCCAGAACCAACGTTGTCGCCCCAGGAAAGGCCGACTCAACCTCTGTCATGGCGCGGGTGCCGAAATCTTCCATAGTCAATATGGGCATAGACACATCGTAGGTAAACATGGGCGACAGTGTGCGAAAGCCTTCACCAGCCCCTTCCCGGATGGCCCACAGGTCATCCCGGTCGGCATCTGACTGAGCGATCACGCCGTCCTGGATCAAGCCTTGAGCGTGTGCAATTTCCATAATGCCTTCAAAACGCTCGCCATCACCGTCCGGGTCCGCGCCCAGAGCATCGGTCACAACGTAGAATTTGTAGTTCGGTTCTAAGGGCGGCTTCAACGAGGGGCAGCGCTCGCACACGAAGTCATAATATTCGCGCCACATCACCTCAAAGGCCCCAAGGCCGCCGCTCAGCTTTGAGTCCAACAGAGACAAAAACCCGATGACCGATTGAAAATCATTTATGCCAACAAAGGCCGTGGACGTTGTCAGCGGCTTCGCTTGCAAGCGCATCACACAGCGCGT
>CAYGSZ010000315.1:0-1412 GCA_964352705.1 uncultured Rhodobacterales bacterium
CCGCCCGGGCCAGCACCCCGCCTTAACCAGGAACGCAACTCACTGATTAGGAAATGCCGTAGGCTGAGGCCTCGTCTGGATAGCCGTAGGCATCGGCGTCTGCTTGAGCACGCGGCTTGACCAGATCAAAGGTCTCGCGCGTGTACGCTTCGGTCCAGGGCGCATGGTAACTTTGGTTGAAATGATCCAGCTCGACACCGCTCAAGGATAAGTCATCCACCACCGCCGTGAAATCGTGGTGTAGGGTTTCGTATTTGAGCACGCGCTTCACAAGCTGGGCACCCGCACGGTCATTGAGATGACGGGCCTGGGGGCTGGGCGCGAGCAGCGTGCCATGCGCGTCCAGATAGCCGCGCACATAGTCGTTAAAATCTTTATAGGGTTTAACCTTGTCGTGATCTGGGCCTGCTGCCAGTTGCAGATTGTAGGTGTACCAGGATAACTCCCGGTCCCACGGATTGCGCACCACGGCAAAGCTAAACAGCGAGTCAAAGTGCTTGGCTCCGATGCAGGTTTGCACCTGAAGCGCGGTCGCGTGCGTGGGTAAACCCAACACAGCTTCGGGAAGATTTTTAGAGGCAATCCACGCCGTGCGTTTTGCCGGATCAACGCGCTCGCCTTGGCGCATCAGATCGTAATAGGCCAACGCGCCCTTAATGGACGTGCCAGCAGACTTCTGGACGTGGATAAACACAAACGCAGGATCGTCACAAATAACCATGCCTTATCGTAAGGCGGTTCCTGGCGATCCGCCAAGAAATATACTGCGATCCGCCAAGACATATTGACGGTAAAAAAAACGCCTTACTCGGACTCCATAACACGGCGCACTGATGTGATGGCGCAGCGGTCCTGATCGGTGATGACATATCCGCCTGCAGCGCCGTCACAGATTCGATTGCCAACCCCACCCTCAAAGGCCAGCGATTGCTCGAAGCGCAGATTGAGGCAAGTGCCCAGCAGATCGGCTTCATACCAGGTGGTCGGACCCGTTTGAATGCGCAGGGTATCGTTATCCACGGCTTCAAAACTATCCACTGAATTTGTGTAGAAGCAGGTGTTTGAGGCAGTCTCGGAATTGGTGGAACCGCACGCAGACAACACCAGGAGCGCACCGCTTACGAGACAGGCTTTAGAGCTGAAGTGTGGGCTGAAACTTTTCATGACTGAAATACCTTTCGTCTTGAAGATCAGTTCTTGCTGGTCTGTTAAAGTCTCTAGTTCAGGACGTTTTCAATAATATCGACCACCACGCCGGTGGCGATGGACGTCAGCAGAACATCGTCATCGACAATCACCCTGCTGTAACCCTCACGTGCCGGAAGACGTGATTCTAAATCTGACGGTAAATAGTTTTTCGCGATGCCCGGCGGCAGCGGCTTACCTCGTGCGACTTTCTTGGCTATGCCGGG
>CAYGSZ010000315.1:1512-3174 GCA_964352705.1 uncultured Rhodobacterales bacterium
TTTGCTTTCGCAGACGAGTCTGCATTTGCTTTCGAAGACGGATCTGCATTTGCTTGAGCAGACGAACCTGCCAAGGACGGGGAAGACAGGATAGCAAATAAGGTTAAGGCTAGCATTGCCAGTAGAGCGTCTCGCATGAGTCATCTCCGGTTCTCGCCCGCACGTTTAATATAAACGCGACAGGCCGGGTCAGGCCCATGTTGGGCCTTTATACTCATACAAACGTTTGGCGAGGCCGGAAGTTCCCGCCCGCACCACCGAAGTGGCCGACGAAACGCCCATAATGCTAGGAAAAGCCTGGCGGTGCGGCGATAGTATTAGCTGAGCCGCTACGCTAGCCTTTCATGGCCTTCAGCATGGTCGAACCAAGGGCTGCAGGGCTTTCCGCGACAAAAAAGCCCGCGGCTTTCATGGCCTCAATTTTTGACTCTGCGGTGCCTTGACCGCCCGAGATGATCGCGCCCGCGTGTCCC
The DNA here is from genome assembly GCA_964352705.1 of uncultured Rhodobacterales bacterium. Taxonomy (GTDB): domain Bacteria; phylum Pseudomonadota; class Alphaproteobacteria; order Rhodospirillales; family Rhodospirillaceae; genus WLXB01. The sequence goes on from CAYGSZ010000315.1 coordinate 1,986, forward strand.
ATCCGTTTGCCCGGCGGGGCTGTAATACCGGCCACGAATCCACAGATGGGTTTCTTGACCTTGGACTTGGTATAGAACTCGGCTGCTTCTTCTTCCGCTGTGCCGCCAATTTCGCCGATCATGATGATACCTTCGGTGGCATCATCGGCCAGGAAGGCTTCCAGGCAATCAATAAAGTTGGTGCCGTTGACCGGATCGCCACCAATGCCGATGCAGGTGGTTTGACCCAGACCCGCCGCCGTGGTTTGACCAACAGCTTCGTAGGTCAACGTGCCGGAGCGTGAGACCACACCGATTTTACCCGGCTGGTGAATGTGACCCGGCATGATGCCGATTTTACATTGGCCCGGCGTAATAATACCGGGGCAGTTAGGCCCGATCAAACGTGTGGACGTGCCGTCCAGCGCCCGCTTGACGCGGACCATATCCAACACCGGAATGCCTTCGGTGATGCACACCACCAAGGGGATTTCTGCATCAATGGCTTCCAGAATGGCGTCGGCGGCAAACGGCGGCGGCACATAAATCACTGACGCATCTGCGCCCGTGGCTGCAACCGCATCGGCCACCGTATCGAACACCGGGAGATCGAGATGCGTGGTGCCGCCCTTACCCGGCGTGACACCGCCAACCATTTTCGTGCCGTAGGCAATAGCCTGTTCCGAGTGAAACGTGCCCTGACTGCCGGTGAACCCTTGGCACAGGACTTTCGTGTTTTTGTCAATGAGAACGGCCATTACGCTGCCTCCTTCACCGCTTGGACAATTTTCTCGGCGGCGTCGCCCAGATCATTGGCAGAAATAATTGGAAGACCGGAGTCGGCCATAATCTTTTTGCCCAGTTCCACATTGGTGCCTTCAAGACGCACCACCAGAGGCACCGTGAGGCTGACCTCTTTCGCTGCCGCGACCACACCTTCGGCGATGACATCACAGCGCATGATGCCGCCAAAAATGTTGACCAAAATGCCCTCGACGTTGGGATCGGACAGAATGATTTTAAACGCCGTGGTCACGCGCTCTTTGGTCGCGCCGCCACCAACATCCAAGAAGTTGGCTGGATCGCCACCGCGCAGTTTGATGATATCCATGGTCGACATGGCCAGACCCGCGCCGTTGACCATGCAGCCAATGGTGCCATCGAGCTTGATGTAGTTGAGATCGTGCTTGGATGCTTCCAACTCCATGGG
>CAYGSZ010000316.1:0-3164 GCA_964352705.1 uncultured Rhodobacterales bacterium
TGCCACAGGAAGCGTCCTCAGGTGTCATAGGGGTATTCGGTGGTAAATTTGACCTGGGGAGGCAAAATTCATGCAACATCAAATGATCGGATCAGTGCTGGCGGCAGTGGTGCTGGCAGGATGTGCGGCGACTGAAACTTCGCGAATGAGTTCGGGAGCAGACGGCGGATTCGGCGCGGGCAATCCTGACATTGTGATTATGTACGATGAAGCGTTCCCTTATTACGATATTCCTGGTGTGCCGGTGTCGGCGGAAGCCTACTTTGCGCCGGACAGCTACCATATGATTGCGCAGACCAATGATCCGCGCGCGGTGACGTCGCGGCCCGGCTCAATGGGTAATCTGACCTACACCTATTCTATTGATGGCACCAATTTGCAGGCGGCCAATGATCAGGGTCAGGATGCGTGCTCGTATTTCTTTCCCGACCAGAAGCGAATCGTTTGGACCTCCACCCGCGACAACATGGATATGCCAGTGGGCAACTGGTCGGACCAGGACGAATATCCGCAAGGGGCTGAGCTTTACAGTTCTGATATTGATGGCTCCAATCGTGTGCGGCTGACCAACAATAAATATTACGAGGCGGAAGTGTCTGTTTCGCCGAACGGGCAATGGATTGTGTTTGGCCGCATGATCGACGGTCAGATGGACCTGTGGAAAATGCGGCCCGATGGTTCGGGCGAGCAACAGGTGACGTTCACGGAAGACTGGCAGGAGGGCGCGCCGTTCTTCATGCCGGACAATGAAACCATCATGTTCCGGGCGTGGCGTGAATCTGAATATGGTGAAGTCAGCCCAACACCGATGACGGTGTTTACCATCAAGCACGATGGCTCTGACTGGCGGCGGTATACCTTTGATCAGGATATGAACTGGGCACCTTATCCTGCGCCCGATGGTCGACACTATGTATTTGTGCGTATTCGCGAGGCCAACAACTGGGATGTGTATTTGGGTGATCTTGCGGGCGGTGAGCCGTTCCGTTTGACCACTTATGAAGGCTTTGACGGTTTGCCGTCATTGTCGCCGGACGGCACCAAGCTGGCCTGGGCGCGCTCAACCGCCGGGTTCATGCGCGGCATGCGGACGCACATCATGGATATTTCATCTTTGAACATCGGGCCCGAGGCCTATGTGCCGCTGTCCCCCGCTTGGGGTCAGGCCATGCTGGATGACTGATGCTAGATGATTAAGCGGACCCCTAAAGGTAACACACACGTATGAGTACAGATCAGGTTGGGTTTTCATGATCAGAGATCATACAGGGCTTGAAATCACCGCTGCCAGCCAAGAGGCGGCGGAGGCCTTCGACCGTACCCTGGTTGCGTATCTCAGATTTGGTAAAGACATCGGCGATCTGCTGAAAACCACCTACGCCCAAGACAGCGAAATGGTGCTCGCCAATGTGCTGCGGGGCTACTTCATGCATATGATGGGCGTGCGCAAGCTGGTGGCCAAAGCGCAACAGGCGTTGGAAGCCGCACAACGTGGGGCCGCCACCGCCACGCCGCGTGAGCGGTTGCATGTGAAAGCGCTGGAGGCGTGGTGCGCGCTAGATCTGGTTGGCGCGACGGCGGCCTGGGAAGAGATCATCCGCGATTACCCCATGGATGTGCTGGCCGTGAAGATGTTGCACTACACGCATTTCTACATGGGCGACGCCGCCAATGTCAGAAATTCCGTGGGTCGTGTGTGGTATGCCTGGGAAGGTCGCGAAGACCTGCCGACCTATGGTTATATGCTGTCGATGCGGGCGTTCGGCTTGGAAGAAACGGGCGACTATGCGCGCGCAGAGTCGCTTGGTCGCGCGGCGGTGAGCCTCAACGAAGCCGATGCCTGGGCCGTGCATACGGTCGCCCATGTGTGCGAGATGGAAGATCGCCGGCAGGATGGCATTACCTGGCTGGACTCCAAGGGGAACTACGACAACTGGAATAACTTTCGACATCACCTGGCCTGGCACAAAGGGCTGATGTTGTTTGAGTCCGGGCGACACGATGAACTGCTGGCGCTGTATGACGATGGGATTTTTGATCCGGCGTCCGATGAATATCTGGACCTGACCAATGATATTTCGATTTTGGCGCGGCTGGAATTAGAGGGCGTTGATGTTGGAGATCGCTGGGCGGTCCTCGGCGAAAAAGCCAAAGGCCGTGTTGATGATAAATTGCTCGCGTTTGTCGATGCGCATTTTGCCTTGGCGTTGGGCGCGACCGATGCAGAGGCTGCGTCAGATTACGTAAACTCCATCGATGCTTATCGCGACGCGCAGGATGATACTTATGCGCACGTGGCCAGTGCGGTTGGCTACGACCTCTGCGCGGCGGTAACGGCCTATCAAGCGAAAGACTTTGCCGGGTGCGTCGCGCAGTTGGAACCCGTGCGCGATCATGTCCATCTCATCGGCGGCTCTCATGCGCAACGGGACCTGTTTGCTGAGATTCTGATAGATGCCGCCATCCGGGCCGAGCAGTGGACAACGGCACGGGGTTTGCTCTCGGAACGTACGGCCTTGAAGCCCAAGAATATACGAGCGTGGCGTCAGCTAACGATGGTGCTGAAAGCCTTGGGCGATGACACCGGCGCGCAGCGGGCGTCGATTAAGGGTGATGTGGCTGGCATGGGCTAAAAAGCAAGAGGTGCGTTACTCTTCCTCGAGTGCGCCCTCACCTCCGAGAATAGCCAAAAACTTTTCAGATAAACGGTCGTGGTTTTCCAAACGCCAGTCAAAGGGGACATGAACTACGCGTCGGCCTTCGGCGTAAGCGTTGAGCATCGTGCCGGGGGTTTCCGCGAGCGAATAACTGCGGGCCTCTTCCAAGGTGGCCTGGCCTTCGGCAGACACAGCCCACAACGCCCACAGCTTTGCAGCGGCAGGATGTTCGGCGTCCTCTAATACAAAGGCACCCGAAGACGACAGCACCAACAGATCAATATCCGGGTGGGCGACCGGGGCGCCGCGTTTTTGCAGCGAGAAAATATCGGTGCCGATGGCCACCGGAAACTCGCCGCTGAGCACGCGGGCGCGAATGTCGGCATACCGGGCCAAAAGTTTCGGCTCTTGCTGAGCGATAATGGTGCTTAACAACGCGGCTGTTTCGTCTTCGCCAAGGGCATAGCTCATGGCCATCCAGGGATAGGGCGAGCGCGGCATGGCAAT
>CAYGSZ010000317.1:0-3158 GCA_964352705.1 uncultured Rhodobacterales bacterium
CACAAGCCGGTCCTGGTTTTTTTTATAGCAGGTCATCATGGCGGTGTTTTCTCTCCTACGGCCCGCGTCTTTACACCCCGCGTTATGCGGCGAAGAAATCTCTGAGGCCCGAGAGCACGCTGTTAACCGCCACCGAGGCCAGAATGATTCCCATAACCCGGCTGATGATGCTGGCCCCGGCATCGCCGATGAGCCGGTGAATATGCTGCGCCCCCAGCAAAATCAGCAACTGAATAGCCAGCACCGCAAACAAAACAGAGGTGGTGGTAAGCTGATGCATAACATCGAACCGGTTGTTGTCGGTCAGCATAACCACTCCCATCATTGCGCCCGGCCCTGCGATGCTGGGCACGGCCAGGGGGAAGATGGCGGTATCGACGGCTTTGCGGGCGATGCGCACTTCTTCCTCGGGCTTGCTTTCACCAAAGATCATGTTGAACGCAAAGGCGAACAACACCAGACCGCCTGCGACTTGAAAAGCCGACAGCGGTACGTTCATGCCGTCGAGTACAAACTGTCCGCCAACAATAAAGAACACCAAAATCCCCGCGGCAATGAGCACGGATTGGATGGCGATTTTGCGCAATTCAGATGGATCGTGCTTTGCCGTCACGGCCAGATACACCGGCACCGTGCCGATGGGATCAATCACCGCCCAGAGCAGCACAAAGGTTGTGACCAGCAATTGTAGTTCTATCATCGTCGATTGCCTTTAGGTGGTTAGGACTGGGGTCTGGTTTCCGCCAGTGCCCAAATGCTGGCTAAGCCAATGACCGTCAGCACCATCATATAGACAGCCACGGGCCAGTATGCACCCCCTGTCATCGCCAATAATGCGGTCGAGACAAAGGGCGCAATGCCGCCGCCAAACACCTGTCCCACCTGATAGCCCAAAGAGGCCGCCGTGTAGCGCACGTTGGAGACAAACAGCTCGGCAAAAAAGGCGGCGATGGGGCCGTACAAGGCCCCGAAAGCAAACAGGCCGAGGCTGAGGGCCCCCCAGATGATGAGGGGCTCGCCGGTGTTGATCATCCAGAACAGCGGAAACGCATAGAGCAGCATGAACAGGCCGCCACCAAACAGCACCGGGCGTCGTCCAACCACATCGGACAGCGCGGCGAAACCAACGCAGGCGAAAATCTGCACGCCAGAGGCGATCAGCACGCCGGTGAGCATCACTTCACGCGGCACGCCCAAGGTGCCCGTGCCGTAGGACAACATGAACGAGATGATGATGTAATACGGCCCGCTGACCAGAACAAACACGCCGGTGGCCAACAGGATTTGCTTCCAATACTGACTCACGGCGCGGATGACCGGGGCTTTCTCGACCGCGCTTTGTTCGCGGATTTTCTGGAACTCAGGCGTTTCGTCGATCTTCATGCGAATGTAGAGGCCCACCAGCACCGGCAGGATGCTGAGGATGAACGGGATACGCCAGCCCCAGACCAGGAACTGATCGCCGCTGAGGGCAATGCAGAGGCTAAGGACGGCGGTGGCGATCAGGAACCCAAACGGTACGGCAGCTTGCGGCAGACTGCCCCAGAACCCGCGACGGTTTTCAGGCGCATATTCCACCACCATTAAGATCGCGCCGCCCCATTCACCGCCATAGGCCAAACCCTGGATAAACCGCAGCAGTGTCAGGAGAATGGGCGCCCAAACCCCAATCTGGGCATAGGTCGGCAAAAATCCGATCAGCATGGTGGCCACGCCCATGACCATAAGGGTCAGCACCAGCATGGGTTTGCGCCCGATTTTATCACCATAATGGCCGGCAATGATGCCCCCAATAGGCCGCGCGATGAACCCCACGGTAAAGGTGGAATAGGCCAGCAGTGTGCCGATGATCGGATCTTCCGTGACCGGAAAGAACAACTGCCCAAAGACCAAGGCCGCCGCACTGGCATAAAGAAGGAAGTCGTAGCCTTCCAAAGCTGTTCCGATAAAACTCGCGCCTGCAACCCGTTTCATGTGGCTTCCCCCCGCACCGGTATAAAGTGACTGAAGCAGTTCACCATATCCTGCGGGAATGGGCCAGCGCTGGGATGGCGGGAAAAAGCTGGAGGGTTAATCGAGCTGCTTTTTGTCGTCGGACAGAACTTTGATCTCGCGCTGCGGGAACGGAATTTCGATGCCGTTTTCCTTCAACGCCATCCAGATCATCAGCAGCAGGTCGGCGCCAACACGATTGGCCCCGTCATCAACGCCTTCCATCCAGAACTCCACCAGGATGTTAATGCCGGAGTCTCCAAAGCTGGCAATTTCAGCGTCCGGTCGTTCCTCAATCGGAACATCATCACCGCTTAAAACCCGCGGATGGCTGGCCACCACTTCCCGTAAAATTTCAAACATTTTGGGCAGGTCGGTTTTATACGCGACACTAAATTCAATGGGATAGCGCTGCTTCTGATTGAAGTGAGTCCAGTTGGTGAAAGACGTGGTGATAAAAGTCTCATTGGGCACCATGATATCTTTGCCATCGTAGGTCTCAAGAATCGCAGACCGCATGCTGAGTTCGCGAATGGTACCGCCCCGGCCGTCTTCCAGCTGAATGTAATCACCAATGGTAATGGAGCGATCCAGCAGAATGATAATGCCCGACACAAAGTTTGCCGCGATTTGCTGCAGACCGAAGCCGAGGCCAACACCCAGCGCGCCACCAAACACAGCCAAAGCCGTGAGATTGATTCCGACAACCTGAAGCAGCAACAGGAAAATGATTGCGAACAGCGAGATCTCGAACAGCTTGGCCAACACTTCGCGGGTGCCAATGTCCATTTTCTCGTTGTTACGAATGACACGCTTGCCGGTGTCATTGGAGACCCGGCCCAACCAAAACAGGATAAATCCAAACAGTATTGTACGCCCCAGGGCCAAAGCAGAGATACGAATATCGCCAGCATGAAACGCAACCCCATCCAAATAGAGGGTGACATCATCCAACCATCCAATGACGTACAGAACGGCAAGGGGCACGCCAATCCAGGTGACAATCAGGTTAATGGCCGCGCTGGTGACAAACGTGGAAACGATTTGATAGAGCAGAAAAACAACAGCCCACCCTTGAATGATGCGGGGCACCCACCCGTGCTGAACCATATCTTCGCTAATCTGAATGGCCACGCCAAGAAAAACGATATTAAAAACTGGGAAAA